>NZ_JBFRDY010000003.1:0-442446 GCF_052114035.1 Janibacter sp. RAF52 | reverse complement strand
GAAACGCCCGGTCCCATTCCGAACCCGGAAGCTAAGCCCTTCAGCGCCGATGGTACTGCACTGGGAACGGTGTGGGAGAGTAGGACGCAGCCGGACAAACATTGAAGTCGAGAGCCCCCAACGAGTCGTTGGGGGCTCTCGCACATCCCCGGGCACCACATGTTTGCAATCCACGCTCCATCGGGGGAGTGTTGCCCTGTCAGGGGCCCAGATCGAGAGAGGTTGTTGGTCGTGGACGAGAGGTCGAACCGACCGGATCGTGGTCGTGGTGGACACGGAGGCGGCGGTCGCCCCGGTCGACCCGGTGGACGCCCCTCCGGTGGTGGCCGACCGTCCGGCGGTCGTCCACAGGGTGGTCGGCCCGGCGGTGGCCGGCCAGCGGGCGGCCGTGAGGACCGATCTGCTCGTCCGGAGCGCGGCGGGACGAACCGCAACGGTGACGACAACACGCGTGGAGGCTCTCGGCTGGTGCCCAAGGAGGGGCGCAAGCCCGAGCCGGCGATCGCGCCGGACGTCACCGGGGCCGAGATCGAACGCAGCGTCCGTCAGCAGCTGCGGACCCTGAGCAAGGAAAACGCCGAGGGCGTGGCCCAGCACCTCGTCATGGTCGCTGCACTCCTCGAGGCGGAGGACCTGGACGGTGCCCTGGCGCATGCCGAGACCGCCGTGCGACGGGCGGGCCGGGTCTCGGCGGCTCGCGAGGCCCTGGGCTTCGTGGCCTATCGGATGGGCGACTTCGCGCGCGCTCTCACCGAGTTTCGGACCGTGCGTCGCCTGAGCGGCTCGTCGCACCTGCTGCCCCTCATGGTCGACTGCGAGCGTGGCCTGGGCCGTCCGGCGCGGGCGCTCGAGCTCCTCGGGTCGCCGGAGGCGCGCCAGCTGGGCCAGGAGGAGCAGGTCGAGCTGCTCATCGTCGGGTCCGGGATCCGTCGTGACATGGGTCAGCCGCAGGCCGCCGTGCTGGCACTGCAGGGTCAGGTCGACAAGGTCGGCAACAAGCCCTGGGCGGCCCGCGTCTGGTATGCGTACGCTGACGCGCTCCTCGAGGTCGGCCGCGACGACGATGCCCGGGCTTGGTTTGCCAAGGCAGCAGTGGCCGACCAGGACGGCGAGACGGACGCGATCGAGCGGGTCGAGGAGCTCGACGGTGTCCGCCTCGAAGAAGTCGCCATCGCCGAGGGTGAGGGCGAGGCGCCGGGGTCGGCGTGACCCCCTTCGGCTTGATCTCCGGCTATGACGGCCTGGTCTGTGATCTCGACGGCGTCGTCGTCGCCGGGCCCACGGCGATCGAGCACGCGGTCGAGGCGATCAACGCCCTGCCCGTGCCCGTGGTCTTTGCCACGAACAATGCCTCGCGCAGTCCGCATGCGGTGGGCGAGGCACTGCGGTCTCTCGGGGTGCAGGTCCGTGACCAGCTCGTGCTGACGTCGTCGCGGGCGGCCGCGCAGGTGCTCGGAGAGCAGCTCCCGCCGGGGAGCGCTGTCATGGCCGTGGGCGGCCCTGGGGTGGCGAAGTCCCTGGGCGAGGTCGGGCTGCTCCCGACTGTTGCCGGTGACGGCACCGCCGTCGTCGCCGTGCTCCAGGGATACGGAGCCGGGGTGACCGCCGCGGACCTCGGCGAGGCCGCCCACGCCGTGCGCGCCGGCGCACGGTGGGTCGTGACGAACGAGGACGCCACCCTGCCGACCGAGCGTGGGCCGGCTCCGGGCAACGGAGCGCTCGTGGCTGCAGTGCGTCGCGCCGTGGAGGTCGACCCCGAGGTGATCGGCAAGCCCCACCCGCCGATGTACTCGATGGCGGCGCGAGGCCTGGGCGTCGAGCCGGCCCGACTGCTCGCCGTGGGAGACCGGCTCGAGACCGACATCGCGGGTGCGCACGCCACGGGGATGGACGGAGCTCTCGTGCTGACCGGAGTGCACTCGGTGCGAGATGCCGCATCGGCTCCGCCGGAGAGGCGGCCCACCCACGTCATCGCCGACCTGCGGGGTCTGCTCGAGGAGTACCCGGAGGCGCGGCGCGACGGCTCATGGTGCATCCGTGGCACCGGGCGAGCGACGTGGGACGGCGGTCTCGTCGTCGAGGGGGAGGGCCTCGACGCGATGCGAGCAGCACTCGACGTGCTCTGGCAGGAGGTCGACGCCGGCCGCATCGGTGCTGACACCGCGGGAGCGCTCCTCGGCAACGGGTAGCGTGGTCCCACCCGACCCCGAGGAGTGACGTGGACCCCCTACGCGGACTCATCCACCTGGGACTGAAGGTCACCGAGACCACCCTGGACCGTGCGCTGGACGTCGTGCGCCTCGCCGACACCCTGCTCGTCACCACGGCTGCGACGCCGCCGAGTGACCGGGAGACGGGCGAGTCGGTCTGGCCCGAGGAGGAGCAGGCCGATCTCGACGCGCTCAGCTCGACGCTGCGAGCACGAGACGAAGGGGGAGCCGGCGCCGCCACGAAGGCACCGTCGAAGAAGGCTGCAGCCCAGAAGACCGCGAAGAAGGTGCCGGCGAAGAAGACCGCGGCGAAGAAGACCGTCACCCGGAAGACCCCGGTGAAGAAGGCGCCGGTGAAGAAGACCGCGGCGACCCCGGAGGTGGACCCCGGTGCCTGAGGACCAGACCGACACGACCTCTGAGGTGACGCCGGCCCCGGAGACGGGGGACCTGGTCGTCGACTCCGCACTCACCGACCTCGACGCCGTCGACACCGCAGACCTCGATGCCGTGCTGGCGGCGGGCGAGGCCGTCCACGCGACCCTGACCTCACGGCTGTCGGACCTCGGGTCCTGATCGCGTGACCGAGACGTCGAGGCTCGACCAGGCCCTGGTGGAGCGAGGTCTGGCGCGCAGCCGCACCCGGGCACGTCAGCTCGTGGAGGCCGGCGAGGTCACGGTCGACGGCGTGCCCACGACGAAGGTCTCGGCGCGCATCTGCGCCGGTGCCGACCTGCGCGTCACCTCCGACGGCGACCACTGGGTCGGTCGAGCCGCCGCCAAGCTCCTCGGCGCGCTGGAGAGCTTCGACCCGGTCGTGGCCGGGCGCCGCTGCATCGACATCGGCGCGTGCACCGGGGGCTTTACCCAGGTGCTGCTCGAGCACGGGGCGGCGCACGTCATCGCGCTCGACGTCGGCCACGACCAGCTCGCCCCGCAGCTGGCGGCCGACCCGCGGGTACGGGACCTGAGCGGCACATCCATCCGCGGGCTGACGAGCGAGGACATCGGCGGGCGTGTCGAGCTGGCCGTCGGAGACCTGAGCTTCATCTCCCTTCGACTCGTGCTGCCGGAGATCCACGGGCTGCTCACGGACGAGGGAGAGGCGGTGCTGCTCATCAAGCCGCAGTTCGAGGTGGGCCGGCACGGGCTCGGCCGTCGCGGGGTCGTCACCGACCCCACAGCGCGACGAGAGGCGATCGAAGGGGTGCTCGCCGGGGCCGCCAAGGCCGGCTTCGCTGTGCTGGGACTGGCTCGTAGCCCCCTGCGCGGGGGAGAGGGCAACCACGAGTACCTGGTGCACCTGACCCGCCGGAGCGGTGTCGGGCTGACGTGGCAGGCTCAGCAGGTGATCGCCGAGGACCTGGCCCAGGAGGAGGCACGATGAGCGCGACCCGACGTCGGGTGCTGCTGCTCGCGCACCCCGGACGACCCGAAGCGCTGGAGGTCGCGATCGGCGTGGCCGACCGCCTGACCGAGGCCGGGATCGAGGTGCGCCTGCCGGCGGGCGAGCTCGCGGACACCACGCTGGGCCGCCACCCCGTCGTCGTCGTCCACGACGGCGACGACCCGGCCGCCGACGTCGAGCTCGTCGTCGTGCTCGGCGGTGACGGCACCATCCTGCGCGGGGCCGAGACGGCCCGCAGCGCCAACGTGCCGGTGCTCGGGGTCAACCTCGGGCACGTCGGCTTCCTGGCCGAGGCCGAGCGCGAGGACGTCGAGGCCACGGTCGACCACATCGTCGAGCGGGCCTACGACGTCGAGGAGCGGATGGCGCTCGACGTCGTCGCGACCCTCGACGGGCGGGAGATCGCTCGCAGCTGGGCGCTCAACGAGGTCACGGTCGAAAAGGCCTCGCGCGAGCGGATGCTCGTGCTCACGGTCGAGATCGACGGCCGTCCCCTGTCGACGTGGGGCTGCGACGGGGTCGTCATGGCCACCCCGACCGGCTCGACGGCCTATGCCTTCTCGGCCGGCGGACCGGTCGTCTGGCCCGGGGTCGAGGCGATGCTCGTCGTCCCGATCAGCGCCCACGCGCTCTTCGCCCGGCCGCTGGTCGTCGCGCCGACCTCGGACCTGGCGGTCGACCTCGTGCCCGGTACCGAGGGTTACGGGGTCCTGTGGTGCGACGGGCGCCGCGCCGTCGACCTGCCCCCCGGCGCGCGGATCGAGGTGAGCCGCTCGGCCCAGCCGGTGCGGCTCGCCCGGCTCAGCCGTTCACCCTTCACCGACCGACTCGTCGCGAAGTTCGACCTCTCCGTCCACGGGTGGCGCGGCCGCTCCCGCCAGGGCGGCTGACATGCTGCGCGAGCTGCACATCCGCGACCTCGGCGTCATCGAGGACGCGACGCTGACGCTCGACCCCGGCCTGACGGTCGTCACCGGTGAGACCGGAGCGGGCAAGACGATGGTCGTCACGGGGCTCGGTCTCGTGCTCGGAGGGCGGGCCGACGCCGGTCTCGTGCGCTCGGGGAGCGACGAGGCCGTCGTCGAGGCCGAGCTCGAGCTCGACGCGGACCACCCCGCGCGACGGACCGCCGAGGAGGCCGGGGGCGTCGCCGACGAGCCCGAGCTGCTGCTCAGCCGCACGGTCTCTGCCGTCGGGCGTTCCCGCGCCCACGTCGGCGGCCGCCGGGCCCCCGTCGGCGTGCTGACCGACCTCGGCGAAGGCCTCGTCGCCGTCCACGGACAGGCGGACCAGTGGCGCCTGCGGCGCCCGGCGCAGCACCGGGCCCTGCTCGACGTCTTCGGCGGCGATGCCGTGGCCGGCCCCGCCGAGCAGGTGCAGGAGGCCTTCGCGGCATGGCAGGACGCGAAGGGGGAGCTCGACGAGCTCGTCGAGGGCGAGCGCACCCGCCTGCGCGAGGTCGAGCTGCTCACCCACCAGCTCGAGCAGATCGACGAGGTCGACCCGGCTGCGGGCGAGGACGTCGAGTTGGCCGCCGAGGCGCAGCGCCTGGGCCACGCGGAGGAGCTGCGCACCGGCGCGGACTCCGCGCACCGACTGCTGTCCGACCCGGACAGCTTCGCCGGTGACGACGTCGTCGGCCGGATCGCCCGGGCCGCGGACGAGATCGGCCGGATCGCCGAGCACGATCCGCAGCTCGCCGACGTCCAGCGGCGTCTCGGGGAGGTCGGTGTGCTCGCCGCCGACCTGGCCACCGACCTGTCGGCCTACGCGGCCGACGTCGAGGCGGACCCGACGCGCCTGGCCGGGGTCCAGTCCCGCATCGCAGCCCTCCGGGAGCTGACCCGACGCTACGGCGACGACATCAGCGCCGTGCTCGCCCACCGCGACGAGTCCCGCCAGCGGCTGCTGCGCCTGCAGGGAGCCTACGAGCGCATCGAGGAGCTGACCGAGCAGGTCGCTGCCTCGGCCGCGCTGCTGGCCGAGCGGGTCGTCGCGCTCACCCACGCGCGGACCGAGGCCGCTGAGCGGCTGTCCGCAGCGGTCGAGCAGGAGCTCGGCCACCTCGGCATGGCCAAGGCCCGGGTCGAGATCGTCGTCGAGCCCCGCGCCGACGGCGGGCTCGAGCTGCCCGGTCCCAGCGGCGAGACCCTGCGCGTGTCCCCCGAGGGCGCCGACACCGTCGAGGTGCGGGTGGCCGCCAACCGGGGTACGCCCGCGCGCTCGGTCGCCAAGGCGGCCTCCGGGGGAGAGCTCAGCCGGATCATGCTCGCCATCGAGGTGGCGACGGCGGGGTCGGGACGCAGCCAGGTCCCCACCTTCGTCTTCGACGAGGTCGACGCCGGGGTCGGCGGACGGGCCGCGCTCGACGTGGGTGCGCGGCTGGCCGCGCTGGCCCGGACGAGCCAGGTCATCGTCGTCACCCACCTGGCCCAGGTGGCGGCGCACGCCGACCGTCACCTCGTCGTCCACAAGGCCCACGCTGACCAGGTGACGTCGAGCGGGGTGCGGGTCGTCGAGGGCCGGGAGCGCCTCTCCGAGCTCTCCCGGATGATGGGTGGAGACGACTCGAGCGTCGGTCTGCGGCACGCTGAAGAGCTGCTCGAGCAGTGTCGGCGATGAATCCGCGGCGCTTCATGGGACGATGCACCGGATGGCCCTTCGACTGACCCGCGACGCGTCCCGTGAGCCGGTACTCCCCGGACTCCACGGTCCCGTGAAGGTCGACCGACGCACGAAGGACCTCACGAAGCGTCTGCGGCCCGGCGACATCGCCGTCATCGACCACACGGACATCGACCGGGTGAGCGGCGAGGCGCTCGTCGCGTGCCGCCCGCTCGCCGTCGTCAACGCGGGCCGGTCCATCAGCGGTCGCTACCCCAACGTCGGCCCGAGGATCCTCGTCGACGCCGGGATCCCGCTGCTCGACATCGAGGACGAGACGATCATGTCCCGGCTCAAGGACGGGGCCCGCGCCGGTCTCGACGGGGACACCCTGCACCTCGAGCGCGGGGAGAGCATCACCGGCCGGCTCTGGGAGGACGCCACCCTCACGCCGGCCATGGAGGCCGCCCGGGCCGGGCTGAGCGACCAGCTCGAGGCCTTCGCGGCCAACACGATGGAGTACATCAACCAGGAGCGGGACCTGCTCTTCGACGGGGTCGGTGTCCCGAAGATCGCGACCGACCTCTACGAGCGTCACGTGCTCATCGTCGTGCGGGGGTACCACTACAAGGAGGACCTGGCCGCCCTTCGCCACTACATCCGCGAGTACAAGCCGGTCCTCATCGGCGTCGACGGCGGGGCCGACGCGCTCGTCGAGGCCGGGCACCGGCCCGACCTCATCGTCGGCGACATGGACTCCGTCTCCGACGCCGTCCTCACCAGCGGTGCGGAGGTCGTCGTGCACGCCTACCGTGACGGCAAATCGCCCGGGGTCACCCGGGTGGAGTCGCTCGGCGTGACGCCGGTGCTCTTCCCCGCCATGGGCACGAGCGAGGACATCGCGATGCTGCTCGCCGACGACAAGGGAGCCACGCTCATCGTCGCCGTCGGGACCCACGCGACGCTCGTCGAGTTCCTCGACAAGGGGCGGGCCGGCATGTCGAGCACCTTCCTCACCCGGCTGCGGGTGGGGAGCAAGCTCATCGACGCGAAGGGGGTCAGCCGCCTCTACCGCACCCGGATCTCGTCGTGGTCCCTCATCGGCCTCGGCATCGTCTGCCTGCTCTCGCTCTTCGTCGCCCTCTGGGCGACGCCGACCGGACAGGCCACACTGCAACTGCTCGGGGCTCGTTGGGACGACCTCTGGGCCTTCGTCGAAGGACTCCTCACGTGATCGACTTCAGGTACCACCTCGTCTCCCTGGCGGCTGTGCTCATCGCGCTGTCGATCGGGATCGTCCTCGGTGCCGGGCCCCTCAACGACAACATCGGCAGCACCCTGTCCGGCGAGGTCACCAAGCTGCGTCAGGACAAGGAGCAGCTGCGGGCCGAGAACGCCGACCAGAGGCGCCAGATCGAGGGCCGCGACGCCTACGACGAGCAGACCCTGCAGGCGGTCGTCTCCGGCGAGCTGACCGACCGCCGCGTCACCGTGGTCTCCCTGCCCGAGGCCGTCGACGACGACGTCGACGCGGTGCGCACCACGCTCGAGCAGGCCGGCGCGAGCGTCGGCCCGAGCGTCGAGGTCTCGGCCGACTGGGCGCGTGACGACGACGCGGCGACGAGCGAACGCACCGAGGTCGGCGAGGCCGCGCTGGACGACCTCGGGGTCGAGCCCGCGGTGCCCGACGGCGCCCAGCAGATCGACCAAGCGCTCGCCACCGTGCTCACGGCCACGGACCAGCGGGGGAGTGGGACCGTGACGGACGCAGCCCGCGACAAGGCGTGGACGCGGCTCACCGAGGCGGACCTCGTGGACGGGCCCGACGACACGCCGCGGGCGACGGACCTCGTCGTCGTCATCGGCGGACCGGTCCCCGCGACCGACGCCGCTGAGGGGGACACCGTCGACCGGGCCGCCGAGCGGACCGCAGGTGCCTGGGTCGCCCTCGCCCACCTCATCGAGGTCCGTGCGGACGGCACCGTGCTCGCCTCCGCAGAGGCATCGACCGGCACCGGTGACGCCTCCCCGGTCACCATGGCCAGGACCCGCGGCTCCATGGCCGAGGGCGTCTCGACCGTGGACGTCCCCGCCGTCCCGATGGGCCGGGCGGCCATCGTGCTCGCCCTCGTCGAGCAGCACGAGGGCGCCTCGGGGCACTACGGGCTCGGCCAGAGCGTCGACGGGCCGCTCCCGGCCACGTCGTGAGGCACATCGCGGCCGCGACGACCACGGTGGTCGCCGCACGGGCGCTCACGAGCGGGTGGCAGCTGCTGGGGCGACGCACCCGGGCACGCTGGGCGCGCACCAACCACGCGGGCCGTGAGGTCACCCTGCTCGAGGGACCCACGGCCGTCTCGGCCGCTGTCGCCGGAGTGCTCGCCGGACCCCGGCCCACTCCCTCCGCGGTGCTGGTCCTGGTCGTCCCGGGCCTGCTCGGTGCTCTCGACGACCTCGTCGGTGACACCGGCACCAAGGGACTGCGCGGCCACCTGACCGCCCTGCGGCGCGGCCGGGTGACGACCGGTGCGCTCAAGATCGGCGGGATCGGGGCCACCGGCGTGGCCGCGGCCCTGCTGGAGCGGCGGCCAGCGGAGGCGTGGACGATGCCGGCCGTCGACGCGGTACTCGTCGCGGGGAGTGCCAACCTCGTCAACCTGCTCGACCTGCGCCCCGGTCGTGCCCTCAAGGTCACGACCGCGGCCGGACTCGCCCTGCTCGCGCCCGGGCGCTCCCGATCCATGGCCTCGGCCCTCGTGGGGGCGGCCGCCGTGCTGCCGGAGGACCTCGCCGGCGAGTCGATGCTCGGAGACTGCGGTGCCAACGCCCTCGGCGGGCTCCTCGGCCTGGCCCTGGTGCGCGGTCTCGGCCCGCGAGGGCGGCTCGTGGCCGCCGCGACCGTCACCGGGCTGACCCTCGCGTCGGAGCGGGTCAGCTTCACCCGGGTCATCGAGTCGACCCCCGGCCTGCGCGAGCTCGACGCCTGGGGGAGGCCGCGGTGAGCCGGGTCGCCCGGGACGCCGGCACCGTCGCCGTCGTGACCGCGGCGGCCCGCGTCGTCGGCTTCCTCAGGTGGCTCGTCTTCGCCTGGGCGGTCGGGGCCACCGGGGTCGGGACCGTCTACCAGACGGTCAACACCGTGCCCAACATCGTCTACGAGATCGCTGCCGGAGGGATCCTCGCGGCCGTCGTCGTGCCGCTCGTCGCCTACCGGATCGCGACCGTCGAGGGAGCGGGCGCTGATCGCGAGAGCGCCGACGACGTGGCCTCCGCGCTGCTGACCCGGGCCCTCGCCGTGCTCCTCCCGCTCACCCTCGTCATCGGGCTCGGCGCGCCACTCATCAGCCGGGCGCTGCTGGGGGACCTCGAGGTCGACGGGGCCGTCGACCTCGGCACGCGGCTGCTGCTGCTCTTCGCCCCCCAAGTGCTCCTCTACGGACTCGGCATCGTCGTCTCGGGGATCCTGCAGGCGCACCGGCGCTTCCTCGCGGCGGCGCTCGCCCCGCTGCTCTCCAGCATCGTCGTCATCGCCACCTATCTCGCGTGGGCGCTGCTCGTGCCGCCCGGCACCTCACCCGCGGAGGTGACGACCGGCGAGCTGCTGCTCCTCGGCGGTGGGACGACCCTCGGCGTGGTGGCACTGTCGCTGCCGCTCCTCGTCGTGGCGCTGCGTGCCGGCATCCGGCTGCGCCCGCGGTGGCGGCTCACCCCGGAGAGCGCCCACCGGGCGCGTCAGCTCGCCGGGGCCGGCGTCGTCGCCCTCGTGGCCCAGCAGGCCGCCGTGCTCGTCACGCTCGCCGTGGCCAACCGCATCGGAGGGGACGGCACGCTCGTGGTGCAGAACTACGTCCAGGCCCTGTACCTGTTGCCCTACGCCGTGCTCGCCGTGCCGGTGGCGACCGCAGTCTTCCCCGTACTGGCCGCGGCGGCCGACGGGGACCCTTCCGACGGGGCGACCGGCACCCTGGCCGCTGCGCTGCGCGCCGTCGTCGTCCTCTCGGGCGCGGCAGCCGGGGCGCTCGTCCTCGCGGCCGAGCCCATCGGCACGGTCTTCTCCGCCATCGATCGTGACGGCGGCTCGACGGCGCTGACGAGCATGCCGGCCGCGGTGGTCGCCATGGCCCCGGGACTCGTGGGCTTCGGGCTCTCCGCGGTGGCCCTGCGAGCGCTCTACGCGCGCGGGCGGGCCCTGACCGCCGGTGTCGTCATGGCCGTCGGCTGGCTCGTCGCCGCCGGCCTGCCGGTGCTCCTGCTCGAGCCCGGCGCCGGCCCAGAGCGGACCCTCGTCGTCCTCGGTGCGGCCTCGAGCCTCGGCATGTGGGCAGCAGGCGCGGGACTGGTCGTGCGGGTGCGGCACGACTGGGGGCGCCAGGCCCTCCAGCGGCTCACGACCTCGCTCGTGCTCGCCATCGGTGTCCTCGTCGTCGCGGCTGCGGGGCACGTGCTCGCGGCCGACCACTGGCCGACCTCCACCTCGGCGGCCGCACTCAGCGGTGCCCTGGCCGCCGCGGTCCTCGCGGGTGCCACCCTCGCCGTCGGTGCGGCGGGCGATCCCTCCCTTCGTCGACGGGTGCCCGGGATGGCCCGCCTCGCGGGACGGAGGAGCCGATGAGGGTCCTGCTCTGCCTGGCCACCGCCGCCGGCGGCATCGGCACCCACGTCGCCGACCTCGCCCGTTCCCTCGCGGCGGTCGGCCACGACGTGCACGTGGCGACCGACCCCGGGACCCGGGCCCGCTTCGACCTGCCGGGCACGGCCCCTCTGACCGTGGGAGAGGTGCGCCGACACGCGCGCGGCGCCGACGTCGTCCACGCCCACGGCTTCCGTGCCGGCCTCGTCGCCGCGACGGTGGTGGGTGGTCCACCCACCGTGATCAGCCTCCACAACCCCGTGCGCGGCTCCGGGGCCTCGCCGCGACGCCTCGTCGGGCAGGCGATCGCGCAGGCAGTGGTGCGCCGAGCCGACCTCGTCACGGGTGCGAGCAGCGACCTCGTCTCCGACGCCCTGGCCATGGGTGCCCGCCGGGCCGAGCTGGCCGAGGTGCCCTCGCCACGGGTGCCGGCGCTGCTCGCCACGGACCGTGAAGGCTGGCGCGCCGACCACCGGACCGACCTGATGCGCGCCCACGGTCTCGAGCCGGATGTGCCCCTCGTCCTCACCATCGCCCGCGTCGCCCCGCAGAAGGGCATCGCCGTGCTGCAGGCGGCCGCGGAGGGAGCCCCCGGCCAGTGGGCGCTGCTCGGCCCGGGGCAGGAGGCGCTGCCGGCCGGGGGAGAGCTGCACCGGCTCGGGGAGGTCCGCGACGTCTCACCCTGGCTGCTCGCCGCAGACGCCCTCGTCGTGCCGAGCGAGTGGGAGGCCCGAGCGCTCGTCGTCCAGGAGGCGATGGCCGCCGGGACACCTGTCGTCGCCCGACGCGTCGGGGGCCTGCCCGATCTCGTCGACGGTGTCGGCCTGCTCGTCGACGGCGACGACGACCTCGTCGTCGGGCCCCTCGCGCGGGCCGTCACCGCCACGCTCGAGCACCCGGACCGGGCAGCGGCGGCGGCCGCGCGGGCCCGGCAACGGGCTGCGACGTGGGACGGGCTCGAGGAGAGCGCAACTCGGTGGACCGTCAGGTACCGAGCACTGTCCGACGTGACGTAGATTGGAACCCCGTGGTGGCACTGACGAAACACATCTTCGTGACCGGAGGAGTCGTCTCCTCACTCGGCAAGGGTCTGACGGCGTCGAGCCTCGGACATCTCCTGCGGGCACGTGGCCTGAAGGTCACGATGCAAAAGCTGGACCCCTACCTCAACGTGGACCCGGGGACGATGAATCCCTTCCAGCACGGTGAGGTCTTCGTCACCGAGGACGGCGCCGAGACCGACCTCGACATCGGGCACTACGAGCGCTTCCTCGACACCAACCACGACGGCTCCGCCAATGTCACGACCGGGCAGGTCTACAGCCGGGTCATCGCGCGGGAGCGCAAGGGCGAGTACCTCGGCGACACCGTCCAGGTCATCCCGCACATCACCAACGAGATCACCTCGCGGATGCGTGCACCCGCCGCCGGCAGCCCCGGCGTCGGCGACGCTGCCGCGCCCGACGTGATCATCACCGAGATCGGTGGCACCGTCGGCGACATCGAGTCGTTGCCCTTCCTCGAGGCCGCCCGGCAGGTGCGTCACGAGCTCGGTCGCGACAACTGCTTCTTCCTGCACGTCTCGCTCGTGCCCTACATCGCGCCGAGCGGCGAGATGAAGACCAAGCCGACCCAGCACTCCGTCGCCGCGCTGCGTCAGGTCGGCATCCAGCCGGACGCGCTCGTGCTGCGCGCCGACCGCGAGATCCCCGCCGACATCAAGCGCAAGATCTCGATGTCGTGCGACGTCGACAAGGACGGCGTGGCCGCGTGCGTCGACGCCCCGAGCATCTACGACATCCCCAAGGTGCTGCACCGCGAGCACCTCGACACCTTCGTCATCCGCCGTCTCGGCCTCAACTTCACCGACGTCGACTGGGGGAGCTGGGACACCCTGCTGCGCCGGGTCCACCAGCCGCGCCACGAGATCGAGGTCGCGCTCGTCGGCAAGTACATCGACCTGCCCGACGCCTACCTCTCGGTCACCGAGGCCCTGCGCGCGGGTGGCTTCCACAACGACGCCAAGGTGCGCATCCGCTGGGTGCCCTCCGACGACTGCGAGACGCCGGCCGGGGCGAGCAAGGCGCTCGGCGGGGTCGACGCGGTGCTCGTGCCGGGTGGCTTCGGCGTGCGGGGCATCGAGGGCAAGCTCGGTGCGCTGCGCTGGGCGCGGGAGCAGCAGGTGCCCACGCTCGGCATCTGCCTGGGCCTGCAGTGCATGGTCATCGAGTACGCGCGCAATGTCGCCGGCATCGAGGGGGCCAGCTCCACGGAGTTCGACCCGGCGTCGAGCGCGCCGGTCATCGCCACGATGGAGGAGCAGAAGTCCTTCGTCGACGGTGCCGGTGACCTCGGCGGGACGATGCGCCTGGGCTCCTACCCGGCCTGCCTGCGTGAGGGCTCGGTCGCCGCGACCGCCTACGGCTCCACCCAGGTCACCGAGCGGCACCGCCACCGCTACGAGGTCAACAACACCTACCGCGACCAGCTCGAGCAGGCCGGCCTCGTCGTGAGCGGGACGCACCCGCAGCTCGGGCTCGTCGAGTTCGTCGAGCTCCCGCGCGAGGTGCACCCCTACTACGTCTCGACCCAGGCGCACCCCGAGTTCAAGTCGCGCCCGGACAAGGCCCACCCGCTCTTCGCCGGGCTCATCGGTGCCGCGGTCCAGGCGCAGCGCGACTCGCGCCTCGTCGAGGTCGACCCGCCGGAGCAGTCGGCCAGCTCGGACACCGGGCAGGCGGCCGAGCCGGCGACCGCGGACGTCGAGGCCTGATGTCCGACGAGGCGGCGCCGCTGCGCGACGAGCTGCTCATCCGCTCGGTGACCTCCAGCGAGGTGGTCTTCGAGGGGGCGGTGTGGGACGTGCGTCGCGACACCTTCGAGCTCGAGGAGGAGACCCTCGTGCGCGAAGTCGTCGACCACCCGGGCGCCGTCGCCGTCCTCGTCCTCGACGACGAGGACCGCGCGCTGCTCATCCGGCAGTACCGCCACCCCGTGGCGGCCCACGAGTGGGAGATCCCGGCCGGGCTGCTCGACGTCGAGGGTGAGGACCCCCTCGTCGGCGCCCAGCGGGAGCTCCTCGAGGAGGCCGACCTCACCGCCGATGACTGGTGGGTGCTCACCGACTACTTCACCTCGCCCGGCGGGATGAACGAGGCGATCCGCATCTACCTCGCCCGCGGGCTCCACCCCGTGCCCGAGGCCGAGCGGCACGAGCGGGACGGCGAGGAGGCGCACATCGAGTACCGACGGGTGCCCCTCGACGAGATCGCCGCCGCCGTCCTCGCCGGCGACCTGCACAACTCGACGCTCATCATCGCGGCGCTCGCCGCGCGGGCCGCACGAGAGGGCGAGTGGGTCTCCCTTCGTCCGGCGGACTCTGCCTGGCCCGAGCACCCGGCACACCGGGCAGGCCTCGCAACCCGTTAGCGGTGAGCCGACACGTCTTCGTAGGATGGAGCCGCCCGCAGATCGTCGGGCGCCCCGATGGACGAAGGAAGAACACCCCGTGCTCCGCACCCACGAAGCCGGCACCCTGCGTGCCGAGCACTCCGGCCAGACCGTCACCCTCACCGGATGGGTGGGTCGTCGGCGCGATCACGGTGGCGTGGCCTTCCTCGACCTGCGGGACGCGTCGGGCGTCGCCCAGGTCGTCGCCCGCGACGAGGTGCTGACCGGTGCCGCGCACGACCTGCGCAACGAGTACGTCATCAAGGTCGTCGGCGAGGTGACCCCGCGCGACCCCAAGGACGTCAACCCCAACGTCGCCACCGGTGAGATCGACGTCGTCGCCAGCTCCATCGAGGTGCTCTCCGAGGCCGCGCCGCTGCCCTTCCAGATCGACGAGCGCGTGAGCGTCGGCGAGGAGGCCCGCCTCAAGCACCGCTACCTCGACCTGCGCCGCCCGGGCGCCACGAGTGCCGGTGCCGGTCTGCGCCTGCGCAGCAAGGTCAACGCCGCGGCCCGCTCGGTCCTCGCCGATCGCGACTTCGTCGAGATCGAGACGCCGACGCTCACCCGCTCCACGCCCGAGGGCGCCCGTGACTTCCTCGTCCCTGCGCGTCTGGCGCCGGGGGAGTGGTACGCCCTGCCGCAGAGCCCGCAGCTGTTCAAGCAGCTGCTCATGGTCGCCGGCATGGAGCGCTACTACCAGATCGCCCGGTGCTACCGCGACGAGGACTTCCGCGCCGATCGGCAGCCGGAGTTCACCCAGCTCGACATCGAGATGTCCTTCGTCGAGCAGGACGACGTCATCGAGCTCGGCGAGGCGATTGCCAAGGCGGTCTGGGCGACGATCGGTGTCGACCTGCCCACTCCCTTCCCGCGGATGACCTATGCCGAGGCCATGGAGCGCTACGGCTCGGACAAGCCGGACCTGCGCTTCGGGGTCGAGCTCGTCGACTGCACCGAGTACTTCGCCAACACACCCTTCCGCGTCTTCAAGAACGACTACGTCGGCGCGGTCGTCATGCCCGGTGGCGCGTCGCAGCCGCGTCGCCAGTTCGATGCCTGGCAGGACTGGGCCAAGCAGCGCGGCGCCAAGGGCCTGGCCTATGTCACCGTCGGTGAGGACGGCGAGCTCGGTGGCCCGGTCGCCAAGAACATCTCCGACGAGGAGAAGTCCGGCCTGGCCGCCCACGTCGGAGCGACCCCCGGCGACTGCATCTTCTTCGCGGCCGACAAGCCCAAGGCCGCTCGCGCCCTGCTCGGTGCCGCCCGGCAGGAGATCGCGCAGCGCTGCGGCCTCATCGACGAGAGCGCCTGGTCCTTCGTCTGGGTCGTCGACGCGCCGCTCTTCGAGCCGGCCGGTGACGCTGTCGCCGCCGGTGACGTCGCGGTCGGTGCCGGGGCGTGGACCGCGGTCCACCACGCCTTCACCAGCCCCAAGGAGGAGTACCTTGACTCCTTCGACACCGACCCGGGCCCAGCCCTCGCCTATGCCTACGACATGGTCTGCAACGGCAACGAGATCGGCGGCGGGTCGATCCGTATCCACCGCAAGGACGTGCAGGAGCGCGTCTTCAAGGTCATGGGCCTGGACGAGGAGTCCGCGCAGGAGAAGTTCGGCTTCCTCCTCGAGGCCTTCAAGTACGGCGCCCCGCCGCACGGCGGCATCGCCTTCGGCTGGGACCGCATCTGCATGCTCCTGCTCGGTGCCGACTCCATCCGCGACGTCATCGCCTTCCCCAAGTCAGGCGGCGGCTACGACCCGCTGACCGACGCGCCCGCGCCGATCACCCCGGAACAGCGCAAGGAGGCGGGGATCGACGCCACGCCCAAGCGTGACGAGGACGCCGAGGCCGCGGCCGACGACCGGGCAGGCGCCTGATCCGATGAGCCGGCCGGTCGAGGTGCTCCTGTGGGACTGCGACGGCGTCCTGCAGCACGGGCGCTTCGACTGGCGGTCCCGGCTCGACGGTGCGGTCCGGCCGGGCTTCGCCCGGCGGGTCTTCGAGGCCGAGCTGACGGCCCTGCGGGGCGAGCGGCCGCTGCGTGAGGTGCTCGAGGAGCTGCTGCGGCTGGAGCAGGAGCAGTGCGACCACGTGCCGATCTCGGTCGAGGACCTGCTCTCGATCTGGGAGCAGTTCGACCTCGACCCCGAGGCGATCGCTGTGCTCACGGCCGTGCGCGACCTCGGCGTGCCCTGCATGCTCGCGACCAACCAGCAGGACCACCGCGTGCAGCACATGCGTGAGGTCCGCGGCTACGACGACCTCGTCGACGGCTCGTACTACTCGAGCGAGATCGGCGCGATGAAGCCGGACCGGATCTTCTTCGAGCGGGTCCTCGACGACCTCGGGTTGTCGGGGGATCGGGTCGGGTTCGTCGACGACGTGCCGGCCAATGTCGAGTCGGCGCGCTCTGTGGGGATCCGGGCGGTGCTTCATGACCCGGCGTCCGGTGCGGCGGGCCTCGTCGAGGACCTCACCCCGCTCGTGCCGCAGCTGGCCGATCTGGGCGCACGACCTTAAGGAAATGCGGTGGAGAGGCGGTCGAGGAAGGCCGTCTGTGCGGCGACGACGAGGTCTCGGGCGGCGTCGACGTCGTGCCACTCGGCCCGGTCGATCTCCGGGAAGGACTGGCGCCGACCGGACCTCGGTGGCCACTCCATCTCGAAGGTGTTGCTCTCGACGAGGGTGACGTCGGCCCCCTTCGTCACCTCGATCGCCCAGGCGTGGACGACCTTGCCACCGGACTGGCGGACCTGCCCGAGCGGCAGCCGCGGACCGGTGGGCGCGGGAGCGCCGGTCTCCTCGGCGAACTCGCGCTCCGCCGCAGCGAGCACGTCCTCGTCGGGCTCGACCTCACCCTTGACGATGGTCCAGCCGCGGGGCCGGCGGGCCCACAGCGGGCCGCCCATGTGGCCCAGCCACACGCGCACGCCCGACTCCCCACGGACGAAGGGGAGCAGCCCAGCGCTCGTGCGCGGCACGTCAGGCCTCGTCGAGGATCGTCTGGACCCGGCGCAGGTCGGCGGTGATCTCGTCGGCAGAGCGGTGGCGCGTCACCGGGTGGACCGTGAGGCCGGACAGCTCCCCGCGGGCGCGCGCCATGAGCTCGCTCTGGCCCCGGACGCGGGGGTTCCACGTCGCGCCGAGCACCTGGTACCCGATCGCCGCGAGCGACTGCTCCATCCGCCGGTACGGGGCGACGGCCACGGGCGCGTCGGCGTGGGCCCGGGCAGCCACCCGGTCGGACTCGAGGAGCTCGACGTAGAGCTGCTTGCAGTGGTCCAGGTGGGCGGCCATGCCCTCGTCGGTGCGGGTGCGACGCTCCGCGAGGTCGGCGAGCACGTCGTCGAGGGCGAGCACCACGCGGCGGGCGTGGGCGCGCAGCAGGAGCTCCGGCCGGCCGAGACGGCTGGAGACGACGAGCACGACAACGGCCGCACCGACGCCGATGAGGGTGTCGACAGCTCGGTCGAAGACGATCGTGTCGGGGTCCATGCCGGTCACCGACTCCGAGATGAGCAGGGCCAGCGGGGTGAGGAAGACAACGGCGAGCGCGTAGTTGCGCGTGATGAGCAGCTCGACGACGAACTGGAATCCGATGATGATCGCGATGATCCACCAGTGCGTGGGGTCGATCCGCAGCAGGAGGGCGAAGACGACGAGCCCCGCCGCGGTGCCGACCGTGCGCTGGAAGGCTCGGTGGAACTGCACCGATCGGGTGCCGCCGGTGTGGACGATGATCACCGCGAAAGCCGCCGCCCAGTAGGCGTGGGCGTTGTCCAGGGCCAGGGCGACGCCGCCGGCGACGAGGGTCGCGGCGGCGACCCGAGCGGCGACGAGGAGGTCCTCGCTGGGCCAGCGCAGGGCCTGCCGCATCGACCACGCGGCGCGGGGGCGACCGAGGGAGACCTGGCGGACCCTGGCCGCCTCGTGCAGGGCGAGCTCGGCGGTCACCTCGGCGTCGGGGCCGTCGACGGCCCGGGAGACGGCGCTGGCGTAGCGACTGTGCACGCGCTGCAGCCGACCGCCGAAGCGGTCGTCGGAGCCGCCGTCGGTCACTGCCGTCCAGGCGTCGTTGAGCGCCCGGGCGGCGCTGCGGCGCGCAGCGGGGATCCTGGCCGGGTCCCCCTCGTCCAAGTAGGCCTGGACGACGTGCTCGGCGTGGGTCACCGCGGCGTCCTCGACGCCGTGGGCCCGGAGCCAGAAGTCTGAGGTGCCCACGACGATCGCGGACAGGACACCGATGCCCGCGATGCCGAGGAGGGTCGTGGCCGGGGTGCCACCGGTGGCCGCGAGGTTGCCGATGCCGCACACGAGGGCGAAGAAGAAGCCCCCGGGTGGGCCGATCTGGAGCGTGTAGGTGAGCATCGCGGCGACCGTGGCGGCGAGCGCCATCGCGACGATCGCGAGGACGGCGTGACCGGCGAGAGCGATCCCGAGGGCCATCGCGGCCAGCAGTCCCAGCCCCGCGAGGGGCGTGATGACGAAGCGACGGCGGACCGGGGCCGAGGCGCCGTAGAGCACGGCGAAGACGCCCATGCCGGCGAGGAAGGCCTGCTGCGGGTGACCGGCCACGGTGAACCCGATGAGCGGCAGGGCGACGGCCACCGCTGCACGCCCGGCGATCCAGCGGCGCTGCGGTCCTGGGTTCCAGCGGACGAGCGGATGCAGGTACTCGCTGACCACACCGGCCATCAGGCCAACCTCCCGCTGCTCCACTCTGCCTGCACGACGTATCCCAGAGAACGGTAGACCCCGCGCGCCCGGGCGTTGTGCGAGTACATGCCGAGCGTGCACCACCCGTGCTCGGCCACCGCGACCCGGGTCAGGTCGGCGGTCACGGCCCGGCCGAGACCGAGCCCGCGCGCGGCCGGGACGACGGTGATGCCGGCCAGGACGGGGGCACCTGAGGACTCCGCCTCGCAGCAGCCGACCGCCAGCAGCGCGCCGGCGTCGTCGCGCACCCCGACCCACCGCTGCCCGGGGCGGGCGAAGGGCTGCCCGTCGGTGCCGGGGTTGTGCTCGTCGAGCAGGGCCTGCACCTCGTCGCGGTCGGCGAGGGGCAGCTCGACGAGGCCGCGGGGCGCGACCACGGGGATGACCTCGGTCGTCGACATGAACTCCCAGCGCGAGGGCGTGGCGGCGATGAGGCCGAGGTCCTCGGCCGTTCGCGGCAGGGTGACGGCCCGTGCTCCCTTCGCCCGCGCCTGCCCCGACCACGTGACGAAGGGGGCGGAGCCCACCAGCTCGCGGAGGAGGGCATCGTCCCCGCGGAGCATGAGGGAGATCCCGTGCGTGTGGGTGGGGCGCACGAAGGCGACGGCCCAGCGGCCGTCACGGCGCAGCCCGAGGGCGGCCTGCTCCACGCTCGGGGTGGCCTCGGCCCGCACGGCCGGGTCGTCGGAGGTGAAGGTGAGCAGCCGGTCCATCGGGACCTCGGTGGGGGTCGTCAGGGCGGGGTGTCTGCTCACCGGGATAGCGTGCCACCTGTGGTTCCCGACGATCTCTTCGCCTCCGCCCAGGACGACACGGAACCCACCGGCGCCGACCTCAACGCGCCGCTGGCCGTGCGGATGCGCCCGCGCACCCTCGACGAGGTGCGCGGCCAGGGCGAGGTGCTGCGCCCCGGGTCGCCGCTGCGACGGCTCGTGGAGGGCAGCGCCAATGCCGTCGCCGGGCCCATGTCGGCGATCATCTGGGGCCCGCCCGGCACCGGCAAGACGACCCTGGCGCACCTCGTCGCGACGGCCGCGGACCGGGACTTCGTCCAGCTGTCGGCGGTGACCGCGGGGGTCAAGGACGTCCGGGCGGTGATGGAGCGGGCCGCGACCAACCGGTCGATGTACGGCCGGCAGACGGTCCTCTTCCTCGACGAGATCCACCGCTTCAGCAAGGCGCAGCAGGACGCACTGCTCCCCGGCGTCGAAAATCGTGAGGTCGTGCTCGTCGCGGCGACGACGGAGAACCCCAGCTTTTCGGTCATTGGGCCGCTGCTCTCCCGCTCGATCCTGGTGACGCTCGAGTCGCTCACCCGCGAGCAGGTCGGCGAGGTGCTCGATGCAGCCCTGGTCGACGAGCGCGGGCTGGCCGACGGCTACGACCTCGCCGACGACGCCCGGGAGCACCTCGTCGCGATCGCCGGCGGTGACGCGCGTCGTGCCCTCACCTCGCTCGAGGCGGCGGCGGGGGTGGCGAGCGACGACTTCCCCTTCGGTCGTGAGATCCCGGAGGAGGGGATCCCGCTCACCCTCGCGCACGTCGAGCAGGCGGTGGCGCGGGCGGCGGTGCGCTACGACCGCACCGGTGACCAGCACTACGACGTCGCCTCGGCCTTCATCAAGTCGATGCGCGGGTCGGACGTCGACGCCGCTCTGCACTACCTCGCCCGCCAGCTCGAGGCGGGGGAGGACCCGCGCTTCATCGCCCGACGGATCGTCATCTCGGCCTCGGAGGACGTCGGCATGGGCGACCCGACCGCGCTGCAGACCGCGGTCGCGGCGATGCACGCCGTCGCCCAGATCGGCATGCCGGAGGCGCGGATCATCCTCGCCCAGGCGGTCGTCCACAACACGCTCGCGCCGAAGTCCAATGCGGCCTACACCGGGATCAACGAGGCGGTGGCCGACGTGCGCGCCGGCAAGGTCCAGGCGGTCCCGCCGCACCTGCGCGGGTCCGGCTACACCCAGGCGTCCGACCGGGCGAAGGGGGCCGTCGGCGGTGCGAAGGTCGAGGGCTACGTCTACGCGCACGACCAGCCCGATGGGGTCGCCGCCCAGCAGTACCTGCCCGACGATCTGCACGCCGAACTGGCCGACCGGTCGTACTACCGGCCGACCGATCGCGGCTTCGAGGCGCGGCTGCAGGAGCGGTGGGCGTGGTTGCGGGGGCGGCTGCGCGGCAAGGGCTGAGGAGTCAGGCCTCGCCCGTGAGCTCACGGACCCGCGGGACGACCTGCTCGCCGTAGATTCGGATCGAGGACATCCGCAGGTCGTGGGGCAGGCGGCCGTTGCTGTATTTGAGCTGGAAGCGGGTCGCGCCCAGCGTGCGCAGCGTCGTCGCGATCTTGCGCGCCACGGTCTCGGGGGAGCCGCAGTAGACCGCACCCTCCGGGGTGAGTTGCTGACGGGCCTGCGCCTCGGTCATGGGTGGCCAGCCGCGCTCGGCGCCGAGCTTGTGCATCTGCTCGACGAAGTACGGCAGGTACTCCTGCGCCGCCTGCTCGTCCGTCTCGGCGACGTGGCCGGGCGAGTGGACTGCGACCGGAAGGCCCGGGTGGCCGGCCTCCTCGCAGGCGCGACGGTAGAGGTCGGCGAGCGGGGCGAACTGTGCCGTCGCCCCACCGATGATCGCGATGACGATCGGCATGCCGTAGCGGGCCGCGCGCACGACCGACGCGGGCGTGCCGCCCACCCCCACCCACGTCGGCAGGTGACCGGACGCGGTCGGCGGCATGATCCGGTCGACCTCGACCGGCGGGCGGGTGCTGCCCTGCCAGCGGACCGGCCCCTCGCGCAGCACGTGCGCGAGGAGGTCGAGCTTGTCGGAGAAGAGGACCTCGTAGTCCTGCAGGTCGAGGCCGAAGAGCGGGAAGGACTCGACAAAGGAGCCGCGCCCGACGGTGATCTCGGCGCGCCCGTGCGAGAGGCCGTCGACGGTCGAGAAGCGCTCGAAGACCCGGATCGGGTCGTCGGAGCTCAGCACGGTGACCGACGTGCCCAGGCGGATCCGCTCGGTCGTCGTCGCCAGGCCGGCGAGGAGGGTGTCGGGTGCGGAGACGGCGTAGTCGGGGCGGTGGTGCTCGCCGACCCCGAAGACGTCGATGCCGAGGGAGTCGGCGAGCTGACCCTCCGCGAGGACCTCGCGGATGACGGTGGCGGCGGGCAGTGGCTGCCCGTCGGGACCGAAGGCGATGTCGCCGAAGGTGTCGAGACCAAGCTGGAGATCCATGACCCCATCCCAGCACGTCATGGGCCCGGGTGATGTCGATGCATCTGCTCAACCCCCGTGACCTTCTTCGTCAGTCCGGGCGCGTCCCCTCTGGCCGGTGGCCCCGACGTCCGCCCAGACCTCGGTGAGCTCCCCAACCAGACCGTCCCGAGCGGTGATGAAGCTGGCCACCTCGAAGGCGACGGGCGCTCCCTTCGCAGTGCCCGTGACGTGGCAGCGAGCCACGGCCCGGTCGGCTGACCCGACGAGGTCCTCGACGAACATCCGGTCGAACCCCGGGTACTCCGCGTTGAGTCGGACCCAGCCCTCCCGGTCGAAGGTCTCGCCGGTGTGCCCGAGCCGGCAGACGAAGTCCTCGTGCAGCAGGGCGGGGAGGTCCTCCCAGCGCCGATCATCGATCGTGGTGCAGAGGGTCTCGAGGAGCGTCGTCGTGTCCAGGGTCGGACGTTATGCGGCTGCACCGACAACCTCGGCGACGGATCAGCGAAAGAACGTTGTCGGTGCTCGCCCGTAGTGTTCCGTCATGGACCTCACCGCACCCCTCGACACCCTCGACGCCACCGGCGTCACGGGGATGATCGAGCGTCTGCGGGAGCTCGGCGGTCCGGTCGACGAGGCGGAGGCGATCGACGAGATCGCAGCGCTGGAGCGGCTGAAGTCCGCCGCCGCAGCAGCCCAGGCCAGGGTCACCGCAGCCCTGCGTGAGCGTCGCTTGGCGCGCGAGATGGATGCCGGGATGCCCGCCGCGGAGCGGGGCCGCGGGTTGGGGGACGAGATCGGCTTGGCGCGCCGTGAGAGCGCGACGCTCGGCTCCCGCCACCTCGGTCTGGCCCGTGCGCTGGTCGCCGAGTTGCCCTGCACCCTGGCGCACCTCGCCGCGGGGACCGTGAGCGAGTGGGGCGCGACGCTCCTCGCCAAGGAGACGGCGGTCCTGGACCCCGACGACCGCCGGCGGATCGACGCCGAGCTCGACGACCGCCTGGCCGACATGACACCGCGGCAGATCGAGCGGGCGGCCCGTGCCCTGGCGCTGACGGTCGACTCCCGCGCCATCGCCCGTCGCCGAGCGAGGGCGACGGCCGACCGGCGGGTGTCGATCCGCCCGCAGCCCGACACGATGGCCGTGGTCTCCGGGCTGCTGCCCGTCGAGCAGGGGGTGGCGGCGTGGGCCGCCCTGAGGCGCGATGCCGAGGCGGCCAAGGCTGCCGGGGACGACCGTGGCCTCGGACAGCTCATGGCGGACCTCTTCGTCGAGCGCCTGACCGGGCAGACGGCCGCCGATGCGGTGCCGGTCGAGGTGCAGCTCGTCATGTCGCCCGGCAGCCTGCTCGGCCTCGACGACCTGCCGGCCGCGCTGCCTGGGCACGGTCCACTCCCAGCCGGGCTGGCCCGTGACCTCGTCCTCGGGGTCGACGGCGCGGGAGATGGCGGTGCGGGTGACGGCGGCGCGGGTGACGGCGAGGTGTCGGGTCGCGCCTGGCTGCGGCGCATCTTCACCGACGACGTGGACCGCGTCGTCGCCACCGACCCGCATCGGCGTTCCTTCCCGGCCTCGCTGCGGCGGCTGCTGCGCGTGCGTGACGGGGTGTGCCGCTTCCCCTTCTGCGATGCCCCGATCCGGCACGACGACCACGTCGTGGCGGTGGCCCTCGGAGGTGCGACGACCGCCCACAACGGGCAGGGGCTGTGTGCCCGGCACAACCTCACCAAGGCGCGGCCGGGATGGCGCTCCCGCCCCGGGGCCGCCCACGCGGTCGCCGCCCGGACCGCCGGCACCGACGCCGGCGCTGCTGCGGTGAGCAGCACGCCCGACGTCGTCACCACGACCCCGACGGGGCACCATTACCGCAGTCCCGAGCCACCGGTGCTCGAGCGGTTGCCGGACGCATCGCCCGCTCTGCCCGACGCGTCCACCGCCGAGGCTCGGCTGGCGTCGCTGCTGCCGGGCGCGTGCCGCGACAGGCCGGGCCGACGACGGCGCCGGGCCGGCGTGCACAGACCCGATGTCCACCGACCCGACGTCACCATCGAGTTGCTCGACACCGGGTGAGCGGCGTCAGACGGGGCGGGTGCCCTCGGGAGGTGTGAGCCCGAAGCTCCAGGGTGGTTCGCCGACCACGAGGTCGCTGCTGCCGTCGCCCGCGAAAGTCCATGACACGGCGCGACTGGGGCGGCAGACTGCCCACATGTCCGAGCACACGATCGTCGAGCATGCCCGGGTACTGCGTCAGCACCTGACGCAGTACCCGCCGACGGAGGGCTTCCACCTCGTCGACGTGCGCGCCGAGATCGGCACCGAGTCCACGACGGGGGACGAGGTCGCCGTCGCCTTCAGGTGGCGGCGCAACCCGCACACCTTCGTCGTGCGGTTCGGCCGGGACCTCCAGGGGCCGTACAGCGACCACGAGGCCTGGCCTGAGGGGCAGGATCCTCTGGAGGCGTGGTGCGAGGACGTGCAGTTCTGGCTCATGGAGGAGCTCGACACCGGCCTGCTCGCCCGGGCCACCCGGCACAGGGAGGGCGAGGCGATCGTCCTATCCTCTCCGTCGACGACGATCGAGGACGAGGACGGGCTGTGGGTCAGTGATGTCCCGCAGTACGCGCCCGAGGTCCGCTGGCACCCGGGGCGCAGAGTCCGGTTGCCATGGCGCACGCGCCTCAGGGTGGCCCCTGGCATGCTGCTGGCGGTCCTTCGTGGACGGTCCTTCTCCTTCGGGTGGCTGGCCGACGTCGACACCGAGGCCGAGGCAGGTGACGGAGCGAGTGACGGGAGCTGGTTGGCAGGTGCCGGCCTCGACCCTGGCCGGGTGCGCGCCATCCGCGCCGAAGGACGCCTCCTCGTCTGGCTGCAGCTGCTGGGCAAGGACCTCGCTGACGGACCCGCTGGGCAGTGCGCCGTCGTGACCTGCCCGGAACAGGACGTGGCGTGCACCGAGGTGCTCGAGCTCTCCGAGGACGCACCGCACGATGCTCGTCAGCGCATGGTCGACGCCGCCGTGCACGCTGCGGCCGACCTCGGCGTCCGAACGCTGCTCGTCCCCGGTGACCAGGGCGGCCACGAGGCCGTCGACACCGCGCTGTGCTGAGGCCGGGCACCGACCGGTGGGTAAGGTGGGGGCCATGACCGTGCCTCTCGGATGGCCGCGCCGGACCACCGCGCGGCGAGCTACCTCGGGGTCGGCCCGCGCCTGACGCGCCGGTCGCCCCCTTCGCTCCTGCCCCGAGAACCCCACTGCACCACTGATTGGACGCGAACACCCATGGAAACTGCCGAGATCCGGCGCCGTTGGCTCACCTTCTTCGAGGGCAAGGGACACGCGGTCGTCCCCTCCGCCCCGCTGATCCACGAGGACCCCAACCTCCTCTTCGTCAACGCCGGCATGGTCCCCTTCAAGCCCTACTTCCTCGGCCAGGAGACGCCCGCCTGGACCCGCGCCACGAGCGTGCAGAAGTGCGTGCGCACCGGTGACATCGACGAGGTCGGCAAGACCTCGCGGCACGGCACCTTCTTCCAGATGAACGGCAACTTCTCCTTCGGCGACTACTTCAAGCGTGACGCCATCGCCTTCGCGTGGGAGCTGCTCACCACCCCCCAGCCAGAGGGCGGCTACGGGCTGGACCCCGAGCGCCTGTGGGCGACGGTCTACACCGACGACGACGAGGCCGAGCAGCTGTGGCTCGAGCTGACCTCGATCCCCAAGGAGCGGATCGTGCGTCGCGCCGAGGCCGACAACTACTGGTCGATGGGCGTGCCCGGCCCCGGTGGCCCGTGCAGCGAGATCTTCTACGACCGCGGCGAGGAGTACGGCCGCGAGGGCGGGCCGGAGGTCGACGAGGACCGCTACATGGAGATCTGGAACCTCGTCTTCATGCAGTACGAGCTCTCGGCCGTCCGCTCCAAGGCGGACTTCGACGTCGCCGGCCCGCTGCCGGCGCAGAACGTCGACACCGGCATGGGCCTGGAGCGGATCGCGAGCATCCTCCAGGGCGTCGACAACATGTACGAGATCGACGAGGTCTACCCGGTGCTGGAGAAGGCCGCCGAGATGACCGGCCGCACCTACGGCACCCAGTCCGGTCAGACCGCTGGCGACTCGCACCCCGACGACGTCCACCTGCGCGTCGTCGCCGACCACGTGCGCTCCTCGCTCATGCTCATCGGTGACGGCGTCACCCCGGGCAACGAGGGTCGCGGCTACGTCCTGCGCCGCATGCTGCGCCGTGCGGTGCGCGCGATGCGCCTGCTCGGATACGAGGACCCGGCCCTGCCGCACCTGCTTCCTGTGTCGATGGAGCGGATGAGCGCGTCCTACCCCGAGCTGCGCACCGGCTTCGACCGGATCGCGCAGATCGCGTACGCCGAGGAGCAGGCCTTCCGCCGCACCCTCGCGCAGGGCACGACGATCCTCGACACCGCGGTGAGCCGGACCAAGGAGAGCGGCGGCGACATCCTCGCCGGGGAGCAGGCCTTCGCCCTGCACGACACCTACGGTTTCCCCATCGACCTCACGCTCGAAATGGCGGCCGAGCAGGGCCTCAAGGTCGACCGCGACGGCTTCGTCCGCCTCATGGACGAGCAGCGCCAGCGTGCCAAGGCCGATGCCAAGGCGAAGAAGGGCGGACACGCCAACACCGAGGTGTGGAAGGACCTGCGTGCGCTCGGCGCGACCGACTGGCGCGCCTACGAGGAGCTGACGACCAGCGGATCGGTCGTCGGTCTCGTCCGGGACGGCTCCCGGGTCGAGGAGCTCGAGCCGGGCCAGACCGGTCAGGTCGTGCTCGACCGCACGAGCTTCTACGCCGAGTCCGGTGGGCAGATCGCTGACTCCGGCATCATCGTCGTCGACGGAGCGCGGCTGCTCGTGCGCGACGTCCAGCGCCCGGTCAAGGGCCTGGTCGTCCACACGGTCGAGGTCGCCGACGGCTCCGTGCGCGTGGGCCAGGAGTCCTCCGCGCAGGTCGACCCGCAGTGGCGCATCGACGCCTGCCAGGCGCACTCGGGCACCCACGTCGTCCACGCGGCGCTGCGCCAGGTGCTCGGCCCGTCGGCCCTGCAGTCCGGCTCCTACAACAAGCCCGGCTACCTGCGCCTGGACTTCGCGTGGAACCAGTCCCTGTCCGCCGACGCCCGTGCCGAGATCGAGCACGTCGCCAACCTCGCGGTCCGCGACGACCTGCCCGTCTCCGCGGACTGGATGACGCTGCCCGAGGCGCGCGAGCGTGGTGCGCTGGCGCTCTTCGGCGAGACCTACGACGAGCAGGTGCGCGTCATCGAGATCGGCGGCGAGTGGTCGCGCGAGCTCTGCGGTGGCACCCACGTGCGCCACTCGAGCCAGATCGGCGCGCTCACCCTCACCGGTGAGTCCTCCGTCGGCTCCGGCGTGCGCCGCCTCGAGGCCTTCGTCGGCATGAACGCCCTGCAGCACCTGGCGACCGAGCGCGCGCTCGTCGCCGAGCTGTCGAGCATCGTCAAGGCTCCGGCCGCCGACCTGCCCGAGCGCGTCGGTGAGCTCGTCGCCCGCCTGCGTGAGGTCGAGAAGGAGCTGGACAAGGTGCGCCGCGAGCAGGTCGCGGCCTCCGCGGGCTCCCTCACCGACGCCGCGAGCGACGTCGTCGGCGTGACCTACGTCGGCGTGCACGTCGCCGGTGGCGCGCCCGACGACCTGCGGCAGATGGTCACCGACACCCGGGCCCAGCTGGGCGAGGAGCGGCCGACCGTCGTCGCACTCACCGGCGACGGCCCCGGCAAGCCGGTCATCGTCATCGCGACCAACGAGGCCGCCCGGGCGAAGGGGGTCAAGGCCGGCGCTCTCGTGCGGGTCGCGGCCCAGGTCCTCGGCGGCGGTGGCGGTGGCAAGGACGACCTCGCGCAGGGTGGCGGCCAGGACGCCACGAAGGTCGAGGACGCACTCGCAGCCGTCGAGCGGGAGATCGGTGGCTGACCCCGGCATGCGCCGCGGGGCCCGGGTCGGCGTCGACGTCGGCGACGCCCGGGTCGGCGTCGCCTCGAGCGACCCTGAGGGGTTGCTCGCGACGCCCGTCGAGACGGTGCCACGTGATCTCGAGCACGATGCCGACATCGACCGGGTCGTCGAGATCGTGACCGACCTCGCCGCGATCGAGGTGGTCGTCGGGCTGCCTCGCTCCCTCGACGGGAGCGAGGGGCCGGCGGCCGCCAAGGCCCGGGAATGGGCCACCCGCCTGCGTTCGGCGCTCCAGGACGCGCCGATCGACAACACGCCGGTCCGCCTCGTGGACGAGCGGCTCACGACGGTGGATGCTCATCGGGGCCTGCGGGACAGCGGTGTGGCCGGTCGGCGCCATCGGGGCGTGGTTGACCAAGCGGCAGCAGTCCTGATCCTGCAGACTGCGCTGGACACGGAGCGCGCAACCGGTGGACCCCCCGGGGAACGGGTCGGTCGGCCGCGCCGACGCACACCGCGGAAGGGCACGACAGCATGAGTGAGCTGGACGAGGACATCTTCGACCAGGGCCGGTCTCACCGGGGCCACACCCGACGACAGCGCCGGGCACGGGACACCCGTACCGACCGACGGCGAGGTGCGGGGTGCGTGGCGATGGTGCTCGCCGCCGCGGTCGTCGTGGCCGCGATGTTCTTCGCCTTCGGGTCGCTGCGATCGCTGATCCCCGGCGCGGGGGAGAGCACCGACTACGAGGGCACGGGGCACGGCAGCGTCGAGGTCGAGATCACCTCCGGCATGGCGGGGTCCCAGATCGGCGAGACGCTCGTCGAGGCCGGCGTCGTCAAGTCGACGAGCAGCTTCACCTCCGTCGCCCAGTCGCAGCCCGACAAGGCCTCGGCGATCCAGCCGGGCACGTACTCCATGCGCAAGGAGATGTCCGCGTCGAGTGCCTTCGACCGGCTCCTCGACCCCAAGGCGCGGGTCGCCCGGGGGATCACCCTGAGCGAGGGGCTGTGGCGCTCGGAGATCTACACGAAGCTCTCCGAGGGCACCGGTGTCCCCGTCGCGGACTACGAGAAGGCCGAGAAGTCGAGCGACCTCAAGCTGCCCGACGAGGCCGAGGGTGACCTCGAGGGCTGGCTCTTCCCCTCGACCTACGAGTTCGAGAAGGGCACGAGCGCCGTCCAGCAACTCAACCAGATGATCACGATGACGACCGACCAGCTTACCGAGGCCGGCGTCGCCCGCAAGGACTGGGAGCGCACCCTGACCGTCGCCTCCATCGTCGAGGGCGAGTCCGGTGCTGCTGACCGCGGCAAGGTCGCCCGGGTCATCGAAAACCGCCTCGAGGACGTGGACGGCCCGACCGTCGGCATGCTCAACATGGACAGCACCGTCCACTACGTCTTCCAAGAGCGCGGCAAGGCCGGGACGACCGACGAGATGCGCGCGAGTGACAGCCCGTACAACACGTACAAGCACACCGGGCTGCCGCCGGGGCCGATCAACAACCCGGGCGCGGAGGCCATCAAGGCAGCCGGTGACCCGGACGAGGGCGACTGGCTCTTCTTCGTCACCGTCAACCCCGACACGGGCGAGACGAAGTTCGCCGAGACCCAGCGCGAGCACGACAACAACGTCAAGGAGTTCCAGCAGTGGTGCTCGGACAACCAGGACCGGTGCTGACGCCGCTGCACGCGGGTGTCCTCGGCAGCCCGATCGACCACTCGCTGTCCCCGACCCTCCACCGGGCCGGGTACGAGGCGACCGGGCTCGCCGACTGGCGGTACACGGCCCACGAGGTCGACGAAGGGGGGCTGGCCCCCTTCGTCACCGGCCTCGACGTCATGTGGCGCGGGCTCAGCCTGACGATGCCGCTCAAGGTTGCCGCCTTCGACGTGGCCGAGTCGGTGACCGACACGGCCCGCCGGGCCGGTGCCATCAACACGTTGGTGCGCACCGACTCGGGGTGGGCTGCCGACAACACCGACGTGCACGGCGTCACGGCGGCGCTGGCCGAGGCCGGGGTGGCCGACCTCGAGTCCGCGACCGTCATCGGCTCGGGGGCGACCGCACGGTCGGCCGTGCTCGGACTCGTGGCGCTGGGGGCCCGTCAGGTGACCGTCGCGGCCCGCACCCCGGAGCGGGCTGCCGCGCTCGCCGACGTCGCCGACATCGAGCTGCAGGTCGTGCCGCTGCAGGAGTGGGCGAGCACGGGGGACCGGGCGGTCGTCTCGACCGTGCCGGCGGGTGCGGCCAATGCTGCCGCCGGCGAGCACGCCGGGCGCGACCTCACCGGGACGGTCCTGCTCGACGTCGTCTACGCCGACTGGCCGACCCCCCTCGGCCGCGCCGCGGCCACGCACGGGGCGCACGTGGTCTCGGGCCTGGAGATGCTCGTCCACCAGGCGGCGCGCCAGTTCGAGCTCTTCACCGGTGAGCCGGCACCGGTGGCGCAGATGCAGGCCGCGGGTCGGGCGGCGCTGGGGGAGAGCGGTCACACCCCGGACGCGTGACGGCATGGCCCGGGCGGGATGGGAAGATGCCAGACATGTTGCGTTGGTTGACTGCTGGTGAGTCGCACGGCCAGGCCCTCGTGGCGACCCTCGAAGGGCTGCCTGCCGGGGTCGAGGTGACGACCTCGGATGTCGCGGGTGCGCTCGCCCGTCGCCGTCTCGGCTACGGACGCGGTGCCCGGATGAAGTTCGAGCAGGACCAGGTGACCTTCCTCGGCGGAGTGCGCCACGGCAGCACCCTCGGCTCCCCGCTCGCCGTGATGATCGGCAACACCGAGTGGCCCAAGTGGGAGACGGTCATGAGCGCCGACCCCGTCGATGCCGCCGCCTTCGCCGCCTCCGACGACGTCAACGCGGAGAAGGAGATCGCCCGCAACCGGCCGCTGACCCGCCCCCGCCCCGGCCACGCCGACCTCGTCGGCATGCAGAAGTACGGCTTCGACGAGGCCCGTCCGGTGCTCGAGCGCGCCTCGGCCCGTGAGACCGCCGCCCGCGTGGCCCTCGGCGAGGTAACTGAGCGATTCCTCGAGCAGGCCTACGGGATCCGGCTCGTCGCGCACACCGTCGCGATCGGCGAAGGGGAGGCCCCCGCCGACGGTCCGCTGCCGACGCCCGACGACACCGCCACCCTCGACGCCAACCCCGTACGGGCGATGACCCGCGAGGGCACCGATGCGATGGTCGCCGAGATCGAGGCGGCCAAGAAGGACGGCGACACCCTCGGCGGTGTCGTCGAGGTCCTCGCCTACGGCCTGCCGCCGGGCCTGGGCAGCCACGTCCACTGGGACCGCCGCCTCGATGCGCGCCTGGCCGGTGCCCTCATGGGCATCCAGGCGATCAAGGGCGTCGAGGTCGGCGACGGCTTCACGACGGCCCGCCGTCGCGGCTCCGCCGCGCACGACGAGATGGAGCGTGACGGCGACGGCGTGATCCACCGCCGCACCGGTCGCGCCGGCGGTACCGAAGGGGGGATGAGCACCGGCGACGTGCTCCGCGTCCGCGCGGCGATGAAGCCGATCAGCACCGTCCCGCGTGCCCTGGAGACCGTCGACGTCACCGGCAGCGACCCGGCCACCGCGATTCACCAGCGCTCCGACGTGTGCGCCGTGCCGGCTGCGGGCGTCGTCGCCCAGGCGATGGTCGCGCTCGTGCTCGCCGAGGCCTGCGTCGAGAAGTTCGGCGGCGACTCGGTCGCCGAGACCGCGCGCAACCACCGGGCCTACCTCGACTCGATCCCGGAGCTCATGCGGACGTGGCAGGGGTGAGCGGGGCTCCCTTCGTCGTCGTCATCGGACCGCCCGGGGTCGGCAAGTCGACCGTGGCTGCCGAGGTCGCCGCCCGGCTGGGGCGACGGCTCGTCGACACCGACGCGCTCGTCGAGGAGCGTGAGGGGCGGACCATCTCCGACCTCTTCGTCGAGGAGGGGGAGGACTACTTCCGCGCCGCAGAGCGCCGCGCGGTGCTCGACGCCCTGCGCGAGGACGGTGTCGTGCTCGCGCTCGGCGGCGGAGCGCCGATGATCCCCGACGTGACCGCTGCGCTCGAGGGGCACCGCGTGCTCTTCCTCGACGTCGGCATCGCCGATGCCGCCAAGCGCATCGGCTTCGACAAGAGCCGACCGCTGCTGTCGGTCAACCCCCGCCAGAGCTGGATCAAGACGATGGAGGCGCGCCGCCCGACCTACGAGTCGCTGGCCGACCACCGCGTCGACACCGCCGGACGCGACGTGGAGGCCGTCGTCGCCGAGGCCCTGACCCTGCTCGAGGAGAGCGCATGAGTGACGTGACGACGATCAGCGTCGGTGAGGACTACGACGTCCTCGTCGGCCACGGGGTCTCCAGCCGGGTGGCCGAGCAGCTCCCAGAGGGTGTCGCCCGCGTGCTCGTGGTGCACGGCGCACCGCTGGCTGCGCTGGCCGAGCCGGTGATCAGCTCCCTGCGGGCGTCGGGACTCGAGGTCCACGTCGCCGCCGTGCCGGACGCCGAGGCGGCCAAGACCGTCGAGGTCGCAGCCGGCCTGTGGTCGACGATGGGCGTCGCGGGCTTCACGCGCAGCGATGCCGTCGTCGCCGTCGGCGGCGGCAGCGTCACCGACCTCGGTGGGTGGGCGGCCGCGGCCTGGCTGCGTGGCGTGGCGGTCGTCCACGTGCCGACGACGGTCCTGGGCATGGTCGACGCCGCCGTCGGTGGCAAGACCGGCATCAACACCGCCGAGGGCAAGAACCTCGTCGGGGCCTTCCACACGCCCCACGCGGTGCACTGCGACCTCGACCACCTGGCCACGCTGCCCCCGGCGGACCTGTCCGCGGGGCTGGCCGAGGTCGTCAAGGGTGGCTTCATCGCCGACCCGCGGATCCTCGAGATCGTCGAGGCCGACGAGTCCGGGGTGCAGGAGCCGGGCTCGGCCGCACTGCGTGAGGTCATCGAGCGCAAGATCGCCGTCAAGGCGCAGGTCGTCGCCGCGGACCTCAAGGAGTCGCACCTGCGCGAGATCCTCAACTACGGGCACACGCTCGGCCACGCCATCGAGCACCACGAGGGCTACCGGATGCGGCACGGCGAGGCCGTGGCGATCGGCATGGTCTTCGCCGCCGAGGTGGCCCACCGCACCGGACGCATCGACGCCGCGCTGCTCGAGCGGCACCGCTACGTGCTCGGGCTGCTCGGGCTGCCGACGACGTACTCCGGCGCGAGCTTCGACGAGCTGCTCGTCGCCCTGCGCCGCGACAAGAAGACCCGCGGCAGCACCCTGCGCTTCGTCGTGCTCGACGGGCTCGCCGAGCCGACCCGTCTCGAGGGGCCCGACGAGGGCCTGCTGCGGGAGGCGTACGCAGCCCTGGCCTGACCCCCTTCGGCTGACATTTCCCTAGGGAGATGCCGAGGGGAGTACGCATTTCCCTAGGGAAATGCGGTCGGGAGTGCGCATTTCCCTAGGGAGATGCGAAGGTGGAGATCAGGGGCGGGGGTCGAGCTCGGCGTCGTGGACGGTGATCGCGACCTGGACACGGTTGTCCGCCCCGAGCTTGTCGAGGATCCGACCGAGGTGCGCCTTGACGGTCGCGACGCTCAGGTAGAGCTCGCGCGAGATCTCGGCATTGGACATCCCCGCCCCCACTGCCTGCGCGACCTCGAGCTCCCGATCGGTGAGCGCAGCGAGTCGGTCGCGAGCGGCCTGACGGGCGGAGTCGTCGCCGGCCCGACGGGCGTCACGCACGGACGCCAGCACCCCGGCGGTGACGCTCGGCGAGAGGATCGACTGGCCGGCGGCCACGAGACGCACCGCCTCGACGATGCGGTCCGGGGGCGTGTCCTTGAGCAGGAAGCCGTCGGCCCCGTGCTGCAGGGCACGCATGACGTCGTCGTCAGCGTCGAAGGTCGTGAGGACCACGACCTTGCTCGGCGACCCGCTGCGGACCAGCGCGTCGGTCGCGGCCAGACCGTCCAGGCGGGGCATCCGGATGTCCATGAGGACGACGTCGGGGGAGTGCTCCGCGATGACCGACAGGGCCTGTCGACCGTCCTCGGCCTGCCCGACGACCGTGATCTCCGGGGCCGCCCCGAGGATCATCGACAACGCCGTGCGGACCATCGCGTCGTCGTCGACGAGGACGACGGAGATCGGGGCACTCATGCCGGCCACGGTAGCGACACGGCGAGGTGGTGGGTCCCGTCGCCCTGCCAGCCGTGCGTCAGACGTCCCCCGGCGAGCTCGACACGCTCGGTGAGGCCGAGCAGGCCGAGGCCGGAGGTCGGCGCGGACGAGCGGTGCCCCACGGCCCGCGGGTTGTCGACGGTGACGGCGAGCTGCTCGCCGGCCCGCCCGGAGAGCGTCACCGTCACCGCGGCCCCCGGCGCGTGCTTGCGGGCATTGGTCAGACCCTCCTGCACGACGCGGTAGACGGTCCGCCCCAGGGTCTCGGGCACGGCGGCCAGGTCGAGGCCGCCGTCGTCGAGGACGACCCGCGCACCGGCGGACCGGGCGTCGACGAGCAGCTCCGGCAGGTCGAGCAGGGTGTGCTGCGGACGAAGGGAGCCGCCCGCCTCCTCGTCGCGCAGGACCCCGAGCACCTCACGCAGGTCGGTGAGTGCGGCCCGGGCATTGGTGTCGATGGCGGTGACGGCCTCGCGCCGCTGCGCCTCGGGCAGGTCCTCGCGGTAGGTGAGCAGGCCCGAGTGCATGGTGATGAGCGAGATGCGGTGCGCGAGCACGTCGTGCATCTCGCGGGCGATCCGGGCGCGCTCCGCGGTCTGCGCCTGGGCGACCCGTGCGCTCTGCTCCGACTCGGCGGCGCGGGCGCGGTCCACCCAGGAGCGCACCAGGGCCCGACGGGAGCCGATCGAGTAGCCGACGGCGACGACCACGGCGATGACGAGCGCGTTGACCAGGGCCTCGCCCCACAGCGGCAGCGCCTCGGGGTCCGGGTAGACGACCCGGGTGCTGACGACCCCGGCGAGCACGGTCAGGGCGACGAGCGGGCCGATCTCGCGCCAGCGCTGGCGGGTCGCCAGGGAGACCATCGCGATCGTCTGGGCGCCGGCCGCGACCGTGGAGCCCGCCGACATGATCGTCGTCAGGGCCGTGGTGAGCACCGGCCACCGACGTCGGAGCGGCAGCAGGGCGGTCGCGACAAGACCGATGGCCGGGTCGACGAGGACCAACCACGCGGTGCGCAGCCCCTCGGGCAGGTCCTCGTCCGCGTCAGGGAACATCACGGCCACCGTGAAGATCCAGAAGGTGACGCCGAGCAGCAGCGCCGCCCCCATCCGCCACGTGGTGTCCCACCACGTGAGCCGGTCGGGGAGGCGTTCGTCGCGGGGTCGTCCACCAGTCACCGGGCCACGGTAGGCGCACGGGTGACCCGGCGGCATCCGTCCTCGGGCTGACGTCGTCGCCGCCACCCCCGACCAAAGGAGGAGGCACGGTCGAGACCCGCGGCCGATGCCCCCTTCGCGCCCCCGCAGCATCGTGGGAGTCATGATCACCGTGACCCACCTGACCAAGCGCTACGGCGACTTCACCGCCGTCGACGACATCTCCTTCACGGCCCGCCCGGGCAGCGTCACCGGCTTCCTCGGCCCCAACGGTGCGGGCAAGTCGACGGCGATGCGGATGATGACCGGTCTGACGCCTCCGACCTCCGGCGAGGCCCACGTCCTCGGCCGTCGATACGTCGACCTGCCCAACCCGGGTCGACACGTCGGCGTCAGGCTCGACGCCTCCGCCCAGCACCCCGGTCGGACGGGGCGCGAGGTGCTGACCCTGGCCGCCCGGACGATCGGGGTGGGCCCATCGGCCGTCGACGGGGGCCTCGCGGCCGTCGGCCTCACAGACAAGGAGGCCAGCCGGCGGGTGCGCGACTACTCGCTCGGCATGCGGCAGCGGCTCGGACTGGCGGCTGCGCTCATCGGAGACCCCGAGGTGCTCGTCCTCGACGAGCCGGCCAACGGCCTCGACCCGCAAGGCATCCACTGGATGCGGGGCCTGCTGCGCGGCTTCGCCGACCGCGGCGGTACGGTCCTGCTCTCCTCCCACCTGCTCTCCGAGGTGCAGATCGTCGCCGACGAGCTCGTCATCATCGGCAACGGCCGCATCGTCGCCGAGGGCACGGTCGAGCAGCTGCTGCAGCAGCAGGGCACCCGCGTGCGGTCGGTCGACGACGAGGCCCTGCTGGCCGTCCTGAGCCGGGCGGGCATCGACGTCACCATCACCCCGGCCGGCCTGCTCGCCCAGGCGAGCAGCGAGGCCGTCGGCCGCATCGCGCTCGACGCCCGGATCGTCCTCACCGACCTCGCCTCCGGCTCCGCCGGCGGCCTCGAGGATCTCTTCCTCACCCTGACCGCATCCGAGTCCCGAGAGGGGATTGCCGCATGAGCACCGCCACCGCACCCACCGAGTCCACGCAGGCCCCGACCCCAGCGCCCGTCGACGTCACCGGTGACCGGGTGCCCTTCACCCGGCTCGTCGGCATCGAGCTGCGCAAGATGGTCGACACCCGGGCAGGCATGTGGATGCTCGTCGTCATGGCGACCATCGGCTTCCTCATCGCCGGCGGTCTGGTCATCTGGGGCCAGGGCGGCGAGGATCACGCCTTCTCGACCTTCCTCGGCTTCATCTTCATGCCCATGGTCATGCTCCTGCCGATCATGGGCATCATGTCGGCGACCCAGGAGTGGAGCCAGCGGACGGGCCTGGCGACCTTCACCCTCGTGCCCCGGCGCGGCCGGGTCGTGGGCGCCAAGGTCACCGCCGCCGTCGCCCTCTGCCTCGTGCTGCTCCTCGCCGGCGCGCTCGCTGCATCTCTGGCCACGCTCGTCGCCGGCGGGGAGTTCACCCTCACCGGCCTCTCCCTGGCGGGCCTCGTGCTCGCGGCCGTGATCTACACCCTGCAGGGCGTCGCCTTCGGCGCGGCCCTGCTCAGCACGCCGATGGCGATCGTCGCCAGCCTGGCGCTGCCGACGGTCTGGACGATCCTCACGGCGATGATCCAGCGGATGCAGGACGTCGCCGCTTGGCTCGACCTCCAGCTCGTCACCGGGCCCCTGACCGAGGGGACGATGACGGGGGAGAACTGGGGCCATCTCGCCACCGCCACCGCCGTCTGGGTCGGTCTCCCGATGGCGATCGGGACCTACCGGATCCTCACCCGTGAGGTGAAGTGACGGGGAGGTCCTCGTCGTCCTCCGTGGGCGCGGTCTGCGACATGATCTCGATGATCGCGGCCGCGTCCTCGTCGGAGAGCGCACCCCACCCGGGCTCGTACTCGTAGATCTCGCCGAGGGGAGTGGCCTTGCGGTTGCCGAGGAGCAGCTCGACGTCGTCCACCGTGAGCAGACCGGGGTGCCAGACCCCGCAGGCCTCCGAGACCTTGAGCAGGTCACGGCGCAGGGTGCGGATGTAGTTGTCGACCCGGGAGGCCTTGAGCGTCGGGTCCAGGCCGCGCGAGAGCCAGGGGTTCTGCGTCGCCACGCCCGTGGGGCAGTGGTCGGTGTGGCACTTCTGCGCCTGGATGCAGCCCACCGCGAGCATCGCCTCCCGGGCGACGTGCACCATGTCGCACCCCAGGGCGAAGGCGACGAGCGCGTTTTCGGGCAGGCCGAGCTTGCCCGAGCCGACCCACGTCACGCGGTCGGTCAGCCCGGCCCGGGCGAAGACCGCGTAGACGCGGGTGAAGGCCAGTCGGAAGGGCATCGCGACGGCATCGCTGAAGACGAGGGGAGCCGCGCCCGTCCCCCCTTCGCCGCCGTCGATGACGATGAAGTCCACCCCGCGCTCGCCGTCGGCCATGGCGGCGGCGAGGTCCTCCCAGAAGTCCATGTCGCCGACGGCCGACTTGATGCCGACCGGCAGCCCGGTGGCATCGGCCACCATCTCGACGAAGTCGAGCATCGAGTCGACGTCGTGGAACTCGGTGTGACGTGACGGGCTGGCGCAGTCCACGCCCTGGGGGATGCCGCGGGTCTCGGCGATCTCGTCCGAGATCTTCGCCGCCGGGAGCATGCCACCGAGCCCCGGCTTGGCGCCCTGGCTCAGCTTGATCTCGATCGCGCGCACGGGTGCCGACGCCACGACCTCCTTGAGGATCTCGAGGTCGAAGTTGCCGTCCTCGTCACGGCAGCCGAAGTACGCGGTGCCGATCTGGAAGATCAGGTCGCCACCCTGCCGGTGGTGGGGGGAGAGCGAGCCCTCGCCCGTGCAGTGCATCGCGCCGGCCAGGCGGGCGCCATCGTTGAGCGCGTGGATCGCGTTGGCGGACAACGAGCCGAAGCTCATCCCCGAGATGTTGACGACCGACTGCGGGCGGAAGGCGTGCCGACGGCCGCGGGGCCCGCCGAGCACCTTGGCACTCGGCAGCGGGGTCTCCTCGCCGTGGTGGGTGCTCGTCGGTGCGGCGACGTCGGAAAAGGTGCGGTGCTTGAGGATCGGGTAGCCCTCGACCCGCTCGACGTCGTTGTCCGTGCCGAAGCCGACGTAGTTGTTCTCCATCTTCGACGACGCGTACACCCAGGCCCGCTGGTCGCGGCTGAAGGGCCGCTCCTCGTCGTTGCTCGTGACGATGTACTGGCGCAGCTCCGGCCCGATCCGCTCGAGCAGGTAGCGGGCATTGGCCACGACGGGGAAGTTGCGCTTGAGGGAGTGCTGCTTCTGCAGGAGGTCCCGGGCGGCGAGACCAGCGGTCCCGGCAGCGACGGCGGCGAGCAGGGCGGTGGACTTCATGTCCGCCATCCTGCCTCCTCCGGCACCGGTCTGCGAGGATGCGCAGCATGGCGATCGAGGGACGGCGACGACGCGGGATCGTGGGGCTCGCCGCACTGCTCGTCGTGGCAGTGGTGGCCACGGCGCTGCTCTGGCGGTCCCGGGGCGACGGCGACGAGCTGGTGACCGGGCCGTCGGGAGAGGCCTTCTACGAGACGACCGCCGAGCAGCTGGCCGCTGGCCGGCACGGCACGCTCATCTGGTCACGTCGCGTGGTCGACGGGCCGACGATCGGCGGGACGACCCACCTCGTCATGTACCGCTCCACCAGCGCGAAGGGAGAGCCCGTCGCCGTGTCCGGCGTGGTCTCCGTCCCCGAGGGCGAGCCCCCGACAGGCGGGTGGCCGGTCATCAGCTGGGGCCACGGGACGACCGGCACCGCAGACCGGTGCGCGCCCTCCCGGTCCCTCGTCGACGAGCAGACCGGCGTCTACGCGGCCTCGATGGACCAGGCGACGGCCGACCTCGTCGACGACGGCTTCGCCGTGGTGCGCACCGACTACGAAGGGCTGGGCACGCCCGGTCCGCACCCCTACCTCATGGGACAGTCCGCCGGGGCGGCGATGAGCGACATCGTGCTCGCGGCGCACGAGCTCACGCCGGACCTGTCCTCCCGCTGGGTCGCGATGGGGCACTCGCAGGGCGCGCAGGCGGCGATCTTCACCGCGCGCTTCACCGATGCCTACACGCCCGGTCTCGACCTCGTCGGCATCGTCGCCATCGCCCCGCCGAGCCAGCTCGGCGTCGTCGTCGAGATGGCCGACGGCGGGGCACCGGCAGGGACGTCGGCCGACGAGGCCGCAGCAGCCGAAGGGCAGGACGCGGGCTTCCTCGGCCCGCTCGTCGTGGCCGCAGCACGCACCGCCGACGTCCCGCTCGAGCAGGTCGTGAGCCCGCAGGGGCGGCGGCTGCTGCCCCAGCTGGAGCAGCGGTGCATCGCCGAGCTCTTCCGCGACGACTCCTTCGGCGGCATGCAGCTCACCGACTTCCTCCGGGAGGACGCCGACCTCTCCCGGATCCGGCGGACGGTCGGGACCAACGACGCGGCCGAGGTGCGGCCGCAGGTGCCGGTCCTCCTCGTCCACGGCGACCGGGACACGACCGTCCCGGTGCTCCTGAGCGACCGGCTCGCCGAGCAGTACGAGGAGCAGGGGGCCGACCTCGAGTACGAGCGGGTCACGGGGGCCGACCACATCTCGGTCCTCACCGAGGGGGAGGCGCGGGTGCGCGCGTGGGTGGATCGTGCCTTCGCCGGTTAGGATGCTGGGCGGCCCGCGCGCCCTCGGCGCAGCAGTGGCGGACACACCTGACGACGACGCGAAGGCGAGCACACCCGTGGCAACGACGAATGACCTCAAGAACGGCATGGTCCTCAACATCGACGGCCAGCTCTGGAGCGTCGTGGAGTTCCAGCACGTCAAGCCCGGCAAGGGCCCGGCCTTCGTGCGGACCAAGCTGAAGAACGTCACGAGCGGCAAGACCGTCGACAAGACCTTCAACGCCGGCACCAAGGTCGAGGTGTCCAACGTCGACAAGCGCACGATGCAGTACCTGTACAACGACGGCACCGACTTCGTCTTCATGGACCCCGAGACCTACGACCAGATCCCGGTCACCCCGGAGGTGGTCGGCGACGCCGCGAAGTACATGCTCGAGAACCAGGAGGCGGTCATCGCCCGCAACGAGGGCAATGTCCTCTACGTCGAGTTGCCGGCGTCGGTGGTCCTCGAGATCACCTACACCGAGCCCGGCCTGCAGGGGGACCGCTCGACCGGTGGCACCAAGCCGGCCACCCTCGAGACCGGTGCCGAGATCTCCGTCCCGCTCTTCCTCGAGCAGGGCACGAAGGTCAAGGTCGACACCCGTGACGGCTCCTACCTCGGTCGAGTGAGCTGAGTGGGGGCACGCACCAAGGCCCGCCGCCGCGCCGTCGACCTGCTCTTCGAGGCCGAGTCTCGTGGTCTCAACGCAGGTGACCTTGCGAGCGAGCGGGCCGAGCGACCGGTCACCCCGGCACCGCTCAACGAGTACACGATCACCGCGGTCCGCGGCGTCGTGGCCCACTGGACCGACATCAACGACGCGTTGACGACGTACAGCCAGGGCTGGAGCCTGGACCGCATGCCCGACGTCGATCGGGCGATCCTGCGCCTCGGTGCGTGGGAGATCCTCTACAGCGAGGACGTCCCCGACGAGGTCGCGGTCAGCGAGGCCGTCGTCCTCGCGACCGAGCTCAGCACGGACGAGTCGCCGAAGTTCGTCAACGGACTGCTCGCGCGCCTCGTCGAGGTCAAGCCCACCCTCGTGTGAGGAGACACATGAGCACCGAGCACGAGGCGACAGAGCCGACGGCCGACGCGACCCCGGACGCACCGCTCGACCGCGGGGTCGTCATCGGCGAGGGGCTGACGACCCTCGCCCGCTGGTCCTGGCGCCTGCTCCTCGTCGCCGGTGCGAGCGTCGTCCTGTGGTGGCTGCTGGCCAAGTTGTGGGTGGGGGTCTTCCCGATCCTCCTCGCGCTCATCGTCGCCACCGTCCTGTGGCCCCCGACCCGCTGGCTGCGCTCGAAGGGCGTGCCCGACGCCCTGGCTGCGGCCCTGGTGATCGTCGGCTCGCTCGCCATCGTCTTCGGGGTGCTCGGCGCGATCGCCCCCTCGCTCGTCAGCCAGTCGGGTGACCTCGCGCAGCAGGCCAGCGAGGGCCTGACCGAGCTGCAGGAGCGGGCGGCCGAGCCGCCCTTCAACATCGACAACGCGACGATCGACGACGCGGTCGGCAAGGCGACGACCTGGCTGCAGGAGCAGAGCGGGCAGATCGCCACCGGCGCTCTCGCCGGTGCCTCGGCCGTCGGCTCGGGCCTGGTGACCCTCGTGCTCGTGCTCATCCTCGTCTTCTTCTTCATCAAGGACGGGCCGCAGTTTCTCCCCTTCGTCCGGCGGGTCGCCGGGGAGCGCGCCGGCGGCCACCTCACCGAGGTGGCCACGCGCTCGTGGAACACGCTCGGCGGGTTCATCCGGACCCAGGCCCTCGTCTCGGCGGTGGACGCCGTGATCATCGGCATCGGTCTGGCCTTCCTCGGGGTGCCGCTCGCCTTCGCGCTGGCGATCCTCACCTTCTTCGGCGGGTTCATCCCGATCGTCGGTGCCTTCGCCGTGGGCTTCCTGTCCGTGCTCGTCGCACTCGTGGCCCTGGGTCCGGTCAAGGCACTCTTCGTCCTCATCCTCATCGTGGCCGTGCAGCAGCTCGAGGGCAACTTCCTCCAGCCCTTCCTCCAGGGCCGCTCGATGCAGCTGCACGCGGGCGTCATCCTGCTCGCCGTCGCGGTGGGCAGCACGCTCTTCGGCATCGTCGGTGCCTTCCTCGCGGTGCCGGTGGCCGCGGTCGCCGCGGTCGTCCTGCGCTACGTCAGCGAGCAGATCAACCTCCGGGCGGGCCTGGTCTCCGCAGACGAGGTCGAGAGTGAGTCGGCCGAAGGTGATCGGGTCGCCACGGAGGCGGAGGACGAGGCGCCGGCGACGTCGTGACCGCCGTGCCCGTCCGACCGGCCGTCAGCGTCATCCCGCTGCGTGATGGGCCGGCAGGTCCTGAGGTCTTCGTCCAGCACCGCCAGCCGACGATGGACTTCGCCGCCGGCGCCGTCGTCTTCCCCGGCGGGCGGTGCGATCCCGGCGACGTGGCGAAGGGAGCGGCCCTCGCCGTGTCGGACGCGATCCTCGTCGACCACGTCCACCGGTGGCGGCACCTGCCCGTCGCGCAGGACCGGCAGGCCGATGCCCGCACGCTTCTGGCCACCGGGCTGCGTGAGCTGGCCGAGGAGACCGGGCTGGTCGCCGACCCGGAGCTGCTGCTGCCGTGGGACCGCTGGGTCACCCCGGAGGGCTCGCCCAAGAGGTTCGACGTCTCCTTCTTCGTCCTCCCCGTGCCGCGTGAGCACGCGCGGCAGCCCACACACCTGACGACCGAGGCCGTCGGCTCCGAGTGGACCGCGATCCACTCCCTGCTCGACGCCGGAGAGTCCGGCGACCTCTGGCTGATGACGCCCACGCGGGTCATCCTGCGCGAGCTGCTCGACCTCGGGACGGTCGCCGAGGTGGTCCGACGGCGCCCGGTCATCACCGGTGTCCGCGACGACCGCCCGTCCGCGCGGCCGCGAGCATCCGACCCGGTGTGACCCACTGGCACGAACTGGACGACGGGCCGGCCCACACGTGGTGCGTGGACCGGCCCGTCGCGTCGAGAGCGATGTCTCAGAAGGCGGGGAGCACCTCGCCGTTGGGCCAGGTCTCCTCGATGTACTTCTTGACCTCCGGGGAGTGGAGCAGCTCGTCGAGCTTCTCCAGCCCGGCGTTGTCCTTGTTGGACGCCTGCACGGCGAGGAAGTTGGCGTAGGGGCTGTCCTTGCCGTCCTCGACCGCGAGCGCGTCCTTGGTCGACAGGTCGGCCTCGATCGCGTAGTTGCCGTTGATGACGGCGGCGTCGAGGTCCTGGAGGGAGCGCGCCAGCTGGGCCGCGTCGGTCTCCTTGAACTTCAGCTTCTTGGGGTTGTCGTCGACGTCGAAGATCGTCGCGTTGGTGGCGTCCTTGCCCTCCTTGAGCGTGATGACGTCGTTGTCGGCGAGCAGCTGCAGCGCCCGGCCCTGGTTGGACGGGTCGTTGTTGATCCCAATGGTGCCGCCCTGGGGCAGGTCCTTGAGGTCCTTGACCTTGTCGGAGTACAGCGCGAAGGGCTCGATGTGGATGCCCTCGTAGTGCGCGAAGTCGTAGCCGCGGTCCTCCACCTGCTCCTCGTAGTAGGGGAGGTGCTGGTAGTAGTTCGCGTCGAGGGTGCCCTCGGAGAGCTGGACGTTGGGCTGGACGTAGTCGTCGAAGGTCTTGATCTCGAGGTCGAGCTTGGCGTCTGGCGCCAGCTCCTTGTCGACGTACTCGAGGATCTTGGCGTGCGGGGTCGGCGAGGCGCCGACGGTGATCTTGGTGACGCCGGAGTCGTCGGGGGCGGGGCCCTCCGCGTCGCCCTTCGTCAGACCGCAGGCCGTGAGGCCCAGGGCGGAGACGGTGATGAGGGCGACGGCGCGGGCCGTGGTGCGGGCGGTGGACATGAGTTCCTCTCGGTGGTGGCCGGTGGGCCGGGGTCTGCAGGGGAGGGCGAAGGGGGTGGAGTCAGCGTCGGTCGAGGCGGCGGGCGACGAGGTCGCCGACGACCTGGACGACGGTGACGATGACGACGAGCAGCGCCACGCAGACGATCATCACGTCGGACTCGAAGCGGTTGTAGCCGTAGCTCATGGCGACGGCACCGAGGCCGCCGCCGCCGACGGCACCGGCCATCGCGGTGTAGCCGATGAGCGCGATGACGGTGGTCGTGAGGCCGGCGACGAGTCCGGAGCGGGCCTCGGGCAGCAGCACCTTGCGGGTGATCTCGGAGCGGGTGGCGCCCATCATCGTCACGGCCTCGACCTTGCCGCCGGGGACCTCGCGCAGCGAGGTCTCGACGAGCCGGGCATAGAAGGGGATCGCGCCGACGGTGAGCGGGACGACGGCCGCCTGCCAGCCGATCGATGTCCCGACGACGAGCCGGGTGAAGGGAATGATGGCGATCATCAGGATGAGGAAGGGCAGCGAGCGCCCGAGGTTGACGACAGCACCGACGACGCGGTGGACCACCGCGTTGGGCGCGGTGCCGCCGGGGGAACTCGTGAAGAGCAGCACCCCGAGCGGGATCCCGATGAGCGCGGTGAGCGCGCTCGCGACGCCGGTCATCGCCAGGGTCTCCCAGATGGCGGTGGGCACGGCCTGCCGGATGATCTCGTTGTCGAGGTAGCGTCCCTCGCCGACGAGGCTGGTGAGGGCGCTCATGCGGCCACCTCCGGGGAGAGGTGGGCGGCCTCGAGGAGGCGCACGGCCTCGTCGGTACGGGCCGGGTCGACCTCGAGCTGGATCCGGCCGACGCGCCGCCCGCCGATGGTCTCGAGGGTGGCGGCCGCGACCTCGGCGGAGACGCCCCCGTCACGCAGCAGGGCGAGGACCCCGTCGACGCTCGTCGTGCCGGAGCGGACGTCGCCGAGGGCGACCTCGACGTAGCCGCCGTCGTGCTCGAGGGGGAGCGGGGGCAGGGGGATGAGGTCGCGGTGCAGCTGCCCACGGGCATCGGTGACGACGGCGCCGATGGCGCCGGTCTCGACGACGCGGCCGTCAGCGAGCAGGCTCACGGTGTCGCAGACCTCACGGACCACGGACGGCTCGTGGGTGATGATGACGACCGTGATGCCGAGGCGGTCGCGCAGGTCGCGCAGGAGGCCGAGGATCTGGCGCGTCGTGCCGGCGTCCAGGGCGGAGGTCGGCTCGTCGCACAGGAGGATGTCGGGGCGGGTCGCCAGGGCGCGAGCGATGCCGACGCGCTGCTGCTGTCCGCCGGAGAGCTGCGCCGGGTGGTTGTTGGCGCGGTCGGTGAGGCCGACGAGCTCGAGCAGCTCGGCGACCCTGGCCTGCCGGTCGGCCTCGGACCAGCCGGCGATCTCGAGCGGCAGGGCGATGTTGGCCGCGGCCGACCGCGAGTCGAGCAGATTGGCGTGCTGGAAGACCATGCCGAAGCGACGCCGCACGGCGCGCAGCTCGTCCCCGACGAGCGCAGGGATGTCGGTGCCGTCGAGGTCGACGACGCCGGCGGTCGGGTGCTCGAGGCCGGTGAGGCACCGGATGAGCGTCGACTTGCCGGCGCCGGAGCGGCCGACGATGCCGTGGATCGAGCCGCGCGCGATCGACAGGGTGATGTCGTCGAGCGCGACCACCGGTCCGCGGGGAGTGCTGAACTCCTTGCGCAGGCCCGTGAGCTGGAGCAGGGGTGTCTCGGTCACGAGGAACATAATAGGAAGTTATGTTTCACATAACCAAAACCGAGATGTCGCCTTCCGGTGAGCGTCGAGGTGAGACGGGTTCGGGAGGGCGCGGCCCAGACGGTAGGCTCTGGCCCGATCGACATCCTTTAACCGCTGTCCAGTGAGGCAGAGAAGGAGGTCTTGAGACACCCATGTGTCCGGACACGCCCCCAGAGGCCAGCCCCCCCGCCCGCGAGGTGATGAGCGCCGCCGACGTCGCGCGCGGCCTGCGCCGCATCGCCCACGAGATCGTCGAGCGCAACAAGGGGGCCCGGGACGTCGTCCTGCTCGGCATCCCCAGTCGCGGCGTCGAGCTCGCCCAGCGCCTCGCCGCCCAGATCAGTGAGATCGAAGGGGGAGCCGTCCCCGTCGGGTCCCTCGACGTGACGATGTACCGCGACGACCTGCGTGGTCGCCCCACCCGGGCCCCGCAGCAGACGCAGTTCCCCGCCTCCGGCGTCGACGACAAGATCGTCGTGCTCGTCGACGACGTCCTGTACTCGGGCCGCACCGTCCGGGCCGCCCTCGACGCCCTCTCCGACTACGGCCGGCCGCGCTCCGTGCGCCTGGCGGTCCTCGTCGACCGTGGGCACCGCGAGCTCCCGATCCGCGCCGACCACGTCGGCAAGAATCTGCCGACGTCGCAGACCGAGCGGGTCACCGTGCGCCTGTCCGGCCACGACGATGTCGCGGACTCCGTCACGATCTCCGGGGGTGAGCAGCGATGACCCGCCACCTGCTCTCCGTCGCCGACCTCGACGACACCGCCCTGCGCACCGTGCTCGACACGGCCGCCGAGATGCACGACGTGCAGCGCCGCGAGGTCAAGAAGATCCCGACCCTGCGGGGCCGGACGGTCATCAACCTCTTCTTCGAGGACTCCACCCGCACCCGCAGCTCCTTCGAGATCGCGGGCAAGTGGATGAGCGCCGACACGATCAACATCACCGGCAAGGGGTCGTCGACGTCGAAGGGCGAGTCCCTCCGAGACACCGTGCGCACCATCGCGGCCATGGGGGTCGACGCCATCGTCATGCGCCACCAGGCCTCTGGTGCGGCCCACCAGGTCGCCGGCTGGTTCGACGAGTCGGGCGTGCGCACGAGCGTGGTCAACGCCGGTGACGGCACGCACGAGCACCCGACGCAGGCCCTGCTCGACGCCTACACCCTCGAGCGCCGCCTCGGTTCGCTCGAGGGCAAGCGGGTCGCGATCGTCGGGGACGTGACCCACAGCCGGGTCTTCCGCTCCAACGTCCTCTCGCTGCCGCGCCTGGGCGCCGAGGTCACCGTCGTCGCGCCGCCGACGCTCATGCCGAGCGGCGCGAGCGCCTGGGCGAGCGCCGACGGCTTCACCCTGGGCGACGACCTCGACGAGGTCATCGACTCGGGTGTCGACGCGCTGATGATGCTGCGCGTGCAGCGCGAGCGCATGGCGGGCGGCTACTTCCCCACGGCTCGTGAGTACACCGTCGGCTACGGCCTGACCCGCGACCGCCTCGCCGCGCTCACCGCGGCCAACCCCGAGGCCGTCATCTGCCACCCCGGGCCGATGAACCGCGGCCTGGAGATCGCCGCCGACGCCGCCGACGCGGCGAGCAGCCTCGTCCTCGACCAGGTGAGCGCCGGTGTCGCCGTGCGGATGAGCGTCCTCTACCACTTGCTGGCCTCCGGCCTGCCCGACGAAGGGGGGCAGGCATGAGCGACCTGCTGATCACCGGCGCATCCCTGCTCGGTGGCGAGTCCACCGACGTCCTCGTCCGGGACGGCGTCATCGCCGCCGTCGGGGCAGAGGCCACCGCGGGGGAGAGCACCCAGCGCATCGACGCCGACGGGCTGGCCCTCCTGCCGGGGCTCGTCGACCTGCACACGCACCTGCGCGAGCCCGGTCGCGAGGACGCGGAGACGGTGCGGACCGGGTCCGCGGCCGCCGCGGCCGGCGGCTTCACCGCCGTCCTCGCCATGGCCAACACCAGCCCGGTCACCGACACCGCCGAGGCCGCCGAGCGCGTACTCGACCTCGGGGTCGCCGCCGGGCACTGCGACGTCCAGCCGATCGGGTCCGTGACCAAGGGCCTCGACGGGGCCGAGCTCGCCGAGCTGGGGCTCATGCACCGCTCGCGGGCCCGGGTCCGCGTCTTCTCCGACGACGGCCGCTGCGTCCACGACGCCCGCGTCATGCGGCGCGCGCTCGAGTACGTGCGGGCCTTCGACGGCGTCGTGTCCCAGCACGCGCAGGACCCCGCCCTGGCCGGGCCGGCCGCCTGCTGCCACGAGGGCGAGCTGAGTGGCCGCCTCGGCCTCACCGGGTGGCCGGCCGTCGCCGAGTCGAGCATCATTGCCCGCGACGCGGAGCTGGCGCTGCACACCGGCTCGCGCGTCCACGTCGCCCACGTCTCGACCGCCGAGGGCGTCGAGGCCGTGCGCTGGGCCAAGCGACGCGGCGCGCGCATCACCGCAGAGGTCACGCCGCACCACCTCGTCCTGACGACGGACCTGCTCCGCGGGTACGACCCGGTCTACAAGGTCAACCCGCCGCTGCGCCCCGCCGAGGACGTCGAGGCGCTGCGCGAGGCCTTGGCCGACGGCACGATCGACGCGGTCGCGACCGACCACGCACCGCACGCCCGGCACGACAAGGAGCACGCCTTCCCCGACGCGGCCTTCGGCATGCTCGGGCTCGAGACCGCCTTCGCCGTCGTCCACGACGTCATGGTGACGAGCGGCCGGATCGACCTGGCGACGCTCGCCGAGCGGATGTCCCACGCGCCAGCCCGCATCGCCGGGCTCGCCGACCACGGTCGCGCGATCGAGGTGGGCGCCCCGGCCAACCTCGTCCTCGTCGACACCAGCGAGCGGGTCACCGTCGACCCGGCCACCTCGCACTCCCTGTCCCGCAACACCCCCTTCGCCGGGCACACCCTCACCGGGCGTGTCCGCACGACGATCCTGCGCGGCCGCGTCACGGCCGCCGACGGAGAGGTCAACCTGTGAGCACCAGCAGCACCAGTCCAGCGGTCCTCGTCCTCGAGGACGGTCGCACCTTCACCGGTACCGCCTACGGCGCGACCGGCGAGACGGTCGGCGAGGCCGTCTTCTCCACCGGCATGACCGGCTACCAGGAGACCCTCACCGACCCGAGCTACCGCGGGCAGGTCGTCGCCATGACGGCCCCGCACATCGGCAACACCGGGTGGAACGACGAGGACGACGAGTCCACGCGCATCCACGTCGCCGGCTTCGTCCTGCGCGACCCCGCGCTGCGCCCGAGCAACTGGCGCTCGCAGCGCTCGCTCGAGGAGGAACTCGTCGCCCAGGGCATCGTCAGCATCGCCGGCATCGACACCCGGGCGCTGACGCGCCACCTGCGCGAGCGCGGCGCCATGCGCGTCGGCATCTTCTCCGGCGACGCTATCGGTGACGAGGCCAGCCGACTCGAGCGGGTGCGCTCCGCCCCCGAGATGGCCGGCTCGGCCCTCGCCGCCTCGGTGAGCACGAGCGAGCCCTACGTCGTCGCGGCGAAGGGGGAGCAGCGCTTCACCGTCGCCGCGATCGACCTCGGGATCAAGACGATGACCCCGGCCCGCCTCGCCGAGCGCGGCATCGAGGTGCACGTCCTGCCGGCCACTGCCACGTGGGAGCAGGTGCAGGCCGTCTCGCCCGACGGGCTCTTCTTCTCCAACGGCCCCGGTGACCCCGCGACGGCCGGCGACCAGGTCGCCCTGCTGCAGGAGGCGCTGCGGGCCGGGCTGCCGTACTTCGGCATCTGCTTCGGCAACCAGCTCTTCGGCCGGGCCCTCGGCTTCGGCACGTACAAGCTCAAGTACGGCCACCGCGGCATCAACCAGCCGGTGCTCGACCGCTCGACCGGCAAGGTCGAGGTCACGGCGCACAACCACGGCTTCGCCGTGGACGCCCCCCTCGACGAGGCGACGCAGACCCCCTTCGGCACGGCCTCCGTCAGCCACGTCTGCCTCAACGACGACGTCGTCGAGGGTCTGGAGCTGCGCGACGGCGACGGTGACGACGCCCGCCTGCTCGGCTTCTCCGTCCAGTACCACCCCGAGGCCGCGGCCGGACCGCACGACGCCGCCTACCTCTTCGACCGTTTCACCGACCTGCTGGCCACCGCCGGCACCAAGGAGGCCCGGGCCTGATGCCCAAGCGCGACGACATCAAGAGCGTTCTCGTCATCGGCTCCGGGCCGATCGTCATCGGTCAGGCCTGCGAGTTCGACTACTCCGGCACCCAGGCCTGCCGCGTCCTGCGCGAGGAGGGCGTGCGCGTCATCCTCGTCAACTCCAACCCGGCGACGATCATGACCGACCCGGAGTTCGCCGACGCGACGTACATCGAGCCGATCACCCCCGAGGTGGTCGAAAAGATCATCGAGCGCGAGCGCCCCGACGCCGTGCTCGCCACCCTCGGTGGCCAGACCGCACTCAACACCGCGATCTCGCTCCACGAGGCCGGCGTGCTCGACAGGTACGGCTGCCCCCTCATCGGCGCGAGCGTCGAGGCCATCGAGCTCGGCGAGGACCGCGAGCGCTTCAAGGGCGTCGTCGAGCGCTGCGGCGCCGAGTCCGCCCGGTCGGTCATCTGCCACACGATGGACGAGTGCCTCGCCGCGGCAGAGGACCTCAGCTACCCGGTGGTCGTGCGCCCCTCCTTCACCATGGGTGGGCTCGGCTCGGGCTTCGCCTACGACGAGACCGACCTGCGGCGCATCGCCGGCGCGGGGCTCCAGTACAGCCCGACGACCGAGGTGCTCCTCGAGGAGTCGATCCTCGGCTGGAAGGAGTACGAGCTCGAGGTCATGCGCGACAACGCAGACAATGTCGTCGTCGTCTGCTCGATCGAAAACTTCGACCCCGTCGGCGTGCACACCGGTGACTCGATCACCGTCGCCCCCGCGCTGACCCTCACCGACCGCGAGTACCAGCGGATGCGTGACGTCGGCATCGCCGTCATCCGCGAGGTCGGCGTCGAGACCGGCGGCTGCAACATCCAGTTCGCCATCAACCCGGACGACGGTCGGATGATCGTCATCGAGATGAACCCGCGCGTCTCGCGCTCGTCGGCCCTCGCCTCCAAGGCCACTGGCTTCCCGATCGCCAAGATCGCCGCCAAGATGGCCATCGGCTACACCCTCGACGAGGTCCCCAACGACATCACCGAGGAGACTCCGGCGGCCTTCGAGCCCACGCTCGACTACGTCGTCGTCAAGGTGCCGCGCTTCGCCTTCGAGAAGTTCCCGGCCGCCGACCCGACCCTCACGACGACGATGAAGTCCGTCGGCGAGGCGATGGCCATCGGCCGCAACTTCACCGAGGCGCTGCAGAAGGCGCTGCGTTCCGCCGAGCGCAGTGGCGCCGCCTTCCACTGGGACGGCGACCAGCCCACCCTCGAGGAGGGACGCGCCCTGCTCGACGCCGCCCGCACGCCCACGGACGGTCGCATCGTCCAGGTGCAGCAGGCGATGCGCGCGGGGCTGTCGGTCGAGGAGGTCTTCGAGGCGACGAAGATCGACCCTTGGTACCTCGACCAGATGGAGCTGATCAACGACGTGGCCCAGCAGGTCCACGATGCGGAGGAGCTGGGCCCGCAGGTGCTGCGCCTGGCCAAGCGGCACGGCTTCTCGGACGCCCAGATCGCCCGGCTGCGGCGCATGGACGAGGCCGTCGTGCGCGGGGTGCGGCACGCCCTCGGGGTGCGCCCGGTCTACAAGACGGTCGACACCTGCGCGGCCGAGTTCGCCGCCCGCACGCCCTACCACTACAGCTCCTACGACGAGGAGACCGAGGTCGAGCCGCGTGAGCGGGAGGCCGTCATCATCCTCGGCTCCGGGCCCAACCGCATCGGCCAGGGCGTCGAGTTCGACTACTCGTGCGTGCACGCGAGCTTCGCCCTGCGCGACGCCGGCTACGACACCGTCATGGTCAACTGCAACCCCGAGACGGTCTCGACCGACTACGACACGAGCAGCCGGCTCTACTTCGAGCCGCTGACCCTCGAGGACGCCCTCGAGGTCATCCACGCCGAGACCCAGGCGGGCCCGGTTGCCGGCGTCATCGTGCAGCTCGGCGGGCAGACGCCGCTCGGCCTCGCCGACCAGCTCAAGGCAGCCGGAGTGCCGATCGTCGGCACCTCGCCCGAGGCCATCGACCTCGCCGAGGACCGCGGCCACTTCGGTCGGGTCCTCCACGAGGCGGGGCTCAACGCGCCCAAGCACGGCACCGCCTTCAGCGCGGACGAGGCCGTCGAGATCGCCCGCGAGATCGGCTACCCGGTCCTCGTCCGCCCGTCGTACGTCCTCGGCGGCCGCGGCATGGAGATCGTCTACGACGACGCGACGCTCTCGGAGTACGTGACCCGGGCGGCGATCGCGAGCCCGGAGCACCCGATCCTCGTCGACCGCTTCCTCGACGACGCCATCGAGATCGACGTCGACGCGCTCTACGACGGCACCGAGATGTACCTCGGCGGGATCATGGAGCACATCGAGGAGGCCGGCATCCACTCCGGCGACTCCAGCTGCACCCTGCCCCCGGCCACGCTCGGCACCTCGGAGCTGCAGCGCGTGCGCGAGGCGACCCTCGCCCTCGCGCAGGGCATCGGCGTGCGGGGCCTGATGAACGTCCAGTTCGCCCTCGCCCAGGACGTCCTCTACGTCCTCGAGGCCAACCCGCGCGCCTCGCGGACCGTCCCCTTCGTCGCCAAGGCCACGGGCGTCCCGCTCGCCAAGGCCGCGGCCCGCGTCATGCTCGGTGCGACCATCGCCGAGCTCAAGGACGAGGGCATGCTGCCGCGGGAGGCCGACGGCGGCTCGATGCCGGCCCACGCGCCGATGTCGGTCAAGGAGGCGGTCCTGCCCTTCAAGCGCTTCCGCACGACGGAGGGCGACGTCGTCGACTCCCTGCTCGGCCCGGAGATGCGCTCCACCGGTGAGGTCATGGGCATCGACGCCGACTTCGGCGCCGCCTTCGCCAAGAGTCAGCTCGGCTCCCTCTCCAGCGGTCTGCCGACGAGCGGCAACGTCTTCGTGTCGGTCGCCAACCGGGACAAGCGGGCGATGATCTTCCCGATCAAGCGCCTCGCCGACCTCGGCTTCACGATCCTCGCGACCCAGGGCACCGCCGACGTGCTGCGGCGCAATGCCGTCGAGTGCGAGGTCGTCACCAAGCACTCCGAGAAGGCCGAAGGGGAGCGCAGCGTCGTCGACATGATCCTCGCCGGGGAGGTCGACGTCGTCTTCAACACCCCGTCCGGTCAGCACGCTCGTGCCGATGGCTATGCCATCCGCGCGGCGACGACGGCCATGGACAAGCCCATCGTCACGACCGTGCAGCAGCTCGGTGCCGCGGTGCAGGCGATCGAGGCGCGCCTCCATGGCGAGCTGCGCGTCAAGCCGCTCCAGGAGCACGCCCGCGACCTCGACCTCTACGGGGTCGGCCGGTGACAGCGCGGGCCGTCGCCGCCCGTGAGGGGGCCGGCGTCGTCCAGGTCGACGCCGAGGTCCTCGGCAACTCCGCTGCGGGAGCCTACCGGCACCTGACCCTCGTCACCCCGGGCCTGCCCGAGATCGCCCGGCCGGGGCAGTTCGTCGCCCTCTCCGTCGGTGACGGCACGAGCTCGATGCTCCTGCGCCGCAGCTTCTCGATCCACCGGGTGAGCCCCGCCGGCACCTACGGGGCGACGACGGAGATCGTCGTGGCGGCTCACGGGCCCGGCACGCGGGCCATCACCGCGCTGCAGCCGGGCGAGACGGTGAGCGTCGTCGGCCCGCTCGGGCGCGGCTTCCCGCTCCCTTCGCAGCCGGTGCCGTGCATCCTCGTCGGCGGTGGTTACGGCTCCGCGCCGCTCTTCTGGCTCGCCGAGCAGCTGCGTGAGCGCGGCTGCTCCGTCGAGATCGTCCTCGGCGCGGCGTCGGCCGACCGGCTCTACGGCGTCGTCGAGGCGCGGCGAGTCGCCGACGGGGTGACCATCACGACCGATGACGGCTCCGCCGGGACCCGGGGCTGGGTCTCCGACGTGCTGCCCGACCTCATCGCCCGCACCGGTGCCGGCGTGCTCTACGGCTGCGGCCCGATGGGCATGCTGCGCTCGATGAGCGCCATCGCGGCCGACCACGGCATCGTCGCCCAGGTCGCGGTCGAGGAGGCCATGGCCTGCGGTGTCGGCATCTGCATGACCTGCGTCATGCCCGTGGCCGACGCCCACGGCACGACGAAGATGGTCCGCAGCTGCCTCGAGGGCCCCGTCTTCCGCGGTGACCGGGTGCGCTGGGAGGCCTTCGAGGACGGCCTGTGCCGGGTACCGGCCGACGCCGTCGGAGCGCCGCAGGAGGCCCGCCGATGACCGACATGTCCGTCGACCTCGCCGGGGTACGGCTGCCCAACCCGATGATGACCGCGAGCGGCTGCGCCGCCAACGGTCGCGAGATGCACCGTTTCATCGACGTCGCCCAGCTCGGGGCCTTCGTCACCAAGTCGGTCAAGGCCCAGCCGGTCTCGGGCCGCGGTACGCCGCGCATGGCCGAGACGCCATCGGGGATGCTCAACTCGATCGGTCTGCAGGGTCCCGGCGTGCAGGCCTTCGTCGAGGAGGACCTCGCCTGGCTCGACTCGATCGGTGCCCGGGTCGTCGTCTCGATCGCCGGCAACACCGCCTCCGAGTTCGCCAGCGTCGCGCGCACCATCGTCCGTAGCCGGTACGCCAGCGCGGTGGCGGCCATAGAGGTCAACATCTCCTGCCCCAACGTCGCCAACCGTGGACTGGTCTTCGCCTGCGACCCGGCGAGCTCGCACAAGGTGATGACCCTCGTGCGCGAGGAGGTCCCGCGGGGCCTGCCGATGCTCGCCAAGCTCAGCCCCGACGTCACCGACATCGTCGAGATCGCCGACACCGTCCTCAAGGCTGGCGCCCACGGGCTGACGATGATCAACACGACACTGGGCGTGGCCATCGACATCGACCGCCTGCGACCGCACCTCATCGCCGCGACCGGCGGGCTCTCCGGCCCGGCCGTGCGACCCATGGCGGTGCGCGCCGTGTGGCAGGTGGCCGGTGCCATGCGCGTCGGCCGGATCAGGACCGCGCCGATCGTCGGGGTCGGGGGAGTGCGGCACGGACGCGACGCCCTCGAGCTCGTCGCCGCCGGGGCCAGCGCGATCCAGGTCGGCACGGCGGCCTTCAACGACCCAACGGCACCCGAGCGCGTCGGGCGCGAGCTCGAGCAGCTCATCGCCGAGCGCGGCTTCGACCGCCTGGCCGACGTCGTCGGCATCGCTCACGAGAGGTTCACGCCATGACCGAGCAGACCTTCGGCACCCGCCTGCAGGCAGCGATGGCGCACCACGGCCCACTCTGCGCAGGGATCGACCCGCACCGGGCACTCGTCGAGTCCTGGGGTCTGACCTACGACCTCGCCGGGGTCGAGCGCTTCACGATGACCTGCGTCGAGGCCTTCGGGGGGGCGGTGGCCGCGGTCAAGCCGCAGTCCGCCTTCTTCGAGGTCTTCGGGGCGCCCGGTGTGGCCGTCCTCGAGCGTGCCCTCGCCGACCTGCGGGAGGCCGGCACCCTCACCGTCCTCGACGTCAAGCGCGGCGACATCGGCACGACCGTCGACGCCTACGGCGAGGCCTTCGTCGGCACGCACGCCCCGGCCCCGGCCGACGCGATCACGCTCAGCCCCTACCTCGGGTACGGCTCGCTGCGACCGGCCCTCGACCTCGCCGCGCAGACCGGCCGTGGCGTCTTCGTCCTCGCCCTCACCTCCAACCCCGAGGGGGCGCAGGTCCAGCACGCCCGGCTCGCCGACGGACGCTCCGTCGCCGGCGCGATCGCCGACGACGCGGCTGCCGACAACGCGGACGCCCGCTCGCGCGGCGAGCTCGGCAGCGTCGGCCTGGTCGTCGGCGCGACCGTGGGGTCCGCGGTGCGCGACCTCGGCGTCGACCTGCCCGCGATGGCCGGGCCGGTCCTCGCCCCGGGGCTCGGGGCCCAGGGGGCCACGGCCGAGGACGTCCGTACGGTCTTCGCCGGCGCCCTGCCCCAGGTGCTCGCGAGCAGCAGCCGCGACGTCCTGCGCGCTGGACCCGACGTCGCGTCGCTGCGTGCCGGTGCCCGTGAGGTCGCCGAGCAGGTGGCCGCCATCACCACGGCGTGAGAGGCTGACCGGTACCCGTCCGGACCACCTGCGGAGGACCCCGTGCCCGTGCCGCCGCTCACCTCACGGCAGCGTGCCGAGGCCCTCGCCCGCGCCGCGGCCGCGCGCCGTTCGCGGGCCGATCTGCAGCAGCGACTCAAGCACGGCAGCGTCGGCCTCGAAGAGGTGCTGCGCGCCGGCGGCGACGACCCCGCGGTGGCGCGGATGCGCGTTGTGACCCTCGTCGAGTCGCTCCCGGGGGTGGGGCCCGCTACCGCTGCCCGGGTCATGGAAGAGTTGGGCATCGCGTCCTCACGCCGCGTCCGCGGCCTGGGACCACGTCAGCGCACCGCACTCCTCGAGAGGTTCACCCGGGTATGAGCTCCCCCCGACTGACCGTCCTCGCCGGCCCCACCGCCGTGGGCAAGGGCACCGTGGCCGCCTGGATCCGCGAGCACCAGCCCGAGGTCTGGCTCTCGGTGTCGGCGACGACCCGGCCGGCTCGACCCGGCGAGGTCGACGGCGTCCACTACCACTTCATGTCGGGCGACGACTTCGCCGACATGGTCACCCGCGGCGAGATGCTCGAGTGGGCCGTCGTCCACGGCCGGGCCTCCTACGGCACCCCGAGGGGGCCGGTCCAGGACGCACTGGCCGACGGGCGGCTGCCGCTCCTGGAGATCGACCTGCAGGGCGCCCGACAGGTGCGGGCCTCGATGCCGGAGGCCAGGTTCGTCTTCCTGGCCCCGCCGTCCTGGGACGAGCTGGTGGGTCGTCTGGAGGGGCGGGGGACCGAGACGGCCGAGGAGCGAGCGGTCCGGCTGGAGACCGCAAAGGTCGAGCTGGCGGCGCAGAACGAGTTCGACCACATCATCGTCAACGACGACATTCGTCGTGCGGCGGAGGAACTCGTATCATTGATGAGATCCGACTGACCCCGACGACAAGGACCACCTCGACGTGTCCGGCACCACGGCAAACCCCATCGGCATCACCAACCCGCCGATCGACGACCTCCTGACCAAGGCCGACAGCAAGTACGCCCTGGTCATCTACGGCGCCAAGCGTGCCCGTCAGATCAACGCGTACTACTCGCAGCTCCAGGAGGGTCTGCTCGAGTACATCGGCCCGCTGGTCGACGCGCAGGTCCACGACAAGCCGCTGTCGATCGCGCTGCGCGAGATCAACGAGGGCCTGCTCACCAAGGAGGTCAGCGCCGAGGGCGAGACCCCGGCGCCCGTCTCCGACGCGCCCGTCGCCGACGAGGCCTGACGGACTCCCTCCGTGCGCATCGTCCTCGGTGTCGGTGGCGGCATCGCCGCCTACAAGGCTGCCCTGCTGCTGCGCCTCTTCACCGAGGGCGGCCACGAGGTCACGGTCGTCCCGACCGATGCGGCGCTGCGCTTCGTCGGGTCGCCGACGTGGGAGGCTTTGTCGGGTCGCCCCGTCCAGACGGATGTATGGAGCAACATCACCGACGTCCCGCACGTGCGGATCGGTCAGGAGGCCGATCTCGTCGTCGTCGCGCCGACGACGGCGGACCTGCTCGCCAAGGCGGCCCACGGGCTGGCCGGTGACCTGCTGACCAATGTCCTGCTCACGGCCCGTTGCCCCGTCGTGCTGGCTCCGGCCATGCACACCGAGATGTGGGAGCACGCCGCGACGCGAGCCAATGTCGCGATCCTGCGCGAGCGCGGGGTCACCGTCGTCGAGCCGGCCTCCGGGCGGCTCACCGGGTCCGACACCGGCCCTGGGCGGCTGCCCGAGCCGGAGGCGATCCACGACGCCGCACTGGCAGCCCTCCAGAGCGATCGCCGCACCGGTGACGTCCCCAACGCGGGACAGGGCGATCTCGCCGGCCGTCGGGTGCTCATCAGCACGGGCGGGACCCGCGAGCCGCTCGACCCCGTGCGCTACCTCGGCAACCGGTCCTCCGGCAAGCAGGGCCTGGCCCTCGCGCAGGCCGCGGCCGACCGGGGGGCCCACGTCACGCTCGTCGCGGCCAACCTCGAGCTCCCCGTGCCCGCGGGCATCGAGGTCGTGCCCGTCGAGACCGCGCTCCACCTCCAGGGCGAGATGACCCGCCGGGCTCCCGACCACGACGTCGTCGTCATGGTGGCCGCCGTCGCCGATTTCCGCCCCGCCGAGTACGCCGCGAGCAAGATCAAGAAGACGCACGACCCGGCCGGACCCGACGCGGCACCGACGATCCAGCTCGTCCGCAACCCGGACGTCCTCGCCGGGCTCGTCGAGGCGCGCGGCTGCGCGACGTCGCCCGTCATCGTCGGCTTCGCCGCCGAGACCGGTGACGCCACCGGGTCGGTGCTCGAGCTGGGCCGCGCCAAGCTCGCCCGCAAGGGGTGCGACCTGCTCGTCGTCAACGAGGTCGGGGTCGACAAGACCTTCGGCGCCGACGACACGACGGTGCACGTGCTCCGCCGGGGCAGCGACGACGTCGTCGACATCGGCCCGGCGAGCAAGACCGAGGTGTCGCACGGCATCTGGGACGTCGTCGTGGGATCCGTCGTCGCCGACTGAGCCCGGGTGCTTAGACTGGCCGGGCCCTACCGGACGGTCACGTGGCCGTCCCTCGACGAACTTGGGAGTTCTGCGTGTCCGGACGTCTCTTCACCTCCGAGTCGGTGACCGAGGGTCACCCCGACAAGATCTGCGACCAGATTTCCGACTCGATCCTCGACGCGATGCTCGAGCAGGACCCGCGCAGCCGGGTCGCCGTCGAGACCATGGTGACCACTGGTCTCGTGCACATCGCGGGTGAGGTCTCCACCGAGTCCTACGTCGAGATCCCTCAGCTCGTGCGCAAGGTCATCGCCGAGGGCGTCGGCTACGACTCCTCCGACAAGGGCTTCGACGGCCGCTCCTGCGGCGTCTCCATCTCCATCGGCGCGCAGAGCCCCGACATCGCCCAGGGCGTCGACACGGCGTACGAAAACCGCACGGGCGGCGTCGACCCCAAGGACAAGCAGGGCGCCGGCGACCAGGGCCTGATGTTCGGCTACGCCTGCCAGGACACCCCCGAGCTCATGCCGCTGCCGATCTTCCTCGCTCACCGGCTCTCGCAGCGGCTCACCGAGGTGCGCAAGTCGGGCGAGCTCGACTACCTGCGCCCCGACGGCAAGACCCAGGTGACCATCGACTACGACGGTGACCGGGCCGTGCGTCTCGACACCGTCGTCCTGTCGACCCAGCACTCCGCCGAGATCGACCACGAGACGCAGCTGCCGGCCGACATCAAGGCGCACGTCTTCGAGCCGGTCATGGCCGCGCTCAAGGACTCCGGCGTCGAGCTCGACACGAGCAGCTACCGGACGCTGATCAACCCCACGGGCAAGTTCGTCATCGGCGGCCCCATGGGCGACGCCGGTCTGACCGGTCGCAAGATCATCGTCGACACCTACGGCGGCATGGCCCGCCACGGTGGCGGCGCCTTCTCCGGCAAGGACCCGTCGAAGGTCGACCGTTCGGCCGCCTACGCCATGCGCTGGGTCGCCAAGAACGTCGTCGCCGCCGGCCTCGCCGGTCGCTGCGAGGTCCAGGTCGCCTACGCGATCGGTGCGGCCCAGCCGGTCGGCCTCTACATCGAGACCTTCGGCACGGAGACGGTCCCGGTCGACAAGATCCAGGCCGCGGTCAACTCCGTCTTCGACCTGCGTCCGCTCGCGATCGTCGAGGAGCTCGACCTGCTCCGACCGATCTACGCGCCGACCGCCGCCTACGGCCACTTCGGTCGCACCGAGGCCGCCGGCTACGACAACCCCTTCCCGTGGGAGCAGACGACCAAGGTCGAGGCCCTGCAGGCCGCTGCTCGAGCCTGATCCACAGCCACCGGCCGGGCGGGGTGTCGCTGACACCCCGCCCGGTTAGGTTTGTCCGCGTGCGCGTCGCCCAGGTCCTCGTCGACTCGGGGCTGGTCCATCTCGACCGGCCCTTCGAGTACCTCGCGCCCGAGGACCTCGACGAGACCGCCCAGCCGGGCGTGCGGGTCAAGGTCCGCTTCGCCGGTCGCGATCTCGCCGGCTATGTCGTCGAGCGCAGCGACGTCGCCGAGCACACGGGGCGACTCGCCCCGATCCGCACCGTCGTCTCGCCGGAGCAGGTGCTCACCCCCCAGGTCCTCGAGCTGGCCCGGCGGGTCTCCCGCCACCAGGCCGGCACGGTGATGGACGTGCTGCGGCTGGCCATCCCGCCGCGGCACGCCCGAGCCGAAAAGGCGCTGCCACTCGAGCCGCCGGCGGACCCGCGCGACGAAGGGGGCATCCCCCCTTCGCCCGCAGGGGTGCCCGGGGTGTGGGCCGGCTACCGCGCCGGTGCGGCGTGGTGGTCACGGGTCGCGGCGGGGGAGTCACCGCGGGCGGCCTGGCTCGCCGCGCCCTCGCGGCCTACGGAGACCGACTGGCCCCGGGCCCTCGCCGAGGCCGCCCGGGCCGCCCTCCTGTCCGATCGGGGCGCGGTCCTCGTCGTGCCCGACCAGCGGGACGTCGCGCGGGTCGACTCGGCCCTGACGGAGGTGCTCGGACGCGACCAGCACGTCCGGCTGACCGCGGACCAGGGGCCGCAGGCGCGCTACACCGCGTGGCTCAAGGTGCTGCGCGGGCACGTCCGGGTCGTCGTCGGCACCCGTGCTGCTGCCTACGCCCCCGTGCGCGACCTCGGGCTCGTCGTGTGGTGGGACGACGGTGACGACCTCCACGAGGAGCCCCGGGCCCCGTACGCCCACGTCCGCGACGTCCTGCTCACGCGGGCCGAGGTCGAGGGCTGCGCCGTGCTCGGTGGTGGCCTCGCCATGTCCACCGACGTGGCGGCGCTCGTCGACGCCGGGCGGGTGCACCTCGTCGGCGGGTCGACCCCGCGACGCGAGGCGCCACGCGTCGTCGTCGCGGGAGAGGGCGTCGACGAGGAACGCGACGGGCCGGGATCCCGGGCCCACATCCCTTCGTCGGCCCACCGCGCCGCCTCCGCCGGGCTGCAGCACGGGCCGGTGCTCCTGCAGGTGCCGCGCCGCGGCTACCTGCCCGCGATGTCGTGCGCGACCTGCCGGGCACCCGCACGGTGCCCCGAGTGCCGTGGACCGCTCGCCCTGCCCGCACCCGACCAGGCGCCCCGCTGCGGGTGGTGCGGCACGAGCCCGCGCGGATTCGAGTGCCCGCACTGCGACGGCGACCGGCTGCGCGCCGGGATCATCGGTGCCCGGCGGACGGCGGAGGAGATCGGACGGTCCTTCCCCGGTACCCGGGTCATCACCTCGGGCGCAGGGGAGGTGCAGGAGGGGGTCGGCGCCGAGCCCGCCATCGTTGTCGCCACGCCCGGAGCGGAGCCCGTCGCCGACGGGGGGTACACCGCCGTGCTGCTGCTCGACGCCTGGGCCAGCCTCGACCGACCCGACCTGCGAGCGGGGGAGGAGGCGGTGCGCCGCTGGGTCACGGCCGCGGCACTGGCCCGTCCGTGGACCGACGGCGGGGTCGTCGTGCTCTGCGGAGCGCCGACGCACGCGACGATCCCGGCCGTCGAGGCCCTCGTGCGCTGGGACCCCGAATGGTTTGCGGCCCGCGAGATCGCCGAGCGGGCGGAGCTGTCGCTGCCGCCGACGACGTGGACCGCCGAGGTGGTGACCGACCGCCGCCGCATCGAGCCAATCGAGCACGCGGTCCGGGCCGCAGCGCCTGCCGCCCAGCTGCTCGGCCCGCTGCCGGTCACCGGGTCAGGGGACCGGCGCCGGCTCGTCATCACCGCGTCCTTCGCCGACGGACCACTCGTCGCGGCGGCGCTCAAGGACGTGCGCGCGGGGGAGAGCGCCCGCAAGGCGAGCGAGCTGACGTCGGTCAAGGTCGGGCACCTCACCCCGGGGTGAGCCGGGCGAGATGGACGGGCGCGGCCGGGCATCTAGACTGCGCCGGGTGCGACTGATCTTTGCCGGGACCCCCGAGGTCGCCGTCCCCTCCCTCCGTGCCCTGCTCGACTCCGACCACGAGGTCGTCGCCGTCGTCACCCGGCCCGATGCCCGGGTCGGGCGGGGCCGGCGCCTCGAGCCCTCCCCGGTCCGGGTCGTCGCCGAGGAGGCCGGCCTCGAGGTGCTCACGCCGACCAGGCCGACCGACGAGGACTTCGTCGCGCGGCTCACCGAGCTCGCGCCCGACTGCTGCCCGGTCGTCGCCTACGGGGCCCTGCTGCCCGCCGAGGTCCTCGACATCCCGACCCACGGCTGGGTCAACCTGCACTTCTCGCTGCTGCCCGCATGGCGTGGCGCGGCTCCCGCGCAGCGCGCCCTCATCGCCGGCGACGAGATCACCGGCGCCAGCACCTTCCTCATCGAGACCGGCCTCGACACCGGACCGGTCTTCGGCACGATGACCGAGCGGATCCGCCCCGACGACACCTCCGGGACCCTCCTCGACCGGCTCGCCGATGCCGGCGCACCTCTGCTCGTCGCGACGATGGACGGCATCGCCTCCGGCGATCTCGAGCCGCAGGCGCAGTCGGGCGACGGCATCAGCCACGCCGCGAAGCTCACCGTGGACGACGCCCGGATCGACTTCACCCACCCGGCCCTGGCCGTCGACCGGCTCGTGCGCGGGTGCACGCCGGCGCCGGGCGCCTGGACGACCTTCCGTGGGGAGCGGCTCAAGGTCGGACCCGTGACGGTCACCGACGAGAGCCTGCCCGCCGGCACCATCGAGGCCCGCAAGCGCGAGGTCCTCGTGGGGACCGCCGACCGGGCAGTCCGGCTCGGCGAGGTGACGCCCCTGGGCAAGAAGCCCATGCCGGCGGCCGACTGGGCCCGCGGGGTACGGATCGACGACGGCGAGCGCCTCGGGGAGGAGTCGGCATGAGCGAGCGACGAGAGGGCGGGCGCGGGCAGCGCGGCCAGGGTGGCCACCGCGGGCCCCGCCAGAAGTCCCGGACTGCACCCTCGGCACGCTCCCGTCAGGGCGACCTGCCGCGCAGCACCGCTCTGGGTGTGTTGCGGGCTGTCTCCCACGACGGTGCCTACGCCAACCTCGAGCTGCCCCGGGCCCTGCGGCGAGCGCGCCTGAGTGGCCGCGACGCCGGCTTCGCCACCGAGCTCACGTACGGCACCCTGCGGATGCAGGGGCTCTACGACGCGATCATCGCCGACGCGGCGCAGCGTCCGGTCGGCAAGCTCGACGGGGGAGTCCTCGACGTGCTGCGCATGGGCGCCCACCAGGTGCTCGGCATGCGGGTGCCCGAGCACGCCGCCGCCGACCAGTCGGTGGCGCTGGCCCGATCGGTCGCCGGTCAGGGGGCCGCCGGTCTCGTCAACGCCGTCATGCGGCGCATCGGCGAGCGCAGCCGCGACGAGTGGCTCGAGGTCGTCGTCCCGGCCGAGCCGGTCGCCGAGCGGCTGGCCATCGCCCAGTCGCACCCCGTGTGGGTCGTCAAGACGCTGCGGCAGGCCCTCATCGGTCACGGGATGACGACCCCCGACAGCGCGGACGCCGTGGTCGAGGAACTGCTCGCCGCGCACAACGTGCCGGCCGACGTCTCGCTCGTCGCCCGCCCCGGACTCGCCGAGGTCGACGAGCTGCTCGCCGCAGGTGCGCAGCCCGGGCGGTGGTCCCCCTTCGCCGTAGAGCTGGAGTCCGGCGCGCCCGGTGATCTCGACGCCGTCCGCGAGGGCCGTGCGGCCGTCCAGGACGAAGGGAGCCAGCTGCTCGCCCTGGCCCTGGCTGCCGCGCCGGTCACCCCGCGCGACGACGGCGCACCGGAGCGGTGGCTCGACCTGTGCGCCGGCCCCGGCGGCAAGGCCGGCCTGCTCGCCGCCCTCGCGCTGCGGCAGGGAGCCGACCTCGTCGCCAACGAGGTGAGCGAGCACCGCACCGAGCTGGTGCGGCAGAGCCTGCGCCCGGCGCTCGCCGCTGCCGGTGGGGCCGGCCGCGAGATCGTCGTGCGGACCGGTGACGGGCGTGAGGTCGGCACCGACGAGCCCGAGACTTACGACCGGGTGCTCGTCGACGCCCCGTGCACCGGCCTGGGGGCGCTGCGCCGCCGGCCCGAGGCCAGGTGGCGCCGTCAGCCCGGTGACCTCGCCGGGCTGGGTCCGCTCCAGCGGGACCTCCTGCGTGCCGGCATCGAGGCGACCCGTCCCGGCGGCGTCATCGCCTACGCGACGTGCAGCCCGCACCTGTCGGAGACGACCTTCGTCGTCCGCGACGTGCTCAAGAAGCGCGACGACGTCGAGGTGCTCGACGCCCGGGAGCTGCTCGCCGGCACGGCGCGTGCCGAGCTGACCGGCCTCGGCGACGGCCCGCACGCGCAGCTGTGGCCGCACGTGCACGGCACCGACGGCATGTTCCTCGCGATGCTGCGCAAGCGGGCCTGACGTGCGCGTCCTCGTCACCGGTCTCCACGTCACCGACGTCCGGCGGGCCCACGCCTTCTACACGCAGGTGCTCGGGCTGCGCGAGGTCCTCGTCGTGCCCGCGCACGACCTGTGCATCCTCGGCCCGAGCAGCGGGTGGGAGATGGGTGCGCAGATCAACCTCGAGCCGATCGAGGACGACGCGACCCGGGCCTGGTCCGAGCACCAGCTGCGCGCCGGGCTCGCCGCGCTCATGCTCGCCGTCGACGACGTCGAGCGCGAGTACCACCGGCTGCGTGACCGTGGCGACGTCGTCGTCCGCGAAGAGCTGACCCAGGACGTCATCGGACTGCACTTCCAGATCGAGGACGGCGTCGGCAACATCCTGTCCATCCACCAGGCCTGACCCACCACCACGAGGACCCCCGTGCAGATCTCCCCGAGCATCCTGTCCGCAGACTTCGCCAACCTCGAGTCCGAGCTGGGCGCGATCGGCAACGCCGACTGGGCGCACGTCGACGTCATGGACGCCCACTTCGTCCCCAACCTCACCCTCGGCCTGCCGATCGTCGAGTCGCTGCTCAAGGTGAGCCCGATCCCGATCGACTGCCACCTGATGATCGAGGACCCCGACCGGTGGGCCCCGCCGTACGCCGAGGCCGGTGCCCAGAGCGTCACCTTCCACATCGAGGCCGCCGCGGACCCGGTGACGCTCGCCCGCGACATCCGGGCCCAGGGGGCGCGTGCGTCGATGGCGATCAAGCCGGGGACCCCCTTCGCGCCCTACGAGGAACTGCTGCCCGAGCTCGACATGGTGCTCGTCATGACCGTCGAGCCGGGTTTCGGCGGGCAGTCCTTCATGGCCGACCAGATGCCCAAGGTCGCGCAGGTGCGTGAGGCCGTGCGCAGGCACGGCGGCGACATCTGGGTGCAGGTCGACGGGGGCGTCTCGGCGAAGACCATCGAGCAGTGCGCCGAGGCGGGTGCCGACGTCTTCGTCGCGGGGTCCGCCGTCTACGGCGCCGAGTCGGCCGCCGCCGCCGTCGACGAGCTGCGCGAGCTCGCCCGGGGGCACCAGCACTGACCTGGTGTCCGGCCCGCAACCGTCACTCGGGTGGTGGAGCGGACGGCGGTGGACGGGCAGGGCTCTGCGCAGTTGGGAGCGTCGGTGCCACCTAGTCCCCCCGCGCCTCCGAAGCCCTGCGGCGCGAGATAGCCAGCGGCCGCGCTCGACGAAGAGCTCGTCGCTATACGGCGTGGATCTCGACGCAGATGCCCGTGGCCACGTCGAGCGCGACGTCGTGAGCCTGCGGGTACCCGCGCCCCGGGACGAAGGAGGACCCCTCCTCGTCGTACACCAGCCGGTCGGCGACCTCGTTGTCGAGCAGCGCACAGCAGCTGCACCGCGTCCGCGACCACCCGCATGAGGTGCGGCCGGCAGATCCACGGCCCGACTCACGCGGCCACCGAATTGCCGAGCGGTGGGCTCCCTTCGCACAATGGTCGTGCACGTGCCACGTGACGCGGTGAAAATCCGCACCGGCGGTGAGAGCCCGCGACCCGACTGCTCCGGCAGGCGGTGAACTCCGGTCAAGAACCCCGGGGCCGACGGTGACAGTCCGGACGAGAGCGGCGCGTGCGGATCGGATCACCCATGTCCATCATCGAATGGATCTACGCGGCCGGCGTCGACATCGCCGGCTACCGGCTCTCCCTCATGGAGGTCATCGGCATCGGCTTCGGCCTGGCTTCCGCCGTCGGGGGGATGCTCCGCAAGGTGTGGGCCTGGCCCATCGGGATCGTCGGCAACGTCATCCTCTTCTTCGTCTACATCGGCATCACGATGGGAGTCGACGACAAGGCGCCCCTCTTCGGGCAGTCGGCCCGGCAGATCTTCTTCATCATCACCTCGCTCTACGGGTGGTGGCGCTGGCGGCAGGTCAAGCGCGAGCAGCACACGGGTGACGCCCACGCGATCACCCCCCGCTGGGCCAGTTGGGGCGAGCGCGCGGGGCTCGTGGTCACCATGGTGCTCGGCGTGGCCGTCGCCCAGCAGGTCTTCACGATGCTCGGTGCCGGTTGGCCCGCCCCGCGCTGGTACCACGTCGCGGACGCCTGGATCTTCATGGGCTCCCTGCTCGCGACCTACGCCATGGCGCGCGGCTGGAACGAGTTCTGGCTCATCTGGATCGGGGTCGACCTCGTCGGCGTGCCCCTGCTGTGGCACAGCGGCTACCTGCCGACGGCGGTGCTCTACGCCGTGTACGCCGCCTTCGTCCTCTACGGCTTCGTCGTGTGGCTGCGCGCCTCGCGCAGCGAGCGTCCGGACGCTGAACCCGCGAACTAGCTGCGGCCTGCGGCGAACTAGGCTGGTCTCCCGTGAAGACCTTCGAGACCCTCTTCGACGAACTCTCCCGCAAGGCCGCAGAGCGGCCCGCGGGCTCGGGCACCGTGGCGCAGCTCGATGCCGGGACCCATGCGATCGGCAAGAAGATCGTCGAGGAGGCCGCCGAGGTGTGGATGGCCGCCGAGTACGAGAGCAAGGAGGAGCTGGCCGAGGAGATCAGTCAGCTGCTCTACCACCTGCAGGTGCTCATGATCGACGGCGGGCTCACCGTCGACGACGTCTACACCCACCTCTGAGAGGACCGCTGTGCGCATCGCCGTGCCCAACAAGGGCTCCCTGTCCGAACCTGCCGTCGAGATGCTCCGCGAGGCGGGCTACCGGGTCCGCCGCGACAGCAAGGAGCTCATCGTCGCCGACCCGGACAACGACGTCGAGTTCTTCTACCTGCGCCCCCGCGACGTCGCGCTCTACGTCGGCAAGGGACAGGTCGACGCCGGCATCACCGGCCGCGACCTGCTGCTCGACTCCGGCTCGACCGCGACCGAGGTCATGGGTCTGGGCTTCGGTGGCTCGACCTTCCGTTTCGCCGGGCGCCCCGGCGAGGCGAGCGGAGCCGCCGACCTCGGCGGCCGTCGGGTCGCCACGTCCTATGCCGGCCTCGTGCGTGACCACCTCGCGGCGCAGGGGATCACCGCGGACGTCGTGCGCCTGGACGGCGCCGTCGAGACCGCGATCACCCTCGGGGTCGCCGATGCCATCGCCGACGTCGTCGAGACCGGGACGACCCTGCGGCAGCAGGGCCTAGAGGTCTTCGGCGAACCGATCCTGCGCAGCGAGGCCGTGCTCATCCGCCGCAGCGACGCCAGCGAGTCGGGCATCGACGTCCTCCACCGCCGCCTGACCGGAGTCGTCACCGCCCGTGAGTACGTGCTCCTCGACTACGACTGCCCGGCCGAGCTCGTCGAGCAGGCGGTGCAGCTGACGCCCGGTCTCGAGTCGCCGACGGTCAGCACCCTGCACGACGAGCGGTGGTGCGCGGTGCGCTCGATGGTCCCGCGCGCGCGGACCAACCGGATCATGGACGAGCTCTACGACCTCGGTGCCCGCGCCATCCTCGTCACCGAGATCAGCGCGTGCCGGCTGTGACCGCGCCCGACCGCGCCACCGCTGCCGCCTTCCGGCCCCGCCGTGGGCGGGTCGTCTCGGCCGTCATCGGCGTCGTGACGCTCGTCGGGGCCATCGCCCTGGCGGCGTCCCTGCCGGAGCGCTTCGGGATCATGGACCGGCTGACCTGCGCGGGCATCGGGGTCGCGGTGGCGGTCTTCATGAGTCGCTTCGCGACGATCCACGCCCGCCCGACCGCCGAGGGTCTGTACGTCCGCAACCTCGGCCCGGGGGAGCTCGTCCCCTGGGAGTCCATGACCGCGGTCCGCTTCTCGCAGGGGATGCCGTGGCCGCGCATCGACCTCGGTGACGATCTCGACGTCGCCGTCATGGCGATCCAACGCTCCGACGGGCCGCAGTCCGTCGACGAGGCTCAGCGGCTGGCCGACCTCATCGGTCGCTGACCTCGTCGGACGGGTCCGCTCCGCCCAGGACCAGGTGTGCCCGCGACGAGGTCCCGTCGGCCCCGAAGACGGCCTCCTCCTGGGCGGCCCACATGTCCCAGTGGCCCGCGAAGAGCGCACCATCCCGGGCGATGGCACGCTCCCGACGCAGCCCGGCGGGCGCGTCGAGCCACACCCGCGTCCCGGCGAAGGGGGCAGCCGCCCCCACGCTCGCGCCGCAGCCCTCGACGACGAGTCGGTCATCTACGGTCAGGGGCAGCGCCGGTCCGGGCCGGTCGGCGAGCCAGTCCCATGTCGGGACGACGGGCCCGGCGCCGCGGGAGAGTGGCTCGAGGACGTGCTCGACGAGCAGGTCGGTGCCGGCCGCGAGCCCCGACCAGCCGGGGTAGATCGAGTCCATCGACACCAGCGGTGCGCCCCACGCGGTGGCGACCCGGCGCCCGAGCGAGGTCTTGCCCGAGCCGCTGCGGCCGTCGATGGCCACGACGTGCACCCGGCCGCACGACGGTGGTGCGGTGGCGGCATGGTCGAGGACCTGGCGAAGGGCGGACACCGCACGGAGCGTAGCGGCCGGCCGGGCCCACCACGTGGCCGGCGGCGGTCCTCCCTTCGCCCTGCTGGGTAGGCTGCCCCGCGTGTCTCTCGCCGTGCGTGTCATCCCGTGCCTCGACGTCGACGCCGGACGGGTCGTCAAGGGCGTCAACTTCGCCAACCTGCGTGATGCCGGCGACCCGGTCGAGCTCGCGCGCAGGTACGGGCAGCAGGGCGCCGACGAGCTGACCTTCCTCGACGTCACGGCGAGCAGCGCCGACCGGGCGACGACCTACGACGTCGTGACCCGCACCGCCGAGGAGGTCTTCATCCCCCTGACCGTCGGCGGCGGCGTGCGTGCGGTCGAGGACGTCGACCGGCTCCTGCGCTGCGGCGCGGACAAGGTGGGGGTCAACACGGCGGCGATCGCCCGTCCCGAGCTCATCAGCGAGGTCGCCGACCGCTTCGGCGCGCAGGTGCTCGTGCTGTCGGCGGACGTGCGGCGCCGCACGGGTGAGGACGGCTCACCGGTCGGGGGCTTCGAGGTGACCACGCACGGCGGGCGCCGGCGCACGGGGATCGACGCGATCGAGTGGTGCGCGCGGGCCGCCGAGCTCGGAGCCGGCGAGATCCTCCTCAACTCCATGGACGCCGACGGGACCAAGACCGGCTTCGACCTCGAGCTCATCTCCGCCGTGCGGGCGGAGGTGGCGGTCCCGGTCATCGCGAGCGGGGGAGCGGGAGCGGCCGAGCACATGCCACCGGCCGTGGCGGCCGGAGCGGACGCGGTGCTCGCCGCGAGCATCTTCCACTTCGGTGAGGTGACGATCGGCGAGGTCAAGGACGCGCTGGACGCCGCCGGCCACCCGGTGCGGCGGGGTCGCGCGGACTGATCACAGGCCGTAGCGGGTGGTCCGGACGATCTCGACGGCCTCCGGGGGTCCGGTGAGCTCGACCTCGGCGACTGCCTGACGGCCGAAGCCGAAGAGCAGGATCTCGCCCGGGCGGCCGTGGATCTCGACGAGCGGCCCCGATCCGGAGCCCACCCGGGTGCGGCGCTTGGCCGTGACGAGCTCGATGTCGGCACCGCGGGTGCGGCGGAAGAGGACCTTGGCCATCAGGTTGAGCCGGTCACCGAGCGCGGAGATCATCTCGGGTGAGAGCGAGCGCCGGGGCGCGCCCAGACCGGCCCGCAGGACGTCCTCGTGGTGGACGAACATCTCGACGAGGTTGGCCTTCTCGTCGACGGCCGGCACACTCGTCGGGTGCCAGCGCGGCGGTCCCTGCCGCAGCCGCTCGACGAGCGTGGGGTAGTCGTGGTCGGCGAGCAGCCGCGCCATGGCCTTCTCGGTCCGCCCGGCCAGGGGCGGGGCGAGGATCCCCGCCGCCTGGTCGGGGCGACCCTCGCGCACGATGAGGTGGGCCAGCAGCTGCGCCGTCGTCCACGTGCCGCAGAGAGTCGCGGCATCGGGGCCCACGCGCTCGAGGGTGTCGCACAGGGCTGCGCGCTCGGCGAGTGCGTGGCGGGTCATCGTGCCTCCGGGGTGGGTGTCGGCGTCAGGGAGAGGTTCGAGGGTAACCCCGGGCGGCCGCGTGCTGCGATGTCGACGCGGTGCACAATGACGAGCGTGTCCCTCCCTTCGACCACGCCCCTGCCCGAGCCCATCGCGACCCGGCTGCGACGCGACCCCGCCGGCCTCGTCGCGGCGATCGTCCAGCAGCACGACACCGGCGAGGTGCTCATGCTCGGCTGGATGGACGACGAGGCCCTGCACCGGACGCTCACGAGCGGACGGGTGACCTTCTGGTCGAGGAGCCGGCAGGAGTACTGGCGCAAGGGCGACACCTCCGGGCACGTGCAGCACGTGCAGTCGGTGGCCCTGGACTGCGACGGTGACGCCCTCCTCGTGCGGGTCGACCAGGTGGGCGCCGCGTGCCACACCGGCGACCAGACCTGCTTCGACGCCGGTGACCTCGGCGCGGTCGTGGGGGAGCGGGCATGACGGCACCCGGAGCCGAGGTCCCCGATCTGACGCCCGGCCGGACGTGGCCCGAGCTGGACACCTTCACCGTCCTGGCCCGCGACCGTCGGGTCGTGCCGGTCGTCCGGCGCCTCGTCGCCGACGGCGAGACACCGGTGGGCGTCTACCGCAAGCTCGCCGGCGACGCCCCCGGCACCTTCCTGCTCGAGTCCGCCGAGCACGGCGGCGTGTGGTCCCGGTGGTCGATCATCGGTGCCCAGAGCCGGGCCACGCTCACCGAGCGGGACGGCCAGGCGCACTGGATCGGCGAGCCGCCGAGCGGCGTCCCCACGGACGGAGACCCCACGGCCGCCCTGCGGGCGACGCTCGAGGCCCTGTCGACCGACCCGATCGAGGGGCTGCCGCCCCTCACCGGCGGGATGGTCGGGGCGATCACCTACGACGCCGTCCGGCGCTGGGAAAAGGTGCGCGCCGAGCTGCCGGACGTCCTCGGCGTCCCCGAGCTCGGCATGGTGCTCGCGACCGACGTCGCCGTCCTCGACCACAGCGACGGCACGCTGCTGCTCGTGGCCAATGCCATCAACTACGACGCGACCGACGAGCGGGTCGAGGAGGCCTGGCGGGACGCCGTCGAGCGTCTCGACGCCATGACCGAGCGCCTGGCCGCCCCGGCGCCGAGCACGGTGGCCACCGTCGACCCGGAGGTGGCCGAGGCGGCCCGCGGTGACGTCACGAGTGATGTGACGGTCGAGCGCTTCGAGGAGATCGTCGAGCTGGCCAAGGAGGACATCCGCGCCGGTGAGGTCTTCCAGGTCGTGCTGTCACAGCGGTTTTCGACGCCCTGCCCGGTCGACGCCCTCGAGGTCTACCGCGCGCTGCGGCGCAGCAACCCGAGCCCGTACATGTACTTCGTGCGCCTGCCGCACCCGGACGGGTCCGTCTACGAGGTCGTCGGCTCCTCGCCGGAAGCGCTCGTCAAGGTCACCGGCCGGCGCGCCATCACCCACCCCATCGCCGGGACGCGCCCTCGTGGCAAGACGCCCGAGCACGACCTCGCGCTCGAGGAGGACCTCCTCGCCGACCCCAAGGAGCGGTCCGAGCACGTCATGCTCGTCGACCTCGGGCGCAACGACCTGCAGCGGGTCTGCGACGCCGGCACCGTCGACTGCGTCGAGTTCATGAACCTGCGGCGCTACAGCCACGTGATCCACCTCGAGTCCACGGTCGTGGGCGAGATGGCGAAGGGGGTCAACGCCTTCGACGTCCTCGTCGCCACCTTCCCGGCCGGCACGCTCTCCGGCGCGCCGAAGCCCCGGGCGCTGGAGCTCGTCGAGCGCTACGAGCGCTCCCGTCGCGGTGTCTACGGTGGGGTCGTGGGCTACCTCGACTTCCACGGCGACATGGACATGGCGATCGCGATCCGCACCGCCCTCGTCAAGGACGGCGTAGCGCACGTGCAGGCCGGTGCCGGGATCGTCGCCGACTCCGTCCCGAGCCTCGAGCAGGAGGAGACGGTGCACAAGGCGGGTGCCGCCCTCGCGGCCGTCGCGGCCGCTCGGGCCCTGCGCCCGGCAGGGGGCCCGTCATGACCTTCCTCGGCCGCAAGCTCGTCGTCGTCCTGCTCTCGGTCGCGGCCGGCATCGTCCTGCTCGCGGCGGGGCGTGCCGACTGGGTGACCGGCACCGTCGACGGTGTCGCGGGCCCGGTGCGCACGGCCGCTGTCGGGACCGAGGCCGCGCCCGGCCTGGCCGGCATCGCGCTCGTCGCCATGGCCGCGGCCATCGCGGCGACGACCTCGGGCCGGATCGCCCGGTGGATCTGCCTCGGGGTCCTCGGCCTCGTCGCCGCCGGTGTCGTGGCCCTGTCGGTGCGCTGCGTCGTCGCGGCTCCCGACGTCCTCGGCTCGGTGGCCGCGACCCACTCCGGCGGTACCGGCACCCTCGAGGCCACCGGGTCGGCCACGGTCTGGCCCTGGGTGGCGATGGTCGCCGCAGGCCTCCTGCTCGTCGCCCTCGTCGGAGGCATCTCGGGCGGTCGTCGGTGGGGCGGTCTCGGGAGCAAGTACGAGCGCCCCGGCGCCGAGACGGAGGCGCACTCCGTCAGCGGCGCTCGAGGTGAGCGGGTCGACTCCGACTGGGACCGGGTCACCCTCGGGGACGACCCGAGCGTCGACTAGCCTGTGGACATGCCCAGCGTCCTCGACCAGATCATCGACGGGGTCCGCGAGGACCTCTCCGGACGCGAGGCGGTCACCTCGCTCGAGCGGCTGCAGCGCCAGTGCGACGGCATGCCGGCACCTCGGGACGCCGAGGCCCTGCTGCGGCGCCCGGGCCTTGCGGTCATCGCCGAGGTCAAGCGGGCCAGCCCGAGCAAGGGCGCCCTGTCGGACATCCCCGACCCCGCGGCGCTCGCCTCCGCGTACGCCGAGGGCGGCGCCACCGCGATCTCGGTGCTCACCGAGGAGCGGCGCTTCGGCGGCAGCCTCGCCGACCTCGACGCGGTCCGCGCCGCCGTCGACGTGCCCGTCCTGCGCAAGGACTTCATGGTGAGCGAGTACCAGGTCTGGGAGGCCCGGGCCCACGGCGCCGACATCATCCTGCTCATCGTCGCAGCGCTCGACGACCGCCGGCTGGCCGAGCTCATGACCCTGGCCGGCACCCTGGGCATGACCTGCCTCGTCGAGGTCCACGACGAGGCCGAGGCGACGCGCGCCGTCGACCTGGGCGCCACCGTGATCGGCGTCAACAATCGCAACCTCAAGACGCTCGACGTCGACATCGACACCTTCGCCCGGCTCGCGCCGCTCATCCCCCCTTCGTGCGTCCGCGTGGCCGAGTCCGGCGTTCGCGGACCGGAGGAGGCCGCGCTCTTCGCGCGGGCCGGCGCCGACGCGATCCTCGTCGGCGAGGCCCTGGTGGTCGGGGGCGACCCCGTGGACGCTGTCCGGTCGATGATCGACGCGGCGGCCCGACGATGACGGAGGACGGGATGGACGACGTGCAGCACGAGCCGGCAGGGTCGACGCCGGGGAGGTTCGGCGCCTTCGGGGGGCGGTACGTGCCCGAGGCGCTGGTGCCCGCCCTCGAGGAGCTCGACGAGGCCCGCCGCAAGGCGGCCGTCGACCCCGACTTCATCGAGGAGCTCGCGGCGCTGCACCGCACGTACACCGGCCGGCCGAGCATCATCACCGAGGTGCCCCGCTTTGCCGAGCACGCCGGGGGAGCGCGCATCGTCCTCAAGCGCGAGGACCTCAACCACACCGGCAGCCACAAGATCAACAACGTCCTCGCCCAGGCCCTGCTCACCAAGCGGATGGGCAAGCGGCGGGTCATCGCGGAGACCGGCGCGGGCCAGCACGGCGTCGCGACCGCGACCGCGGCCGCGCTCATGGGGCTCGAGTGCACGATCTACATGGGCAAGGTCGACACCGAGCGCCAGGCGCTCAACGTCGCCCGGATGAAGATCCTCGGTGCCAACGTCGTCGCGGTCGAGCATGGCAGCGCGACGCTCAAGGACGCTATCAACGAGGCCATGCGCGACTGGGTGACCCACGTCGACCACACCCACTACGTCCTCGGCACCGTGACCGGCCCCCACCCCTTCCCGGAGATGGTCCGCGACTTCCACAAGATCATCGGCGAGGAGGCCCGCGAGCAGGTGCTCGAGCTCACCGGGCGCCTGCCCGACGCCGTCATCGCCTGCGTCGGCGGCGGGTCCAACGCCATGGGCATCTTCCACCGCTTCGTCACCGACGACGGGGTCCGGCTCATCGGCGTCGAGGCCGGCGGCGAGGGCATCGAGAGCGGCCGTCACGCGGCCCGCTTCGCGACCGCCGAGCCGGGTGTCCTCCACGGGGCGATGAGCTACCTCATGCAGGACGACGAGGGGCAGACGCTCGAGACCCACTCCGTCTCGGCGGGGCTGGACTACCCGAGCGTCGGGCCCGAGCACTCCCACCTGCGTGACACCGGGCGGGCCGAGTACCGCTACGCCACGGACGAGCAGGTCATGCACGCCTTCCAGCTCCTGTGCCGCACCGAGGGCATCATCCCCGCGCTCGAGTCCGCGCATGCGCTCGCGACGACCCTCGAGGTCGGCCGGGAGCTCGGGCCGGACGCGTTGATCCTCGTCAACCTCTCCGGGCGCGGCGACAAGGACATGCACACCGCCGCCCAGTGGTTCGGGCTGGTCGACGAAGGGACCCAGTCATGAGCGGCGCGACGAGTGCACTGACCGACGTCTTCGCCCGCTGCCGGGCCGAGGGCCGGGCAGCGCTCATCGGCTACCTGCCCGTCGGCTACCCGGACGTCGAAGGCTCGCTGGCCGCCGTCACGGCCCTCGCCGAGGCCGGTGCCGACATCATCGAGGTCGGCATGCCCTACAGCGACCCGGTGATGGACGGCCCCGTGATCCAGCGGGCCGCGACCGAGGCCCTCGCGGGAGGGGTGCACGTCGACGACGTCTTCCGGGCGACCGCCGCCGCACGTGACGCGGGTGCGGTCCCGGTCGTCATGTCCTACTGGAACCTCGTGCTCCGTCGCGGTGTCGACCGCTACGCGGCCGACCTCGCCGCCGCCGGTGGCGCCGGCATGATCACCCCCGATCTCATCCCCGACGAAGCGGGGGAGTGGCGGGCGGCCAGCGAGCGCCACGGCCTCGACCGGATCTTCCTCGTCGCCCCCAGCTCGACGCCCGAGCGCATCGCGACCGTGACCGCGGCCTGTTCCGGCTTCGTCTACACCGCCTCGACCATGGGCGTCACCGGCACCCGCGGCAGCGTCGGCAACAGCGCCCCCGAGCTCGTCGCCCGGGTGAGGCAGGCCACGGACCTGCCCCTGTGCGTGGGCCTGGGCGTGAGCAACGGTGCCCAGGCCGCCGAGGTGGCCTCCTTCGCCGACGGCGTCATCGTCGGGTCGGCCCTCGTCGCGACCCTCCTCGACCGCGAGCGCGAGGCCGGCCTCGACGCGCTGCGCACCCTCACGGCCGAGCTCGCCGAGGGCGTGCGGGGCCGGGCGTGACGGCCCGCCTGCGCGACCACCTCGGTCTGCTCCTCCGCCTCGTGCTCGGGGTGGTCCTGCTCCTCGCCGGCGGCCTCAAGGTGGGCAACCCGCTCGGCGCGGCCCGCGCCGTGCAGGCCTACGAGGTCCTCCCCTTCGAGCTGGCCCGATGGGTCGGCTACGCCCTGCCCTGGGTCGAGATCGTCGTCGGGCTGCTGCTCGTCCTGGGCCTCTTCACCCGCGTGAGTGCCCTCCTCGGCGCGGTGCTCATGCTCGCCTTCGTCATCGGGATCGGCCAGGCGTGGGCACGGGGCCTGACCATCGACTGCGGTTGCTTCGGCGGTGGCGGTCAGGTCTCGGCCGACGAGACGCGGTACGGCCGGGAGATCGCCCGCGACCTCGCCCTCGCCCTGTGCGGCGCCTGGCTCGTCCTGCGATCGTCCTCGACCCTCAGCCTCGACCGGGCTCTCTTCGGGCCCACCAAGGAGCCCGCATGAGCACCCAGGACCGCAAGGCCAAAGCCCAGGCGGCCGCCGGCACCACCGGTCGCGGGGCCAATGTCATCGTCGTGGCGGGGATCGTCATCGTCCTCGCGATGGCCCTCGTCGTAGGCGGCGTGATCTGGGCCAGCCGTGACGGCGGTGCGTCGACCACCGGCACGAGCCAGCTGTCCGACGGCGTGACGAAGGGGGAGCCCATCGAGCCCTTCGCCGCCGCCGAGCCGCCGAAGGACGCCCCCGTCGTCGACCTCTACGAGGACTTCCGCTGCCCGGTGTGCGCGGTCTTCGAACAGGCTGCGGGCGCGACGATCACCGACCTGGCCAAGGACGGCAAGATCCGGCTGCGCGTGCACCTCAAGACGGTCATCGACAGCAACACGGGTGGTGACTCGTCCGCGGTCGCCGGGTCGAGCGCGGTGTGCGCCGCCGACCAGGGCGCCTGGGAGCCCTACCACGAGGCGCTCTTCGCCCGGCAGCCGCAGCAGGAGACCGCCGAGGGTTTCCCGATCGACGCCTACACCGAGGCGGCCAAGGAGGCCGGGCTCGAGGGTGACGCCCTCGACGCGTGGCAGCAGTGCACCGACGACGGGACCTATGTCGACTACGTGCGCAGCGTCGACGAGGCCTCCTTCAAGGCCGGCTTCAAGGGCACCCCGGCGCTCACCGTCGACCGCACCCGCCTGCAGTGGGGCGGCCTGGTCGACGAGGCCACCGGGCGGATGGACACCGCGCGGCTCGAGGAGATCCTCACGAGCGGCGACGTCCCGTCCGAGCTGGAGGAGACCCCGTGATCCCGGCGACACTCCCTTCGCCGACGGTCGGGGTCATCGAGCTCGGCCCGCTCACCCTGCACGCCTACGCCCTGTGCATCCTCGCCGGGATCGCCGCGGCGATCTGGATCGGTGACCGTCGCATGCGTGACCGTGGCGGCGAGCCCGGTCTCGTCCTCGACGTCGCGATGTGGGCCGTACCCTTCGGCATCGTCGGTGGCCGCCTCTACCACGTCATCACCACGCCCCAGCCGTACTTCGGCGACGGGGGCCACCCCGTCGACGCGCTGAAGATCTGGCAGGGAGGTCTCGGGATCTGGGGCGCGATCGCCCTCGGCGCGCTCGGTGCCTGGCTCGGGCTGCGCAAGGAGGGCGTGGGATTCCTCACCTTCGCCGACGCCGTCGCGCCGGGTGTCCTCGTCGCACAGGCCATCGGCCGATGGGGCAACTGGTTCAACAACGAGATCCACGGCGAGGAGACCGACCTGCCGTGGGCGCTGGAGATCCACCGCTGGGACAGCTCGGCCGGCCGGGCCGTCGTCGACGCGGCGGGGGAGCCGGTCGTCCTCGGGACCTTCCACCCGACCTTCCTCTACGAGTCGCTCTTCCTCCTCGCCCTGGCGATCCTCCTGCTCGTCGTGGACCGTCGGCGGCGTCTCGCCCCCGGTCAGGTGCTCGGCCTCTACGTGGCCGGGTACCCCGTGGGCCGCATCATCATCGAGATGATGCGCACGGACGCGGCCAACACGATCCTCGGTCTGCGGGTCAACATCTGGACGAGCATCGTCGTCTTCGTCCTGGGTGTGGTCATCTACGTCGTCTGCGGTCGACGCGACGATCGTGGCAGCGAGACCAAGGTCTCAGATAGTGAGACATCAACTCTCACTAGGTAAGACAATCCGCTGTTACACTTCACCTCACCGCGGCCGCCGACGTCCGCACGCCCCCTGATCCCAGACGTGCCCGACGCTGCGCCCGAGCGAGCGCCGGGGACGTCCCCGACCACCACCGAGGACGGTGACCGACGTGACCCCTGTGTCCTTCTCCCCTTATGAGCGCTGGTCGGCACTCCCTCCTGACGACGGTCTCTACCGCCGCGACCTGGAGAAGGACGCCTGCGGCGTCGCCATGGTCGCCACGATGCGTGGTCACGCCGGTCACGACATCATCGACCACGCCCTGCTCGCCCTGGCCAACCTCGACCACCGCGGCGCCACCGGTGCCGACCCGCTCGTCGGGGACGGCGCCGGCATCCTCAGCCAGGTCCCCGACCGGTTCCTCCGTGAGGTCGTCGACTTCGAGCTGCCAGAGGCCGGCCACTACGCCGTCGGCATCGCCTACGTCCCGACGGACGCGAGCGAGCGCGAGACGATGACCCAGCGCATCGACGAGATCGTCCGCGAGGAGGGCCTGACGGTCCTCGGCTGGCGCCATGTGCCCGTCCAGCGCGACATCGTCGGCCAGATGGCTCGCGACTGCATGCCCGACTTCTGGCAGCTCTTCGTCGCCGCACCCGGCGGCGAGGTCTCCGGCCTGACCCTCGAGCGACTGGCCTTCGTCGCCCGCAAGCGCGCCGAGCGCGAGACCGGCGTCTACTTCTCCTCGCTGTCGGCCCGCACGATCGCCTACAAGGGGATGCTGACCACTGCGCAGCTCGAGCCCTTCTACCCCGACCTGTCCGACGAGCGTTTCGAGAGCGAGCTCGCGCTCGTCCACCAGCGCTTCTCGACCAACACCTTCCCCAGCTGGCCGCTCAGCCACCCCTTCCGGTTCATCGCGCACAACGGCGAGATCAACACGGTCAAGGGCAACCGCAACTGGATGCGGGCGCGCGAGTCCCTGCTGAGCAGCGACATCATCCCCGGTGACCTGCAGCGGATCATGCCGATCTGCGCTCCGGAGGCGTCGGACTCGGCGTCCTTCGACGAGGTGCTCGAGCTGCTCCATCTCGGTGGCCGCTCGCTGCCGCACGCCGTGCTGATGATGATCCCCGAGGCGTGGGAGAACCACGCGACCATGCCGCAGGAGCTCAAGGACTTCTACGAGTTCCACTCGATGTTCATGGAGCCGTGGGACGGCCCCGCCTGCGTGACCTTCACCGACGGCACGCTCGTCGGTGCCGTCCTCGACCGCAACGGCCTGCGTCCCGGTCGTTACTGGGTCACCGACGACGGCCTGGTCGTCCTCGCCTCCGAGTCGGGAGTGCTCGACCTCGAGCCCGAGCACGTCGTGCAGAAGGGGCGCCTGACGCCGGGCCGCATGTTCCTCGTCGACACCGCCGCCGGGCGGATCATCGAGGACGAGGAGATCAAGGGCCAGCTCGCCGCCGAGCGCCCCTACGGGCAGTGGCTGGACGAGGGCCGGATCATGCTCGGCGACCTGCCGCCGCGCGAGCACATCATGCACACGCCGGCGTCCGTCGCCCGCCGCCAGCAGACCTTCGGCTACACGCAGGAGGAGCTGAAGATCCTGCTCATGCCCATGGCGGAGAAGGCCATGGAGGCGCTCGGCTCGATGGGCACCGACACCCCGGTGGCGGTCCTGTCGGAGAGGCCACGGCTGATCTTCGACTACTTCACCCAGATGTTCGCCCAGGTGACCAACCCGCCGCTCGACGCGATCCGCGAGGAGCTCGTCACGGCGCTCGGCACGGCGATCGGCCCGGAGGGCAATGTCCTCGACGCCGACCCCGACCACGCCCGCCAGCTCGTCCTGCCCTTCCCCGTCATCGACAACGACGAGCTGGCCAAGATCGTCCACATCGACGCCGACGGCGAGCTGCCCGGCAAGGTGACGCACGTCGTGCGCGGTCTCTACGACGTGACCGGGGGAGAGGAGGCGCTGCGCGCCACCCTGACCCGCATCTGCACCGAGGTCTCCGACGCGATCGCCGAGGGCGCCCGGTTCATCGTGCTGTCCGACCGCGACTCCGGTCGTGACCTCGCGCCGATCCCGTCGCTGCTGCTCACCTCGGCCGTGCACCACCACCTCATCCGGGAGCGCACGCGCACCCAGGTCGGTCTGATCGTCGAGACGGGTGACGTCCGCGAGGTGCACCACGTCGCGCTGCTCATCGGCTACGGCGCCGCCGCGGTCAACCCCTACCTGGCCATGGAGTCCGTCGAGGACATGGTCCGTCGCGGGGTCATCACCGCGGTCGACGAGGAGACCGCGGTCCGCAACCTCATCAAGGCGCTCGGCAAGGGCGTGCTGAAGGTGATGTCGAAGATGGGCATCTCCACCGTGGCCTCCTACCGCGGCGCACAGGTCTTCGAGGCGCTCGGCCTGAGCCAGGAGCTCGTCGACGAGTACTTCACCGGCACGGTGAGCCAGCTCGGCGGCATCGGCCTCGACGTCATCGCAGCCGAGACCGCGGCCCGGCACGCGCGGGCCTACCCGCCGGAGGGCATGCGCCCGCCGCACCGGGTCCTCGAGGTCGGTGGCGAGTACAAGTGGCGTCGTGAGGGCGAGCCGCACCTCTTCGACCCGGAGACCGTCTTCCGTCTCCAGCACTCGACGCGGGCGCGGCGCTACGACATCTTCAAGCAGTACACCGACCGGGTCAACGAGCAGTCCGAGCGGCTGATGACCCTGCGTGGCCTCTTCGCCCCCGACGAGGACCGGGCGTCGATCCCGATCGACGAGGTCGAGCCGGTGAGCGAGATCGTCAAGCGCTTCTCCACGGGTGCCATGAGCTATGGCTCGATCAGCAAGGAGGCGCACGAGACGCTCGCCATCGCGATGAACCGTCTCGGCGCCCGCTCCAACACGGGGGAGGGCGGCGAGGACCTCGACCGCCTGATGGACCCCGAGCGCCGCAGCTCGATCAAGCAGGTCGCCTCGGGACGCTTCGGCGTCACGTCGACCTACCTGACCAACAGCGACGACATCCAGATCAAGATGGCGCAGGGAGCCAAGCCCGGCGAAGGGGGGCAGCTCCCGGGCCACAAGGTCTACCCGTGGGTCGCGAGCACCCGTCACTCGACGCCCGGCGTCGGCCTGATCAGCCCGCCGCCGCACCACGACATCTACTCGATCGAGGACCTGGCGCAGCTGATCCACGACCTGAAGAACGCCAACCCCTCGGCGCGGGTGCACGTCAAGCTCGTGAGCGAGATCGGCGTCGGCACCGTGGCGGCCGGCGTCAGCAAGGCGCACGCCGATGTCGTGCTGATCTCCGGCCACGACGGCGGAACGGGTGCCTCCCCGCTCACCTCGCTCAAGCACGCGGGTGGCCCCTGGGAGCTCGGTCTGGCCTCCACCCAGCAGACTCTCGTGCTCAACGGTCTGCGAGACCGGATCGTCGTCCAGGTCGACGGCCAGATCAAGACCGGCCGCGATGTCATCATCGGTGCCCTGCTCGGCGCGGAGGAGTTCGGCTTCGCCACCGCCCCGCTCGTCGTCAGTGGCTGCATCCTCATGAGGGTGTGCCACCTCGACACCTGCCCGGTGGGCATCGCGACCCAGAACCCCGAGCTGCGTTCGCGCTACTCCGGCCAGCCGGAGTTCGTCGAGACCTTCTTCGAGTACATCGCCGAGGAGGTGCGCGAGCTGCTCGCCGAGCTCGGCTTCCGCACCCTCGACGAGGCGATCGGTCGCGTCGACCTGCTCGACACGCGCAAGGCGGTCGACCACTGGAAGGCCTCTGGCCTGGACCTCGGTCCGATCTTCGCCAAGGTCAGCTCCTTCGACGGTTCGGGTGTCCGGCACGCCAAGGCGCAGGAGCACGGACTCGAGGCCGCCCTGGACCACCGGTTCATCGCGGTGGCGCAGCCGGCACTCGAGGGTGGCGAGCACGTCGCGGCGGAGTTCGCGGTGCGCAACGTCAACCGCACGCTCGGGACGATGCTCGGCCACGAGGTGACCAAGCGGCACCCGGAGGGCCTGCCCAACGGCACGATCGAGCTGACCCTCACCGGCTCGGCCGGTCAGAGCCTCGGCGCCTTCCTGCCCGCAGGCATCACCGTGACGATGGTCGGCGATGCCAACGACTACGTCGGCAAGGGCCTGTCCGGTGGTCGCATCATCGTGCGGCCCCCGGAGGAGGCGAAGTACGTCGCCGAGGACAACGTCATCGCCGGCAACGTCATCGGCTACGGCGCCACCTCGGGTGAGATCTTCCTGCGTGGTGTCGTCGGCGAGCGCTTCTGCGTCCGCAACTCCGGCGCCACCGCCGTCGTCGAGGGCGTCGGCGACCACGGCTGCGAGTACATGACCGGTGGCACGGTCCTCGTCCTCGGGCCGACCGGCCGCAACTTCGCGGCCGGCATGTCCGGGGGCAATGCCTTCGTGCTCGATCTCGACGAGTCGCTCGTCAACCCCGAGCTCGTCGACATCACCCCCCTTCGCCACGGGGACCGCGAGGTGGTGAGCCGACTGCTCGCCGAGCACCTCGAGCACACCGGCTCGGCCGTGGCCCAACGACTGCTCGACGAGGGGGAGGCCGGTCTCGACCGCTTCTCGCTCGTCCTGCCCCGCGACTACCAGCGTGTCCTGGACGTCCGCGCCGAGGCCGAGGCCGAGGGCCTCGACGTCGACGGTGCCGAGGTCTGGGACCGGATCATGGAGGCTTCCCGTGGCTGACCCGCATGGATTCCTGAACACCCGCGAGCGCGAGCTGCCCGTCCGCCGACCGGTAGACGTGCGCATCCGTGACTGGAAGGAGGTCTACGAGGAGCAGCAGGCCGGTCAGCTCCAGCGGCAGGCCGGACGCTGCATGGACTGCGGCATCCCCTTCTGCCACTCCGGCTGCCCGCTCGGCAACCTCATCCCCGAGTGGAACGACCTTGCGTGGCGCGGCGACTGGCACGACGCCATCGAGCGGCTGCACGCGACGAACAACTTCCCGGAGTTCACCGGTCGGCTATGCCCGGCCCCCTGCGAGACCGCCTGCGTCCTCGGCATCAACCAGCCGGCCGTGACGATCAAGCAGATCGAGGTGACGACGATCGAGGAGGCCTTCGGTCGTGGTGACGTCCCGCCGCAGATCCCGGACCGGCTCACCGGCAAGACCGTCGCCGTCGTCGGATCCGGCCCGGCGGGCCTGGCCGCTGCGCAGCAGCTGACCCGCGCCGGGCACACCGTCGCCGTCTACGAGCGCGCCGACGCACCGGGCGGGCTCCTGCGCTACGGCATCCCGGAGTTCAAGATGGAGAAGCGGATCCTTGACCGCCGCATCCAGCAGATGAAGTCCGAGGGCACGCGCTTCCGCTCCGGTGTCGCCATCGGTGACGAGATCACCGGCCAGCAGCTGCGTGACCGCTACGACGCGGTCGTCCTCGCGATCGGCGCCACGGTCCCGCGCGCCCTGCCGGTCCCCGGTAGCGAACTCGACGGCGTCATGCAGGCCATGGACTTCCTGCCCCCCGCCAACCGCGTCGCGGTCGGCGAGGAGGTCGAGGGCCAGGTGACGGCCGAGGGCAAGGACGTCATCATCATCGGCGGCGGCGACACCGGCGCCGACTGCATCGGCACCTCGATCCGTCAGGGCGCCAGGTCCGTGACGAGCCTCGAGATCATGCCGCAGCCCGGCGAGGACCGTCCCGCCAACCAGCCCTGGCCGACCTACCCGATGCTCTTCCGCGTCGCCTCGGCGCACGAGGAGGGTGGCGACCGCGTGTACGCCGTCTCGACGACGGAGATCATCGGCGACGACGAGGGCAAGGTCTCCGGCCTGCGCCTGACCGAGGTCGAGCGCACGGACCAGGGCTTCGAGCCGGTCGAGGGCACCGAGCGGGTCCTGCCGGCCCAGCTCGTCCTGCTCGCCATGGGCTTCCTCGGCCCGGACCCCGAGGGTGTGGTGGCGCAGCTCGGGCTCGAGACCGACGAGCGCTCCAACATCGTGCGCGGCAAGGACTACCAGACCGGTGTCCCGGGCGTCTTCGTCGCCGGTGACGCCGGCCGCGGGCAGTCGCTCATCGTATGGGCGATCGCCGAGGGCCGCGCCGCGGCCAACGGTGTGGACACCTATCTCATGGGCCGCTCGCAGCTGCCGCGCCCGATCAACCCCACGGACCGTCCGCTCGTCGTCTGAGCCGGCACGGCCCGACGAAGGGGATGACCGTCTCGGCGGTCATCCCCCTTCGTCCGTGGTGGCGTCACGGTCATAGGGTGGTGACATGCGTCGCGCCAAGATCGTGTCCACCCTCGGTCCCTCGACATCCACCCCCGAGCGCATCCGTGAGCTGGTCTCGGCTGGCATGGACGTCGCCCGGCTCAACCTCTCGCACGGTGAGCACGCCGTCCACGAGGCCAACTACCGCAGCGTGCGCGAGGCGAGCGACGACGTCGGTCGCGCCGTCGGTGTGCTCGTCGACCTGCAGGGCCCCAAGATCCGCACCGGGCGCTTCGCCGACGGCCCGATCGTCCTCGCGGCCGGCGACCACTTCACCATCACCACGCGAGACGTGCCGGGCGACCAGCAGGTCGTCGGCACGACCTATCCCGGTCTGGCCGGGGACGTGCGCGCGGGTGACACGATCCTCGTCGACGACGGCAAGATCACCCTCGCCGTCCACGACGTCGACGAGACCGACGTGCGCTGCGTCGTCGTCTACGGGGGCCCGCTGTCGGACAACAAGGGGATCAATCTGCCCGGCGCCGCGGTGAGCGCTCCGGCCCTGTCGGACAAGGACGAGGACGACCTGCGCTGGGCCCTGGGGCTGCGCGCCGACTACATCGCGCTGAGCTTCGTCCGCTCGTCGGCGGACATCACCCGCGTCCACGAGATCATGGACGAGGTGGGCGTGCGGCTGCCCGTCATCGCGAAGATCGAGAAGCCGCAGGCGGTCGAGGCTCTCGAGGAGATCATCGACGCCTTCGACGGGATCATGGTCGCCCGCGGTGACCTCGGCGTCGAGCTGCCTCTGGAGCAGGTGCCCCTCGTGCAGAAGCGGGCCGTCGAGCTGTGCCGGCAGAAGGCCAAGCCGGTCATCGTCGCCACCCAGGTCCTCGAGTCGATGATCGACAACTCGCGCCCGACCCGGGCGGAGGCCTCCGATGCCGCCAACGCGGTCCTCGACGGCGCCGACGCCCTGATGCTCTCGGGGGAGACCGCCGTCGGGAAGTTCCCCATCGAGGTCGTCAAGACCATGTCCAAGATCATCGAGACGACGGAGGAGCAGGGCCTGAGCCGCATGCGGGACCTCATGGCGCCGCCGACCTCCCAGGGCGGCGTCATCGCCGCCGCAGCAGCCGAGACGGGGGAGGCACTCGGGGTGAAGTACCTCATCGCCTTCACCCAGCTCGGCGGGTCGGCGCGACGCCTGGCGCAGGTGCGCTCGGGTCTGCCCATGCTGGCCTTCTCCCCGGTGCAGGACACCCGCTCGCAGCTCTCGCTCGTGTGGGGCATGCAGACCTTCCTCACCCCTCCGGTCACGCACACCGACCAGTACGCGCTGATGGTCGACGAGCAGCTGCTCGACCTCGGCTGGGTCGAGGAGGGCGACCGGGTCGTCATCGTGGCCGGCTCGCCGCCCGGGGTGCCGGGCTCGACGAATGCGCTGCGCGTGCACCGCATCGGCGACGCCCGCAACAAGACGACGGTGGCCTACCGGGCCCGCGAGGACGGCGTGCACGAAGGGGGCACCGGCGCACTCCCCGGCGGGATGGGCTGAGTCGGGAGAGGCCCCCTTCGGTCGGTATGCTTGCGGCGCACTCCGGCCGGGGTGGTGGAATGGCAGACACGGAGCACTCAAAATGCTTTGCCCGCAAGGGCGTGCGGGTTCAAGTCCCGCCCTCGGCACCAGTTCGAGACCTACCCACGGAGGATCAACCATGACGGTGGACACCGAGAGCCAGCAGGGCCTGCGGGTGCTGCTCGCGGAGGACGAGGCGCTCATCCGGCTCGACCTGGCCGAGATGCTCACCGATGCCGGCTACGAGGTCGTCGGGCAGGCGAGCAACGGCGAGGAGGCTGTCTCGCTCGCGGACTCGCTCCAGCCGGACCTGATCATCATGGACGTCAAGATGCCCGTCATGGACGGGCTGACGGCGGCCGAGACGATCGGTGAGAAGCGGATCTGCCCCGTCATCATGCTCACCGCCTTTTCGCAGAAGGAGCTCGTCGAGCGGGCCCGCGACGCGGGGGTCATGGCCTACATCGTCAAGCCCTTCACCGTCTCCGACGTCACCCCGGCGATCGAGGTCGCGACGTCGCGCTGGGCCGAGCTCAAGGCGCTCGAGTCGGAGGTCGCGGACCTCGGCGAGCGGCTGGAGACCCGCAAGGCCGTCGAGAAGGCCAAGGGCGTGCTCATGAAGAAGCTGAAGATCAGCGAGGCGGAGGCCTTCCGCTGGATCCAGAAGACGGCCATGGACCGTCGCCTCGGCATGCGCGAGGTCGCCGACGCCGTCGTCGCCGGGATGGACAAGGCCTGATCGGCCTGCGCCCGCCGCTCAGCCCAGCGCGACGACGAGCTGGGTGAGCAGCGGCGCCACGACGAGCGCCGGCAGCATGTCGCCGACGGGCACCTGACGGATCTGCAGCAGCCGCAGCGAGATCCCGACGAGGATCAGACCACCCGTGGCGGTGAGTGCCGCGATGTGGGCCTCCGGCAGGATCGCTCCGAGCGCCATGCCGACCAGGGTCAGCGAGCCCTGGACGACGGCGACGCTCACGGCGGAGAAGAGCACCCCGACGCCGAAGGTCGAGGCGAAGGCCAGCGCGGCGAAGCCGTCGAGCACGGACTTGAGCGCCAGCTTGTCGATGCCACGCCCGAGCCCGTCGTCGAGCGACCCGAGGATGGTGAGCGGCCCCACGCAGAAGAGCAGGCTGGCCGTCAGCCAGCCCTCGACGAAGCGCTCCCGGCCGGCGGCATCGGCGCGGCGGCGGCCGGCGACGGCCTGGACGCGGCCGGCGAGGGTCCCGAGCCGACGCTCGATCCCCAGGAGCGAGCCGGCCACGCTGCCGATGAGCAGCGAGCCGAGGACGATGAGCACCGGCGCTCCCGAGCCCACGGCGTCGGCGAGCGCCGGCGAGGTCACGTCGATGGCCGACAGGCCGGCCATGAGCAGCGTGACGAGCCCCAGGCAGTCGGTGACGACGTCACGCGTGTGCTCCGGGAGACGGCCGCCCACGGCCATGCCGAGGAGGGCCCCGGCCACGACGGTCAGGACGTTGAGCGCAGTCCCGGCCCCGATGAAGTCCATGGGTGCGGGCTCCCGTCAGTCGCCGCGGTCGCGGTAGATGCCGAGCTCGCCCTCGCGGTGCTGCATCGGGACCATCGCGACGCGCTGCGCCGAGGCGGAGATGTCCTTGATGAGCTCAGGCTGCGTGCTGTCGGTGACGTAGAGCCGGTCGGACCCCTCGGGCGCGCTCTCGACCCACAGGTGGTCCGCGTCCTCCGGGAAGGGCCACGACGTGAGGAAGTGCGGCTGCCAGCCCTGCCGGTGGGCCTGCCAGGCGATCGCGGGTGACGCCCCGAGCGTGGGCGTGAAGCCCAGCCCGTTGATCTGCACGTGCCGCCCCTGCCCGTCACCGAGGTCGTCCCCGGCCGCCCGCGCCACGGCGGTCATCGAGTCGATCTCCGCCCAGGCGGGCGGCAGGGCCAGGGCGGTTGCCGCGACGCCCCCGGCGACCAGCCCACCTCCGAGGGGGAGGGCGACCCGGGGGCGCAGGTGCGGTGTCGCGTTGTCGAGGTAGGCCAGGCCACGCCAGACGAGTGCGCACCACGTGAAGGCGGCCACGGGCAGCCAGGTGATGACCCAGTAGGGCGCGAGCGGCCACTCAGGCAGCCGGGACGCGGTGAGGAGCATCCCGATGTTGGCAGCGAGCGCCACGCGGGCGGGCCAGGCGCTGCTCGCGCGCCCCTTGGGCACGCGGTAGCCGGTGGCGATGACCGCGAGCAGCAGGACCAGGCCGATGCCGAGCACGGTGGCCGGCCCGGTGCCGTCGACGAGGAGGTCCTCCGTCGACCGCCGGAAGCCTCCGGGTGCCGGGGCGATGAGGTTGAGGTACGTCGCGCCCTCGGTGAAGCCGATCGGATCACCGGTGCCCGAGGTCGCCCAGCGCACGATCTGGGTGAGGTTGTTGGGGTGGTGCACGAAGAGCTCGGCGATGCTCGGCAGCCACACGACGACGCCCAGGCCGAGCGCCCACCGGTGGTTGCGGCCGTCGGTGGCCGCGCGGACGCGGCGGGTGTGGGTGAGTCGGGGCCACAGCAGCAGCGCCGCCGCGACGACGGCGAGCACGCCGGCGAGGGGCAGGAAGGCGAGGTTGGACTGGGCGATGAGCGAGACCGCCACGACGAAGGGAGGCAGGGCCCGCCGGTCGTCGCGAGCCAGTGCCCACAGGAGGACCAGGGCGAGGAAGGTCGGCAGGAGAGGGGCGAAGGGGTTGAAGGGCCGGAAGAGGGCGTCCGTGCCGATGGCCCACTGGGTGAGCAGGACCCCGCAGGTGAAGACGGCCACACCGAGCGCGCCGCCGAGTCGACGGGCCCAGGTGACGGTGAGGACCGATGCCGTGGCGGCGATGAGCCCACCACCCACGGCGATACCGGCCGCGGAGCCGCCGGCGAGGGCCAGCGGGAGGGCCAGGAGGTAGAACTGCAGCGGTCCGAGGTGGTGCGTCGACAGGTTGACGTCGATCCCGTCACCGGACGTGCTGCGCATGCCGGTGACCGGCAGCTGCCCGTCGAGGATGCCGGCCGTGCGCAGCGCGATCGTCGCGTCGTCTCCGTTGGGCTGCCAGCCGTGGGTCAGCGCCTCGACGACGGCGAAGGTGGGCGCGAGCAGCACGGCGACGACGGCCAGGGCGACGAGGCGGTCGGTCGTCGTCCAGCGGCGGGGGTGGAACCGGTGGGGGTCGATGCGGCGGACGCGTGCGCGCAGGGCGGGACCGCGCCGACCGGGGGAGCGGGGGGCCACTCAGGCGCCGGGCGGCAGGTCGCGCAGGATGCAGGTGATGCGCGAGGTGCAGGTGCGCCGGCCCTCGTCGTCGGTGATCGTCACCTCGTAGCAGGCGACGCTGCCACCGAGGGTGACCGGCACGGCGGTGCCGGTCACCCAGCCGGATCGGGCCGCCCGGTGGTGCGTGGCGTTGATGTCGAGGCCGACGGCGATCTTGCCGAGGGAGTGCGCGTGCACGGCAGAACCGATCGAGCCGAGGGTCTCGGCGAGGACGACGCTCGCGCCGCCGTGGAGGAGCCCGTAGGGCTGGGTGTTGCCCTCGACGGGCATCCGGGCCACGATCCGGTCCGTCGTCGCCTCGAGGATCTCGATCCCCATGCGCTCGGCCAGCGCTCCCCGGTGGGCGTTGAGCTCCTCGGCAGAGGGGGACTGTCGGTCGGTCATCAACTCTCCTGCAGATGTCGAAGGGGTGTCGGCCCAGCCTGCCACGGCGACGGGGTGTCGGGCCAAGCACCTAGTCTGGGCGCGTGAGTCGACTACTGCTGCTGGACGGACACTCCCTGGCCTACCGCGCCTTCTTCGCGCTCCCTGCCGAAAACTTCTCGACGAGCACGGGGCAGCACACCAACGGTGTGTACGGCTTCGTCGCGATGCTCATCAACGTGCTGCGGGACGAGGACCCCACCCACGTCGCGGTGGCCTTCGACGTCTCCCGGGCGACCTTCCGCAGCGAGGAGTACGCGGAGTACAAGGCCGGCCGCAGCGCGACCCCCGACGCCTTCTCCGGGCAGATCCCGTTGCTCAAGGAGGTGCTCGACGCGCTCAACATCACGTACGTCGAGCTCGAGGGCTTCGAGGCGGACGACATCATCGCGACGCTGGCCACCCAGGGGCGCGAGGCCGGCATGGACGTGCTCATCTGCTCCGGTGACCGCGACACGCTCCAGCTCGTCGACGAGCGCACGACGGTCCTCTACCCGCGCAAGGGTGTCTCCGACCTCGTGCGGATGACGCCCGAGGCGGTCACCGACAAGTACGGGGTCGGCCCCGATCGCTACAGCGATCTCGCCGCGCTCGTCGGCGAGGCGAGCGACAACCTGCCCGGTGTCCCCGGCGTCGGCCCCAAGACGGCGGCGAAGTGGATCAACGCCCACGGCGACCTGCAGGGCATCGTCGCCTCGGTCGACCAGATCGGCGGCAAGGCCGGCCAGTCGCTGCGCGACCACCTCGACCAGGTCCTGCGCAACCGCCGGCTCAACGCCCTGCTGCGCGACGTCGACCTGCCGGTTGGCGTCGACGACGTCGTCCGACGCGGGTGGGACCGCGAGCAGGTCCACACGCTCTTCGACAGCCTCGAGTTCCGTGTCCTGCGCGACCGGCTCTTCACGACCTTCGACACCGCCGAGTCCGAGGTCAGTGGCGGCGTCGAGGTCGACGGGCGGGCGCTCGCTGCCGGCGAGGTGCGCACGTGGCTCGACGACCACGCGGGTGAGCGGCTCGGGCTCGACGTCGTCGGTGACTGGGGGCGCGGCCGGGGTGACGTCCGCGGTCTGGCCCTGGCCACGGCCGAAGGGGAGGCCGCCTACGTCGACGTCGTCGAGATCAGCGGCGAGGACGAGGCTGCGCTGCGCGACTGGCTCGCCGACGCCGACCGGCCCAAGGTCCTGCACGACGCCAAGGGCCCGATGCTCGCCCTGGCCACGGCCGGTCTGCCGCTGGCGGGCCTCGCGGTCGACACCGCGATCGCGGCCTACCTCGTCCGGCCGGACCAGCGCTCCTACGACCTCGCCGACCTCGCGGTGCGACACCTCGGTCGCGATCTCGGAGGAGAGGACGCGGAGGTCGACCAGGGGATGCTCGACTTCGCGACCGACGACTCCTCGGCCGGTCGTGAGGCCATGGTGCGCGCGGCGGCCGCGGTCGAGCTCGCGCCGCTCCTCGAGGCCCAGGTGGAGGAGACCGGCGGCAGCCGGCTCATGCGCGAGGTGGAGCTGCCCGTCGTGGGGGTGCTCGCCGCCATGGAGACGGCGGGCATCGCGGTCGACTCCGAGGCGCTGACCGACCTCGAAGCGCAGTTCGCCGACAAGGTCGCGACGGCCCAGGCGGACGCGTGGGCGGCCATCGGGGACGAGCAGATCAACCTCGGCTCGCCCAAGCAGCTGCAGGCCGTCCTCTTCGACACCCTCGGCCTGCCCAAGACCCGCAAGACCAAGACGGGGTACACGACCGACGCGGACGCGCTGGCAGATCTCCACGCCAAGACCGAGCACCCCTTCCTCGAGGCGCTCCTGCGCCACCGCGATGCGACGCGGCTGCGGGTGACCGTCGAGGGGCTCATCAAGTCGGTCGCCGACGACGGGCGCATCCACACGACGTACCAGCAGACGATCGCCGCGACCGGCCGGCTGTCGTCGACCGACCCCAACCTGCAAAACATCCCGATCCGGACCGAGGAGGGTCGGCGCATCCGCGAGGTCTTCGTCGTCGGACCCGGCCACGAGTCGCTGATGTCGGCCGACTACAGCCAGATCGAGATGCGGGTCATGGCCCACCTGTCCGGCGACGAGGGGCTCATCGAGGCCTTCCGCACCGGTGAGGACCTCCACCGCTTCGTCGGCGCGCGGGTCTTCGGCGTGGAGCCCGACGGCGTGACGGCCGAGATGCGCAGCAAGGTCAAGGCCATGTCCTACGGCCTGGCCTACGGGCTGAGCGCCTTCGGCCTGTCCAAGCAGCTGGGCATCTCCACGGGCGAGGCGACCGACCTCATGGACGAGTACTTCGAGCGCTTCGGAGGCGTGCGCGACTACCTCGAGGAGGTCGTCGACCGGGCTCGGGCGACCGGCTACACCGAGACGATGCTCGGTCGTCGCCGCTATCTGCCCGACCTGACGAGCGACAACCGGCAGCGACGTCAGATGGCCGAGCGGATGGCGCTCAACGCACCGATCCAGGGCTCGGCGGCCGACATCATGAAGCTGGCGATGCTCCGGGTCGACCGGGCCCTCGGCGAGGGAGAGCTCAGCTCACGCGTGCTCCTGCAGGTGCACGACGAGCTCGTCATCGAGGTGGCCGCGGGCGAGGACGCGGCGGTCGAGGCACTCGTGCGCGAGGAGATGGGGCGCGCCGTCGACATGGACGTCCCGCTGGACGTGTCGGTCGGTCGGGGACGCAGCTGGCACGACGCCGCCCACTGACCTGAGCCCGGTGCGGCCGTCGTGGTCGCCGTCCGCTCAGCCGAGGGCGATGAGCACGTCCTGGCAGATGGGGGCATCGGCTCCACCGAGCGGGCGGCCGAAGCGCACGATGCGGGCACCCGGCACGATCGAGCGCACGAGCGCGAGGGCCTCGAGGTTGGCGCCCGAGGACTCGCGGCCGAGCCCGACCTCGAGGAGCAGGTACCGGCTGCGCGCGAGCGTCTCGCGGGCGCCGCGCAGGGCCTCGACCTCGAAGCCCTCCACGTCGATCTTGAGCAGGTCGATGCGGGGGAGGTCGGCGGTGATCTCGTCGAGCGTCAGGACGTCCACATCGACGGTCAGCTCCGGGTCGTAGTCCTCCACCTCACCGGGTCGCAGGGTCGCCATGACGCTGACGTGGTGGCGGTGCAGGGTCATCACCGCCCGCTCCTCCCCGACGGCCACCTGGTGGGAGCGCGCGCCGGGGAAACCGGCAAGGTTGTGCCGGAGCTTGGCGTGCGTGTCCGGGTCCGGCTCGACGGAGACGATCTGCGCGTCGGGGACGAAGGCGCGGGTCGCCGCGGCGAACTGCCCGACGTTGGCTCCCACGTCGACGACGACGGGGGCAGGGGTCCCGTCGAGGACGGCCGGCACGACGACGACGTCGTGGACGTCGAGCAGGCAGGTCTGGAAGGTGCCGAGGTCGAGAGGGCTCGTCGCGCGGAAGTGCACGTCGCCGGCCCGGACCGTCGCGGTGCGCCCGGCCTGGAGTGCGGGCAGCGCTGCTGCCTTGCTCGCGAGGAAGGCCGCCCGCTCTCGTGCCCCCCACCGGTGGAGATGCAGGGTCTCGCGGTCGAGGGCGACGGACCGGCCCACGTAGAAGCGGACCCACAGGGCCGCCTTGCCCCAGCGTGTCCGGGGGGTGGACGCGGTCATCGGGCGCTCCCTTCGTCATCAGGTGTGTCGTCGGTGGTGACATGGGTGCCGTCGGCGGCGGCACGGCCCCGCAGGCTCGTCCGGTCGGCCACGACGACCCCGGCGCCGACGACGCTGTCGCGCACCAGCGCTCCGTCCCCGACCACGACGTCGTCGAGAAGGATGCTGTCGACGACCCTGGCCCCCGCTCCCACCCGCACGCCGACTCCGGTCGACGACCGGACGACCTCGGCGCCGTCGGCGATCAGCGTCCCGGGCGAGACCGGGTCGATGCTCGTCCCGGAGGGCACCACGCCGGCCGCGGTCCCGTCGAGCAGGGCGAGGTGGGCGCCGAGCAGCGCCGTGGGGGAGCCGATGTCGGCGAACCACGCCTCGGCCCGGTGGGCGACGACCAGGGCACCGTCCCCGATGAGCGCGGGGAGCAGGTCGCGCTCCCACGACTGCACGCCCCCGGTGGCGAGTCCTTCGAGCACCCGCGGCCGCACGACGTAGGTCCCGGCGTTGACCAGGGTCCCGGGCGGTCCCGGGACCTTTTCGCGGAAGCCGACGACCCGCCGGCCGTCGTCAGCGACGTCGACCGTGCCGAAGGGAGCGGGGTCGTCGGCCGCGCGCACGTGGAGCACCACGTCGGTCCCGTCGTGCCCCGCAGCGCACTGGAGCGCCAGGTCGTGGCCGGTGAGGAGGTCGCCGTTGGCGACGACGACCTGCTCGTCCCGGTCGGGGGCGAGCGCCTCGAGGGCGGCGAGCAGGGCGCCGCCGGTGCCGAGGGGGGTGCCCTCGTCGTGCGTGTGCACGTCGAGCCCGTCCACCGGGTGGCTCACGACGTGGTCCCGGACGAGGTCGGCGTGGGTGGCCGTCGCGAGGACGACGCGCCGGACGCCCGCGTCGGCGAGCCGCCGGAGCTGGAGGTCGATGACGGGGACGCCTGCGACGGGCAGCAGGTGCTTGGGGCGGCTCAGGGTGAGCGGGTGCATGCGGGTGCCGAGGCCTCCGACGAGGAGGACGGCGGCCCGCGGCGTGGTCATTCGGGCAGCGGGTCGCCGTTGGCGGCGTCCCGCACCCGGGGGGCGAGCCAGGACCAGACCTGGGGCCCGGACTCGCGCGTGACGTGGAGGTAGTCCTCGTAGAGGGGGGTGCCGTTGATGCCGTCGTGGTAGCCGTCACCGCAGAGGAAGGAGTTCTGGTCGATCGTCTGGATGTCGTTGTCGTCGGCCCACGCCCGGGAGAGGTCGTTGACCCGCTCGACGGCGATGTCGTCGTTGAAGCGCGTGACCTCTGCGTCGACGCCGAAGTCGGGGACCCGGTGGCAGGCGAGGTTGACCATGACGACGCGGCGGTCGCCCGGGGCCTTGTCGATGGCCTGCAGGAGCCGGTCGTACCCGCGCTCGACGTAGTCCTCGTAGGCGCTGGAGCGGAAGTCGAGGCGGGAGCCGTCGACGTCCCGGTCCGAGACCATGCTCTGGCTGACGAAGATCACGACGACGTCGGGGTCCTCGTCGGTGACGGCCTGGGTGAGCTGCTCGCGCCACTCCGCGCAGTCGGGGTTGATCGGGTCGGGCGCGTCACCGCGGTAGCGGGCCTCGGGGAAGAGGTCGCAGCCGGGGTTGGTGTAGGCCCCGACGGTGAGGTCCGGGTAGGTCCCCTTGGGGTAGAACTTCGCGTAGCTCGCCGGGATGGAGTTGCCGACCAGCAGGGCGCGTCGGGTGGTGTCCCCTGAGATGTACGGGGGAGCGGTGTAGGCGATGTTGGACGTCACGTCGCCCGAGACGACCGCCTGGCTGGCGCCGACCGGCAGCGCCACGGCGCCGGCGACGACCGCCACCGCAGCGGTCGCGCCCGCTGCCGCACCGACGCGTGGGAAGCGCGGCACGAGGACCTTGAGGCCGTGCCGGCGGATCGGCTGCTCGACGAGCAGGTAGGACAGCGTGGCGACGACGAAGGAGAGCATGATCTGCACGTAGGCCCGCACGAGGGGGTCGACGTCGACGAGCAGCTGGTTGGAGTAGACGAGGATCGGCCAGTGCCACAGGTAGAGGCCGTAGCTGATGAGACCGACCCGGCGCAGGGGCTCCCAGGACAGCAGCTTCTGGACGAGGTTGGTCTCCCAGCTGGCCGCGGCGACGACGACGACGGCGACGAGCACGCACAGCACGAGCAGGCCGCCGCGGAAGAGCACGGCGGGTGCCTGGGTGCGGGCGACGAGGGCGACGACCACGAGCGCCAGCGCGGCGGGAGCGAGCATGCGCGCGATGCGGTCGGTGCGGGCCGTCACGGCCGACGGGCCGCGTGCCGTGCCGCTGCGGAGCGCGAGCACGCCGGCGACCGCTCCGACGAGCAGCTCGAAGGCGCGGGTGTCGGTGCCGTAGTAGACGCGCGACGGCTCCAGCCCGGGGGTGTAGAGCAGGGCCATGAGGGCCGCGGACACCAGGGCGAGCCCGCCGAGCACCATCGCCACCCGGGTGCGCTTGCCGACGAGACGCAGCAGGAGCAGCAGCAGGAGCGGGTACAGGATGTAGAACTGCTCCTCCACCGACAGCGACCAGGCATGGCGCAGGGGCGAGGGCGTCGCGAGGGTCGCGAAGTAGGCCTCGTCGCTGGCGTACATGCGCCAGTTGGCCACGTAGAAGATCGTGCTGAGCACGTCGTCGCCGACGGCATCACGGCGCGCCGGCAGACCGATGAACCGGGCGGCCAGGAGGACGGCGGCGAGGACGACGAAGAGCGCGGGCAGCAGGCGACGAGCCCGGGCGAGCCAGAAGCCGGGCAGGTCGACCCGGCCGGTGCTCGTGCGCTCGCGCAGGAGCAGGCTCGTGATGAGGAAGCCCGAGATGACGAAGAAGATGTCGACGCCGAGCCAGCCGCCCGGCAGCCACTTCTCGTTGACGTGACCCACGACGACGGCGATCACGGCGATGGCGCGCAGGCCGTCGATGGCGGGTCGGTAGTCCAGACGGAGATGTCCTTCCGCCTGCCGGGTCGTCGGGCGCGGGCGCGCGGGCGCGCGAGAGGTCCGGCGCCGCAGCGCTCTGGGGTCAGGGAGTCTCATGGGTGGTGGTCTCGTTCTGCTGCACTCGACGAATCACAACACAACTCGTGAGTAGCATGGGCGCATGGTGACTGACACTACCCCCCAGGGACCCTCGCCGCTCCGGGTCGCTCGAGGTCTCGTCCTCCTGCTCGCGGCGCTGCTGCTCATCGCAGCCATCTACTACTACTTCGTTCCGGTGCAGGTGGCCTCGAAGGAGGGCGTCTTCGGGTGCGGGAGCGCCTCCAACCCGCCGAGCGCGGACAAGGACGGGTTCCAGTTCGGCGCCTGCCAGAAGACTGCGGTGATCAACCAGTTCCGCACCTACGCCCTTCTCGGCGGGGCTGCGGCGACCGCTCTCGCGGCCTTCCTCGTCTTCCGGTCCCCCCGGTCGGATGGGGAGGACGACGACATCAACCTCGGTCGCGACGGTGACTCCCGTCGGGGCGACCGAGGTGCACGTGACCTGCGCGCTGCCCGCTCCGAGCGGAGCGAGCGCCCCGAGCGTTCCGAGCGTTCCGAGACGCGCGAGCTGCGAGGCGCCAGGCGTGAGGACCGGGCCCGTGCGGCCGAGGTCGATGACGAGCCGCGGGCGAGCGCGACGGACGACTGGGACGAGCAGGTCAGCGAGGCCGCACCCTCGCGGTCGACGCGACGTGGGGACGACTTCCTCGACGACGAGATCGAGGACGAGGCGCCGCGGCGTACCCGCCGTCGCCGGGACGACGACTTCTGATCGACACCCCACGGGTTCGCCGACCTCTCAGGGGCGGTCCACCTCGGCGCCCGGCTCGCCTCCACGGAGGACGAGCCGGGCGCTGCCCATGAGGGCGACGAGTGCCGCGACGCCGGCGTACGTGCCGACGACCGGGGAGACCGTGGTGACGTCGCCGAGCAGCAGGGCGCCGGCGCCCACAAGGGTCCCTGCGAGGGCCACGACGGTCAGCCCGCGGTGACCGCGGGCCATCTCGGCGAAGAGCAGGACCTGGCAGAGGGCCCAGAGCGTCCCGAGGGCGGTGAAGGCGGGCAGCAACCCGGCCGCATCGAGGTACTCGGTGCCGCCGAGGACGCGGACGAGCTGCTCGGGCACGACCCCGACGACCAGGATCCCGACGGCGCCCAGCCCGAGGACCAGGCCGAGGGCGGCGAAGACCGGCCGGCGCCCGGACCCGCGGCTGGCGACCGGCACGAGCGTGAGCGCCACGAACTGGGTGCCCCAGAAGACGACCTTGCCGAAGAGGCCGGCGAAGGCGTACGCCCCCGCATCGTGCGCGGTGAGCAGGTGCCGGGCCAGCAGCACGTCGGTGCTCGTCATGGCGAGGAGGACCGCGAGGGTGCCGTTGGAGGTGAGCAGCTCGCGCACGAGGCCCATCTCGAGCCGACGCCATCGCTGCACGTGTCGACGGGCGAGCCACAGCGACATGAGGGCCGGTGCCCACGCCGCGAGGACGAGCCACCCGAAGACCCCGACGACGCCGGCGCCCGTGGCCGCGGCGGCGATCGCCGAGAGCACGCGCGCGCTCGAGATGGCCACGTAGACCGCCGCGAGGGCGGCGAACCGGCGGTGCCCGAGGAGCAGCCCCTGGGCGGCCCCCGTGAGGGTGTACGCCGGCATCATCAGCGCGACGAGCACCATCGCGGCGGGGGAGCCGAGGTGGAAGGCATGGGCGACGAAGGGAGCCAGAGCCACGGTGAGGAGGGCGAGGGTGCCGCCGACGACGAGCGAGAGCCCGATGCCGGAGCGGTGGGCGTGCCCACGAGCCTGGTGGGCGGCCACGACGACCTGGAAGGCGCTCGCCGGCAGGGAGAGGAAGATCGCCGTGTTGTTCACCGCCGAGAAGGCGCCGAAGTCGGCGGGCCCGAGGGATCGGGACACCAGGAGGACGAAGGCATAGCCGAGGACATTGCTCAGGCCCATGCAGACCCCGAGCAGCCAGCCGCTCGAGCCCACCGTCTTCGTCCTCGGCTCCGCCGAGGCGCTCACATCCGTCCCCTCTCCTCCGCGGACGCGGCAACCCTACCTGTGGGTACGGTCGGGGCCCTCTCGCGTTACGCTGCTCGCCACGGGACCACCGGGTCCCGCCGATGTCCCCTGCCGATGGAGAGTCCGTGCCCGCTCGATCGACCGCGCTCCGCGCGGCCCATCTGGCAGCCCTGGCGGTGTTGGCACTCGTCGTCTTCGGCAATGCCTATGGGCACTTCCACACCGACATCAAGCCCGAGGTCTACGTCTCGCCCGGGCGGATGCTCCAGCAGTACCTCTCCTCCTGGAGCACGACCCCCTACCTCGGCGCGGCCAACTTCAACGTCGGTCTCGTCCCCGTCCTCGTGTGGACGGCCCTGCTGCGGCTCGTCGGCTTCTCGCCCGAGCTGACCTTCAAGATCTTCCACTTCGTGCTCTGGGTCATCGGCGCCCGGGGTGCCGGGCGTCTGCTGCGCGAGCTCGTGCCCAAGGTCTCCCCGTGGTCGGTCTTCGTCACGAGCGTCGTCTTCCTCGCCAACCCCTACGCGGTGACCGGGGGGTCGACCCTGGCGATCGCGCTGCCGATGTGCCTCCTGCCGTGGATGCTCGTGGCGCTCATCAAGGCACTGCGCGACCCGACGTCATGGGTCTGGCCGGCGTGCGTCGGCCTGCTCTTCTTCGCGATGAGCGGCATGAACGTCGCTGTCGTCCCGATCTACCAGCTCCTCATGGCCATCCCGGTGGTCCTCGTCCTGCGGCGGGCGTGGTCACTGCGTTGGTCGGCGGTCGCCTCCGTCGTGGCGAAGTGCGGTGCCTTCGTCCTCGGTCTGTCGCTCTACTGGCTCGTCCCCTCCTTCGCCGCGCAGGGCACCGGGGCCCAGGTCGTGCGGGGCTCGGAGACCCTCGACGGCATCGCCCGCGTCAGCTCCTACCTCGAGGTCCTGCGCGGCCTGGGCATGTGGACCCTCTACGGGCGCTCGGACGCCGGGCCGTGGGTGCCCCAGTACGCGATCTACATCACCGCGGCCTTCGTCGTGGTGCTCACGGTCCTGTGGCCGGCGCTGGCCCTCTGGTCGCTGAGGTGGACTCCGCCGACCGTGACGCGCATCGCGGCCGTGAGCGTCGCGATCGCCGCGGTCATCATGGTCGGGCTCTTCCCCGGCGACCCGTCGGCGCCCGCTGGGGCCGTCATGGAGTGGGCCTTCGAGCACGTCCCGGGCGCAGTCGCCTTTCGGACGTCCAACAAGATCGGTGCCGTCCTCGCGCTCGCCTTCGCGCTGACGATCGGTCTGGGGGCCCACCACATCGCCTCCCGGGTCCGCGCGGTGCCTGGACTGCGGCAGCTGTCCGTCGGGGGAGCCTTCGTCCTCGTCATCGCCTGGGCGGCCCCTGCCTTCACCGGCAACCTCTACATCTCCGAGTTCGACGTCCCGGACTACTGGCACCAGGCGGCGGACCGGGTCAACGAGTCCTCGAGCGACCACCGGGTGCTCCTGCTGCCGGGGCAGGTGCGTCCCTACTACCGCTGGAGCCAGGAGCGGCCCGACGACGTGAGCAACTCGCTCATCACGCGCGACACCGTCATCCCCGAGACGACGTCGAGCACCTCGGCAGGGGGTGCCAACTTCCTCAACGCGCTCGACGACACGGTCCAGTCGGAGACCAGCGTCAACTCGGCGGCGTCGACCTACGCGCGCTACCTGGGTGTCGACCAGATCCTGCTGCGGCACGACATCGTGTGGGAGGACGCCGGCGGTGCCCGCCCCGGGTCGACGGCCCGGGTCCTCGCCGGTGACCCCGGCCTCTTCGGCCAGGCCAACTTCGGCGAGTCAGGGCGCAACATCCTGCCCCCGAGCATCGCGCCGGAGGACTACCGCGAGAGCCTGCTGCACCCCGTGCAGCTCTACGACGTCGACGAGCCGGTGTCGACGGTCCGGGTCTCGCCCACCAAGGGCTCGCTCCTCGTCGCCGGGGACGCATGGGCCCTCCCGCCGCTCACCGACGAGGGCCTGCTGCGCGACACCCCGCTCTTCCGCTACACGAGTGATGTCGACGACGACGACTTCGCCACCGCGGTGGAGGACGCCGGGCGGATCGTGCTCACCGACACCAACCGGCGCAGGGCATCCATCACCAACCGCCTGACGTCGGGCAACGGACCGCTCCTCACCGAGGACGAGACACCGGAGCTGACCCGGGCTCTCGGCACGCCGGACGACCAGACGGTCCTCCGACGCTCGGGGATCCTCGCGAAGGCCAGCGAGGAGGGTGCCACCTTCTTCGAGATGCCCAGTGCCGTCGCCGAAAACGCGGTGGACGGCAATCCGAGCACGTCGTGGATCTTCGGTGACTTCCGCCGGGCCCCCGGCATGTCCTTGGATCTGACGCTGCCGCAGTCTGAGCGTCTCGACACCGTGACCATCAGCCAGGCCGACCTCGGCCCGGTGGGCATCGACGAGGTGGAGCTCACGGCCGGCGGCCGGAGCGTGACGGGTCGCTTCCCGGCGAAGGGGGACCTGCAGCTCGACCTCGACGGCGTCGACGCCCGGACCGCCCGGCTGGAGGTCAAGAGTCTCAAGGGCGATGGCTTCAACCTCGTCGGCATCTCGGAGATCGACCTCGGCACGGACGAGGTCGCCGAGCGCACGGCCCGGCTGCCGCGCAGCCTCGACCAGAAGTACAGCCGCCTCACGCCGCGGGAGCGCCAGTCCTTCGGCGAGGTGCCCCTCGACATCTACCTCAACCGGGTGATCAACACCCCCACCGGCCGCGACGACAGCGAGTCGGACCTGCGTCGGGACTTCACCGTCCCCGACGACCGGCGGATGCAGCTGTCGGCCAAGGTGCGCCTCGGCGACGACTGGGAGGAGGTCTACGACCGTCTGGGTGGCGTGAGCACGGGGCCCACCTTCCGCTCGGCCAGCGTCTTCTTCAACAACGCCGACCTGCGCGCCTCCCGTGCTGCCGACGACGACGCGGAGACGGCGTGGGTCCCCGGGGGCGGGATGGAGGGTGAGTGGTGGGAGGCCACCGCCCCCGACACGACGACCTTCGACGAGGTGCGCATCACGCAGGCGGACGGCTTCGGCGCGACGGCCGACGACACCCGCTTCGCGAGCGAGGTCGAGGTGACGGTCGACGGCAAGCCAGCCGGCACCGGCACGGTACGCCGTGGCACCTCCACCGTCGCCCTCGACCGTCCGGTCCGTGGCAAGCGCATCCGCGTCGAGGTCACCGACACCCGTGGTGGTGACGAGGCGACCAACGCGCGCTTCACGACCATCGACGCCGGTCTCGGCCAGGCAGCGCGTACCGGCACAGCCCGCGGGTGCCTCACGGTGGCCACCCTCGATGGCAAGCCGGTGCGCATGCGGCCCGCGGATGCCTCCGCCGTCGCGGTCTCCGACTCGGTCGGTGCCGCATGGGTCGGCTGCGAGCGACTCGATCTCAGCTGGGGCGAGCACCGGCTGCGTCCCGTCGACGACGTGACCCTCGACAGCCTCACCATGCGCGACACGTCCGGGCTGAAGACCACGGCTGCCGCATCCGCGCCGACCTCCCAGATCGACCAGCACGCCGGTGGTGGAGCCACGGTGCGCACGGGTGCCGGCAAGGGGTCCTATGCGGTCGTCCTCGGCCAGGGGTACGACTCGCGGTGGACGGCGACGATGGACGGCACGGACCTCGGCACGCCGGTGCAGCTCGACGGCTACTCGGTCGGCTGGATCATCGACGACCCGTCGCAGGCGCACGAGATCGAGATCTCCTTCGCCCCGCAGCGCTCGGCGACCATCGCCCTGCTCGTGTCGACGACCGTGCTCGTCCTCGCCTTCTACCTCGTCGGTGCCCACCTGTGGTCACTGCGGCAGCGACGTCGCGAGGAGGCGGCCGCGGCCCCGACCCCCGAGACGGGCGCGGGCACGGACTTCGCCGACGATCACGACGACGCCTTCGAGGCGCGCCGCGCGACGACGACCACGGAGGTCGTCGAGCCCGAGGAGGACCCGGTCAACGACCCGCTGGCCCGGAGCGCGACCGGGGGCCGCCACGGCCGCCCCCGCCGCCGTGCCCTCGTCGAGACGCTCGTCGTCCTCGGCTCGGGCCTGCTCGTCGGCTGGCCGGGCCTGCTCGTCGCGGCGATCGCCGTGGCCCTCGTGCGGCTGCGCGGGGTGCGGGCCGAGCGCCTCATCGACGCCGGCGTGGTCCTCGTCATCGTCGCGGCCCTGTGGTTCGTCGTCGGCCCAGGCAACACGGGCGGCGAGGTCAGCGCCGACGCCATCTCCGCGAGCATGTGGCCGCACCGACTTGCCGGGGGTGGGCTCGTCCTCGCCGTCCTCGGTGGCCTGCTCAGGTCCGAGCAGCAGCTGCAGTCCCTCACGACCAAGGAGCGTCATGGCCCAGCCTGAGCCCGACTCGGTGACCGTCGTCGTCCCGACCCGCAACAACATCCGCACGATCGAGGCCTGCCTGCGCTCGGTGATCGAGCAGACCCACCCGGTCGAGCTCATCGTCGTGGACAACCACAGCACCGACGGCACCCCGGACGTGGCCCGTCGGTTCGCCGACCGGGTGATCACCGCAGGTCCCGAGCGCTCGGCCCAGCGCAACACCGGCATCGACGCGGCGACGAGCACGTGGGTGCTGTGGCTCGACAGCGACATGATCCTGCCGCCCCGCGCCGTGGCCCTGGCGCTCGACACGGCCCGGGCCACCGGCGCCACGGGGATCGCCCTGCCGGAGCGCACGATCGGTGAGGGCTTCTGGACGGCCTGCCGGGCGCTCGAGCGCGAGTGCTACCTCGACGACCCGTGGCTGCACAACCCGCGTCTGGTCCGTCGCGACTACCTCCTCGGTGACGGGGCCTTCCACACCGACATGTCCGGCCCGGAGGACGCGGACCTGCGGATGAAGATGCGCGCCTCCGGCGCCGGCATCGAGCTGGCGCCGATCATCATCGACCACGACGAGGGCCGGCTCACCGTCCGTGACGTGCTGAGCAAGCGCTACTACTACGGCCGCAGCATCCCCGCCTTCGCCGCCGAGCACGACGGTGCCGTCGGGGCCCAGGGCAAGGCGGTCCTGCGCTCCTACGCGCGCAACCACCGCCGCCTGCTCAAGGACCCGGCCCACGCCGTCGGCATGGTGGCCCTGCGCGCCCTCGAGGCCGGCGGATATGCCCTGGGTGCTCGTCGCGGACGCAAGGACCGGGCGCAGTCGTGACCGACGACCTGCGCCGCATGCTGTGGGTCTCACTCCCGGACCAGCGGGCCCGGCGCGAGCTGTACTGGATGTCCCGGATGCCCGGGACCCGGGTGCGCGCCATGGCCCAGCAGGAGCCGGTGGGGGACCTCGACTGGATCCCGAGCACCTACGCGCGACCGATCAAGCGCTTCATCGAGGCCGGTGCCTTGGCGTGGGTCCGCGGCCTCGACGAGCAGGACCCGGCGGAGTACGACTGGGTGACCTCGCTCGAGCTGTGCTCCCTCGTCACGGGGCAGGCCTCGCGGTGGCGGCGGGCCGCCCGGGCCGGCGGTGCCCGTCGGCCGCTGCAGGCGGTCATCACCTGGGAAAACCTGCCGGACCAGCCCTTGTACAAGGTGCCGCCCTACCGGCAGGCCCTGAACTCCTGCCGTGACGCCGACCTGCTGCTGTGCATGGTCGACGCCGCGCGGGACCACCTGCTGGCCAATGGCTTCGACGACGAGCTGATCCGGGTCGTCAAGCCGGGCGTCGACACCGAGCTCTTCCACCCCGCCGCCGAGCCGGTCACCGACCCCGTCGTCGTCTTCGCCTCACCGCTGGCCGACAACAAGGGGATCGACCGGGTCCTCGAGGCGATGACCCTCGTGCGCCGCGAGATCCCCGAGGCCCGCCTGCGGGTGGCGGGGCGTGGCCCGCTCGAGCCCATGGTCCGCGCCGCCGCCCACGACCCGGCCCGGGGCGTCGAGCTCGTCGGCTCGCTCGACACGGCGGGCGTCGCCGACCTCATGCGCAGCGCAGCGGTCTTCACCACGGCTCCGCGGCCCACGTGGAAGTGGACCGAGCAGCTCGGCCTGGCCTACCTCGAGGCCCTCGCCTGCGGCCTGCCCGTCGTCACGACGCGCTGCGGGACCAACGACGAGGCCGTCCAGCCGCCCAACCGGCTCGTCGAGGACTCGGCCGAGGCCCTGGCCGACTCCCTCCTGCACTTCCTGCGGGACCCGGGGTTGCGGGCCGACGTCGGCCGGGCCAACCGGCAGCACGCCCTGACCCACCACGACCTGCCGACGCAGTGCGTCGCGATGGGGCAGGCCTTCGCCGAGGTCGAGTCCCTCCACCGGGCCTGACGTGACGGCGACGAAGGGGGCCCGCCGTACGGTCGTCGTCGGGTCGCTCGTGGGCACCCTCGTCGGCCTCGTCGTCCTCGGCCCGGCGCTCGCGCCCGGCTACACGCTCCACTACGACCTCGTCTTCGTGCCGGATCTGCCGCTGTCCGCCCGCACCCTCGGGACCGACGGCAGCGTGCCGCGTGCGGTCCCCAATGACCTCGTCGTCGCCCTCCTCGGCACGGTGCTGCCGGGGTGGCTCGTGCACAAGCTCGTCCTGCTCGGGTGCTTCGTCGTCGGCGGAGCCGGCGCGGGTGCCCTCGCGCGGACGCTGCCGGGCGCTGCCGCCGGTGCGGTGCTGCTCACCTGGAACCCGTGGGTGGGGGAGCGCCTGGGGATCGGGCACTGGGGTTACCTCATCGGCTACGCGGTGCTGCCGTGGGTCCTCGTCGCCGCCACGGGCCCTAGATCTCCGCGTCGTCGAGCACTGCTCGTCGCCGCGCTGACCGTGGCCGCGCTCGGTGGCTCGACACCCGGGGTCATCGCCACGCTGCTCGCCGCCGTCGCGGTGCTCGTCGCCGACGGCTCGCTCCGCGAGCGCGCGCACAGCCTGGCCCTCGTCGTCGGGGTCGCGCTGCTGGCCAACGCAGCCTGGTGGTGGCCCTTCCTGCGCACCGCGTCCAGAGCCGCCGATCCCGGCGGGGCGACCGCCTTCGCCGCAGCGGCGGACACCCCCTTCGGCATCCTGGGGTCGCTCGTGCTCGGCGGGGGCCTGTGGAACGACCGGACGTGGTTCGTCGAGCGCTCGGCATGGCCCGCGTCAGCAGCGGCGCTCGTGGCCGTTGTCGTGGTCCTCGGGCTCTCGTGGTCCCGGCGCGAGTGGTGGCGGGACCCTCGCACGCGGGCCGCGACCGTCGCCGGGGTGGTCGGCCTCGTGCTCGCCGCGCTCGCCGCGCTGCCCGGAGGGAGGTCCCTGCTCGAGGCGGTCGTCACCGGGGTGCCCGGTGGCGGCCTGCTGCGCGACGGGCAGAAGTTCGCCGCGCTGTGGGCTCTGCTCCTCGTCGTGGCCCTCACCCACCTCGTCGACCGGATGGCCAGCGTCTCGTTGCCCGTGCCCCTGCTCCTCGTCGCGATCGCGTGGCCGGTGGCCACGCTCCCTACGCTCGCCTGGGGGCACTCGGGGGCGTGGGGGAGCGTCGAGTACCCGGCCGAGCTGCGCGACGTGAGCACACGTCTGGCCGCGAGCGGCGAGCCGGTGGCGGTCTTCCCGTGGTCCACCTACCGGCGGTACGCGTGGAACGACGATCGCGTGGTCCTCGACCCGTGGAACCGGCTGCTGCCGCAGACCGTCGTCTCCGACGACCGGCTGCCGCTGCGCGACCGCACGGTGGCGGGGGAGGACCGGGCGAGCGACGAGGTCACCCGGGCACTTGCGCAGGACCCGGCCGACGTCGTGCCGGTGCTCCGGGCCCTCGGGGTGCGGTGGGTCGTCGTGCAGACCGATCAGCCCAGCCCTGCCGGGAGCGTGCCCGACCTCGACGGTGTCCCCGTGCAGCGGGTGGGTGATCTGCGGGTCGCCGACCTCGGGGCGCCCCAGCAGGTCGACGTCGAGCCGGATCGCCTGAGGGGCCTCGGTCTCGTCGGGACCGGTCTGGCCGTCGTGCTCGCTCTCGGCCTCGTCGTGCGCCACCGCCGCACGTGAGACGTGGACGACACCCCGCACGGACTCGCCTCAAGTGACCGGCCGGTATACAGTGGTGCGAAAGACATCTGCTCACGGAGGGCTACCCAGTGAACAACGGCTCGAAGAAGATCGCCTACAACGTCGGCGGGACCGTCCTCGGCGCGCTCCTTGCGGCTCTTGCCATCTTTGGCATCGTCCAGGTCCAGAGCAGCGCCTCGATGCCGCAGGAAAACCAGCAGGTCATCAACTACAACAGCTGAGCCAGCGCTCGCACGAAGGGGGGCCCGCACCGATCCGGTGCGGGCCCCCCTTCGTCGTGCCCGGGCAGGGCCTGTCAGGACGCGACGGCCTCCAGCTCGGGCGTGGCCTGCTCGTCGACCGGGCGCGAGGCGATGAGGGCGTCGAGGTCGATGACGTCGTCCCGGTAGCGGTCGGTCAGACCGAGCACGGAGCGCACGACGGACTCGAGCCGGTGGCCGGCGCGGACCCAGTCGAAGGAGCTCGCGTACAGGCGTGCCGTGCGACCCAGGGTGCGCCGCAGCCGGGCGTCGTCGACGAGGGTGATGACGTGCTCCTCGAAGTCCTCGACGGAGTCGGCGAGCAACCCGGTGCGACCGTGGACGATCGACTCGCTCGGGCCCCCGGCGAAGCTGTAGGCCACGGCCGGTGTCGCGTGCAGGCCGGCCTCGACGATCGTCAGGCCCCACCCCTCCTTGTGCGAGGGCATGACGACGACCCAAGCGCGGGCGAGGAGCTCGTGCTTGCGCGACTCCTCGACGAAGCCGTGCAGGTGGACGCGGTCGCTCACCCCGCGGGCGCGGGCGTGCTCGGCGATCTCGGCCTCCCAGTAGCCGCCGCCGACGACGTGCAGCTCGAGGTCGGGGTGCGTCTCGGCCCGGGAGGCGAGGATGTCGACGGCCTGCTCGACGTGCTTGTGCGGCACGAGCCGGCCGAGGAAGAGCATCGTCGGCACCTCGGTGCGCTCGAGGCGCGCGTAGGTGTCGAGGTCGCGTGGCCGGTCGTTGCCGGAGTAGACGAGGTCGACGCGCGCGGGGTCCACGCCGAGGGTGGCGAGCTCGTCGCGGGTCGACTTCGAGACCGTGACGTAGCGGCTGCGCCGGTAGACGAAGGGGGCCACCCGCGACTCGAGGAACCAGCCGAGGCGCGCGACCTTGGCACCGAAGACGGCGTCCCACTGGTCGCGGTGGACGTGGTGGACGATGTTGACGACCGGCACCCTGGTGACGAGGGGGGCCCAGAAGGGCACGCCGTTTTGCACGTCGAGGATGACGTCGTAGTCACGGCCGTGTCGCAGGACGTGCCACATGCCGTGGAGGTAGACGCTGAACTTCGAGCCGCGGCGCACGACGTCGACGTCGCCGTGCCGGGTGCGGGGGCTGGCCCCCGGGAAGGACGCTGTGAAGATGGTCACCTGGTGACCGAGGTCGGTGAGGACCTCGGACGTCCGCTCGGTGAAGGTCTCTGCCCCGCCGGCCTCCGGGTTCTCCCGGTCACGCCAAGACAGGTAGAGCACCCGAAGACGGTCCTTCGGGGTGGCCACGCTGCGCGTCATCGTCTCTCCTCGTCGGCCGCGTGGAACCCGCGGCACCGACGGATAGGCTAACGCTGTGAGTTACCCAACGGTAGGTGCCGGCCCCCGGAACGTGTGTGAGGTGTGCGGCAGCGACGTGCGCGGCCAGGCGATCCGCGGGGGGTGCGTGCTCGAGAAGTGCCAGACCTGCGGGCACCTCCTGCGCGACCTCGAGCGCTGCCCTGCGGACCACCGGGACCTTGCCTACGGCGGCGAGCCGACGCTCGACCGCATCAGGCTGGACCTCACCTACCGCGAGCTCGTGCGCGACGGCGTGCCCGACCGCGTCTTCGAGGTGGGCTTCGGCGCCGGCTCGATGCTGCGGCGCTTCCTCGACGACGGGGCCAGCGTGGCCGGCGTCGACCCCGATCAGCTCGGCATCGACGTCGACGAGCGGGTCCGGGCCGAGGGGGACCTGCGCACCGGCGGCATCGAGGACGTCTCCCGCCTGCCCGGCGACCAGGACCTCGTCTACGGCATCCACGTGCTCGAGCACGTCGTGGACCCGCACATCGCGCTGCGGGCCTCGTACGACCTGCTGCGGCCGGGCGGCCGGGCGAGCTTCATCACGCCTGCGGGCGACAGCTCCGGCGTGGAGCGGTACGGCGCGGCCTGGTGGATGCTCGAGGACCCGACCCACATCCGCTTCTTCACGGCCGCCTCCCTCGCCCGGGCGGCGCGGGAGGCGGGCTTCGTCGACGTCGAGGTCCGTCGCCTGCTCCTCGACAGCCTGAGCGTGGACGCCGCGAGCATCGCGCGGGCGCTGCGCCCGGGCTCGCGACCCCGAGGGGTGCTCGGTGCGCGGCCCGTCCTCGCCGGCGCCGTCGCGAGCCTCCCGCTCGTCGTGGCCCAGCGTCTGGTGAGCCCGCGCTCCCGCCCGACGCTGCAGCTGCTGGCCCGTCGTCCATGATGGGGGGCGTGCCGATGACCTCCGACCTGCCGACCCGCCGTGGCCTGCGCCGGTCGGCGCGGCTCTTCTCCGCCTTCCTCGTCGAGCAGAGCGATCCCGAGCGCTTCTACTCGGAGCTCGCGGAGGACTCGATCGCGCTGCTGCGCGAGCACACCGAGCTCCGGGGGCGCACGGTCCTGGACGTCGGTGCGGGCCCGAGCGAGTTCGCCCACGCCTTCCGTGCGGCGGGCGCGCGGTACGTGCCGGTCGACCACGATGCCAGCGTGCCGTCGGTGCGGGACGGGGGAGTGGTGGGCGACGCCCTTCGCCTGCCCCTGGCCGACGGCAGCGTCGACGTCGTCTTCTCGAGCAACATGTGGGAGCACGTGCCCGACCCGGAGGCGGTCGCCGACGAGCTGCTGCGGGTGACCCGGCCCGGCGGCCTGGTCTTCCTGTCGTACACCAACTGGCTCTCGCCCTGGGGCGGTCACGAGACCTCGCCGTGGCACTGGCTCGGCGGCGAGCGGGCGATCGCGCGCTACGAGCGCAAGCACGGGCACCCGCCCAAGAACCGCGTCGGTGAGACCCTCTACCGCGTCAGCGTGCGCCAGGGACTGGAGTGGGCGAAGGGAGCGGACGCCGACGTCCTCGCGGCCCGCCCGCGGTACCTGCCGGACGCCGCGGCCCACATCCTGCGCGTGCCGGGCCTGCGCGAGGTCGTCACCTGGAACCTGCTGCTCATCCTGCGGCGCCGATGACGCAGGCGCCGGACCCGGTACGGGTCGATGCGGTCCGGGAGCGCGTGCAGCGGTGGACGGCGACCCTGCTCGTCGCGGTCCTGCCGTGGCTCATCGCCCCGGGCATGATCCAGCCGGACACCAAGAGCGACCTCATCATCTCGCCCGGGCGCTATCTCGGGCGGGCCCTGTGGGCGTGGAACGACCACACCGGGATCGGTGAGCTGCAGAACCAGGCCTACGGCTACCTCTGGCCGATGGGCTCGCTCTTCCTCGCCGGGGACGCCGTCGGCATGCCGGCGTGGGTGACGCAGCGGGTGTGGTGGATGCTCCTGCTCGTCGTCTCCTTCGTCGGCGCCGAGCGGGTGGCGCGGCGGCTGGCCGGGCTGACGACAGTTCCTGCGCTGCTCGTCGGCATGGTCTTCGCGCTGTCGCCGCGCGTGCTCACCGTCCTGTCGGAGATCTCGGTCGAGGTGTGGCCGCAGGCCCTCGCGCCGTGGCTGCTGCTCGCCGCAGCCCGCGCCGTGGCACCGGGTGCCGGGCCAGCGCACCGACGTCGTGCCGCGGTCGTCACCGGTCTGCTCGCGGCGAGCCTCGGTGGGGTCAACGCGACGGTCTCGCTCGTCGCCCTGGTGCCTGCCGCTGCCTGGCTCGTGCTCGCGCCGCGCGGTCGGGCCAAGGGACGAGCCCTCCTGTGGTGGTGCGCGGGGGCCGCACTCGGGTCGGCATGGTGGCTCGGGCCGCTCGTCGTCCTCGGCCGCTACGCCTACCCCTTCCTCGACCACATCGAGCTGGCCTCGACCACCACCGCGGTCGCCTCGGTGACCAACGTCCTGCGCGGGGCCAACCACTGGATCGCCTACATCCTCACCTCGGGAGACCACCCGACGTGGCAGAGCGGGTGGCTGCTGGCCCAGTCCGTCACCGGCATCCTCGCGACGACGACCATCGCGGGGCTCGGGCTCGCGGGGCTCGTGCGGCGTCGCGCTGCCGGCAGCGCGGAGGAGGACGGCGAGGGCCGACACCTGACCCGCTGGGGCATCACCCTCGTCCTCCTCGGGGTCGTCGCCATGGCGATCGGCCGCAGCGGGGCCTCGTCGGGCCCCTTCGCGCCGCTCGTGCAGGACCTGCTTGACGGGCCGCTGGCCCCCTTCCGCAACGTGCACAAGGCGGACCTGCTCGTCCGCCTGCCGGTCGCGCTCGGGGTGGGGCTGGTCGCGCACTGGGCGACGCGTGTGGAGCGCGGCGCCGGCCCCGTGGTCCGACAGGTCGTCGTGACGACGACGGTCCTGGCCCTCGTCGGGTCGCTGGCGCCGCTCTGGGCCTCCCGGGTCGGCGATGCCTGGGCGACCGACGGGGTGCCGCGTGCCTGGCGGGACGTGGCGACCGAGGTCGACGACCTCGCCTCCGCCGACGGCGGGACGACGCTCGTGCTGCCGGGTGCCCGCACCGCGGACTTCACCTGGGGGCGGGTCACCGATGAGCCGCTCTCCGCACTGGCCGAGTCGCCCGTGCTCTCCCGAGCGGCCGCCCCGCTGGGGCACCCCGCCGCCACCCGGGTGCTCGACCACCTCGACGAGATGACGGCGACGGGGCGCAGTCAACCCGAGCTCGCCGCCGGCCTGCGCCGCATGGGGGTGAGCCGGGTGGTCGTCCGCGGCGGCCTCGACCCAGATGTCGGCGCCGTGGACTCCGAGCAGGTGGCCGAGACCCTGGCAGCCAGCCCCGGCATCACGCTCGTCTCCTCGGTGGGTGACGGACCCGACCGGATCAGCGTCTGGCGGCTGGACGAGTCGGCGGTGCCGGCGACGACCGTCCCGACCTCCGGGGTCGTCCCGGTCGCCGCCTCACCGGAGGCGTGGTTCGCGCTCGTCGCCTCCGGGCTCCTCGACCCCGACGCCGTCACCACGCTCGCCGACGGCGCGGACGCCGAGGTGCGCACCGACACCCTGCGCTGGCAGCCGCTCAACTCGGGCCGGCCCCCGGCCCGGGGTCACGGGCCCACCGTGGCGGGGGACGACCCGTCGCCCTCCGTCGTGGGCACCCGCGACCTGGAGCCCGGCGGTGCCACGACCGGCCGCACGGTGCGGTTCTGGAGCGGCGTCGACGGGATCTCGGTCGGGTCGAGCGCTGCCGACCCCTTCGCGTCCGCGTGGCGCAGTGCCGGCAGCGGGCCGGCGGCGATGGTCGACGGCGACCCGCGGACCGCCTGGGTCAGCGGCGACGGCGAGCTCTGGCAGACGATCACGCTCGACCTGCCAGCCGGGTCCCGACCCGATGCGGTCGTCGTCCACGAGGCGTGGGGCGGTGATCTCGCGACACTCACGTCCGTCGAGGTCGACGGCAGCGACGGCATCAAGCCCGAGGGCACGATGACCTGGCGGGTCCCGCTCGACGGGCGGGAGCGACGCAGCATCACCATCGAGCTCACCGGGACGCATGACCCCGCGGCCACGACGCAGTCCCCGGTGGGTGTGCGCGAGGTCGAGCTCGAAGGGGCCTCCCGGGCCAGCTCGGGTCTGGAGGTCCCGTCGGGGCCGGGGCCGGTCCTCCTGACGCGCGACCCCAGAGGAGGCAGCGACCTCGCCCTCGGTGAGGACCCGGCGGACCTCGTCCGGCGCGTCGGGCCGCTGCCCCGGACGACCGTCTCGGCATCGGTGCGGGTGCGTCCCGATGCCTCCGGTCAGGAGACCGCCGCCGCACCGTGGTCGCTCACGGGCAGCACCCCTCCCGACGAGAGCGAGTCCTCGGCGGGGCTCACCAGCTGGCCGGTCGCCGCGCTCGACGGTGACCCCGCCACACGCTGGCGCCCTTCGGCGGGAGCCGCTGCACCGGTGCTCGCCCTCGACCTGGGAGCCGCCGCCGAGATCTCGACGATCACGCTGGACCGCGAGGCCGGCCCCGTGACCGTGGCCACTGACGGCGGGCGGTACGTCCTGCCCACCGGCCGGACCCTGACGATCCCGACGCAGCGGACCCGGACGCTGTCGTTGACCTTCACCCGACCTCCAGGTCGGGCGGACTGGACCGCGCCCGAGGTGTCGCTCGCGGGCGGGCCGGCCCTGTCGGAGCAGGTCACGCTCGCGTGCAACGAGGCCGGCCAGGTCGGGCGTGACGACGGCCGGATCGGGCTCTCCCTCACTGCGGCCCGGCGCTCGCTGGTGCGGGGCGAGCCAGTCCATGCAACGCCGTGCGGTGAGCTGCCCGACGGTGACGGCTCGATCACCGCGGCGGCGGCCGGCGGTCTCGTGCCCGAGCGCATCACCCTCACCCCGGTCGGGTGGACCCGGACCGAGGTGGCACCCTCTCGCACGGTCTCCGCGCAGCGCGCGCACACGGGGTCGTGGACGCTCGACGTCGGGGCGGGGGACGAGTCGGTGCTCGTGCTGCATCAGGGGGCCAACGACGGCTGGCGCGCCACCGACCCGGACGGTCGTGAGCTCGAGCCGGTGACGGTCGACGGCTGGCGGCAGGGCTTCGTCCTTCCCGAGGGGGCCGCGACCCGGGTCGAGGTCGACTTCGTGCCCAACGCGCAGCACCGGGCCGCGCTGGCGGTGGGCGCCGCACTCGTGGTTTTCCTGCTCCTCTGGGGGTTCGTCGAGCTGCTGCTGCGTCGTCGTGTCACCGACGAGGAGCCACCCGAGGTGTCGGGGGGCGCGCCGGAGCCCGTGGTGGCCCAGCCCGGGTCGTGCGAGACCGTGAGCGGGTCCGCCTCGCCGGTCTGGGTGGTCCGGGTGCTCGGGGTCGCCTGCGGTGCCGTCGTCGGGCTGCTCGTCGCGGGGTGGGCGGGCGCCCTGGCGGGAGCCGTCGGCGCGCTCGTGCCCGTGCGCGGCCGCGCCCTGGTCGTCTCGGTCGTGCTCGTCGGCGCCGGCGTGGCGCTCACCGTCCTCGGGGTCGCGGAGCGGCAGTCGGCCGGCGCGCACGCCTCCCAGCTCCTGGGTGCCCTCACGCTCGGGGTGCTGGCTGCTGCTCTCGTGCGGCCGTGGTCCGGTGTGCCCGATCGAGGACCGGACGCTCCAGCAGCGTCCACGACAGGTGACCCAGACCCACGCTGACGACCGTGACGAGCAGCAGCACCGAGGCAAAGGGGGCGGAGAAGAGCCGCAGGTCGAGGGCCGCGAAGACGACCTGGAGCACGAGGACGTGCCACAGGAAGACGGCATAGGAGATGTCCCCGGCCCAGCGCAGCACCCCCGCGACGGGGGAGGCGGCGAGCGACTCGGTCAGACCGCGCGAGGTGCCCGCCAGGAGCAGGCACGCGGCGACGAGTCCGTAGAGGACCTCTGCGGCGACGGCCTCGGACCCGGTCGTGGCCTCCAGGCCACGTGGTCCTGCCACGGGGGTGGACGCCACCACCCAGAGCACGAGGGCGAGCAGGGCCAGCGTCCCCGGGCTCGTGCGCAGCACCTCCACGAGGGGCGACCGGGGGCCGCAGCCGGCCCGCTCGGACTCGACGAGGACGGCGACGGCGACACCGACGGCGAACCACGCGGCATGACCCGCAGCGCTCGTCGCGAGCAGACCGCCCCACCGTGCGTCCGGCACGAGCGCCGCGACCCCCTGCAAGCCGATCCCGACGAGCGCCACCACCGCGCACAGCCCGAGGAGCCGGCGCGCGCTCGGGGCCGCCTGCACCCCGCGGACCAGTGGTGCGGCCACGAGGGCCGCGAGGGGGAGCAGCAGGTAGAAGGTCACCTCGGTCGTGAGGCTCCACGTCTGGGTGAAGGCCTGGAAGGTCTCACCGGTCAGGCCCTGGCCGATGACGAGGTGCACGAGGACGGTGGGCACGTCCAGCGCACTCGCTGCGGCGCCGCCGAGCAGGGCGGCCACCGCGACGACGAAGGCCAGGGCCAGCAGGTACCCGGGCAGGATCCGCGCCGCCCGCCGCACGAGGTAGCGGGGGAGCGACCACACGACGTGGCCGCCCAGTGCCCGCCGGACGAAGGGGGTCGACAGCAGGTACGCGGACAGGGCGAAGAAGATCGCGACGCCGAGCTCGCCCCGCACCGCCAGCCCACCGATGATGCCCTCGGCGCCGGCGCCGGTCCAGAAGGCGACGTGCGAGAGCAGCACCAGCCAGGCCGCGACGGCGCGCAGCGCGTCGAGCCCGAGGATCCGTCCCGGTCGGGCCTTCGCGCCATCCATCTCGTCACCTACCATGCAGTAATAATTGCTGAGATCCACTCGGGGAGAGGACTTCCATGACCGCGCGTCCCGTCTTGCGTGCTCGCGCACCCCTGCGGGTGAGCTTCGCAGGTGGCGGCACCGACGTCGCCCCCTTCCCCCAGCGGGAGGGCGGGGCCGTGCTCAGTGCCACCATCGGCAGCTACGCCTACGCCACCCTCCGGCCGCGCACCGACGGGCACATCACCGTCGAGTCCCACGACTACGGGACCTCCATCGGGTACGACGTGGGGACCCCCTTCGTCCTCGACGGCACGCTCGACCTGCCCAAGGCCGCGATCGCGCGCATCATGACCCTCGAGGGCGCGATCCGCTCCGACGGCTTCGACCTCTTCCTGCACACCAACGCACCGCCCGGGTCCGGCCTCGGCAGTTCGAGCGCGGTCATGGTGGCCGTCATCGACCTCGTCGCCCGGCACTGCGGGCTCGACCTCGGTCCGCACGAGATCGCCGAGCTCGCCTACCGCCTGGAGCGGGAGGACCTGCAGATCCCCGGTGGTTACCAGGACCAGTACGCCGCGGCCTTCGGCGGCTTCAATTTCATGGAGTTCCGCCAGGACGGCGACGTCGTCGTCAACCCGCTGCGCGTGCGCCAGGACACCGTGCACGAGCTCGAGCACAACATGCTGCTCGCGTACACGGGGCGCACCCGGGTGAGCGACCACATCATCGAGGACCAGGTCTCCCGCTACGAGACGGGCAACGAGGACGCCGTAGCGGGCCTGCGCGCCCAGCGTGACCTCGCCGATGCCATGCGCGTCGCGCTGCTGCGCGGCCGGGTCGACGAGATCGGCCACCTGCTCGGGCAGGCCTGGCAGGAGAAGCAGCGGATGTCCTCGCGCATCACGACCCCTCTGATCTCCGAGGCCGTCGAGCGGGCCCTCGCCCGAGGCGCTTTGGGGGGCAAGGTGACCGGTGCCGGCGGCGGCGGTCACATGATCTTCATCTGCGAGTTCGAGAAGAGGCACCTCGTCGCAGACGAGCTCATCACCCTGGGGCTGTCGGTCTCGGAGTTCACCTTCACCAAGCACGGCGTGACGACCTGGAAGGGACAGCAATGACAGGGACCGAGGCAGCAGCCTCCCTGGTGACGCAGCAGCTCGACGAGGGCATCGCCGCCTGGGCGGAGCTGGCCCGCCAGGTCGCGGAGCCGACGGTGCGCGAGCAGGTCGAGGCCGCCGGCCGGGTCGTCGTGGCCGCCCTGCAGTCCGGGCGCACCCTGCTCGTCGCGGGCAACGGTGGCTCGGCCGCGATCGCCAGCCACGTGGCCGCGGAGTTCCTCGGCAAGTGCATCCACGACCGGCACCCGCTGCCGGCGATCAGCCTCGCCGAGTCGCACTCGTCGCTCACCGCGATCGGCAACGACTACGGCTTCGACCAGGTCTTCCTCCGGGGCGTGCAGGCCTTCGGTCGCCCCGGAGACGTCTTCCTCGCCATGTCGACGTCGGGGACGAGCCCCAACGTCGTGGCCGCCCTCGCCGAGGCGCGCAGCCGCGGCCTCGCCACGATCCTCATGACCGGCTCGAAGGGAGCGGGGCAGGCTGATCTGGCCGACCACCTGCTCGTCGTGCCGTCGTCCCAGACGCCCCGCATCCAGGAGGTCCACATGCTGTGGGCGCACGCCTGGTCCGAGGCGGTCGACCTCGTCATGCAGGACGCGCCCTGACCGCTCGGCCCTGGTGGTTCGGGCCGCAGGCCCTCCGCCGACCGGGGGAGGGCACCCCCTTCGACCTCGTCCTGCTCGACCGCGACGGCACGCTCAACGTGCGCATCGAGGGGGGCTACGTGACGCGGCCCGACGAGCTGGAGCTGCTGCCGGGGGCGGCGGCCGGTGTCGGCCGGCTGGCGGCGCTCGGCTGCCCGGTCGTCGTCGTGACCAACCAGCGCGGGGTCGCGAGGGGCCTGCTGTCGCGGACGGACCTCGAGGCCGTCCACGCACGGCTGGCGCAGGACCTCGCCGCCGCCGACGGGCGCGTCGACGCTGTCGCGGTCTGCCCGCACGACGAGGGGGAGTGCTCGTGTCGCAAACCCTTCGACGGGCTCTTCCGCGAGGCGCTCGCGCGAGCGCCCTGGGCCGACCCGCGCCGGTGCCTGATGATCGGGGACATGCCGTCGGATCTCGAGCCCGCGCGCGGTCTCGGGATGCGGACCGAGAGGGTGGGTCCGGACCGGCCCTTCGGTGAGGTCGTCGCCCGCGTCCTCGGGGGTCCGGGGCCCCGACGCGACGCCTGACGACGTCCGACGTGGCGAAGGCCACGTCCCCTAGGCTGTGCCCGGACGGAGGCGGCGCTCACGAGGTGCTACTGTCCGGTAAGTTATTCAGGACCAAGGAGGGTTCTCTCGTGCGCAAGTACCTGCTGCCGGCGATCATCATGGCTGTCGGAGCGTTCATCCTCACCATGGGGCTGCTCTTTCGGTTCTATGCCTATCCCAAGCTGGCGGTCGTCCCCAACGACCAGAACACGACGCAGATCGTCCAGGACCCCGACGCCAAGTTCTTCGACGCGGACAACGTCAAGCCCGGCCAGGGCGAGCTGACGACGACGGCCCGCATCATCGGCGACCCGGACGCGGCCGAGCAGGCCTCCGAGGAGTCCGGCAGGGACGTCGCCGTATGGAACAGCGGCCAGGTCAGCGACAACAACGGTGACAACATCCCGATGGACGGCAGCACCGAGGTGTATGTCTTCGACCGGCACACCGGCGAGGCCATCAACTGCTGCGGCGAGTCCAAGAACGGCGAAGAGGTCAAGCGCGACGGCCTCCTCGTGAAGTTCCCCTTCGACACCCAGCCGACCGACGAGTACAGCTGGTGGGACAGCACCGTCGGTAAGTCCTTCCCCGTCAAGTACGAGGGCGAGGAGGACCTGCAGGGCATGAAGACGTACAAGTTCACGCAGGAGGTCCCCGAGACCAAGTACGCCCAGCGTGAGCTGCCCGGCAACCTCTTCGGTGGAGCCGACGACTCCGGGGCCGTCAACGCCGACCGCTACTACTCCAACAAGCGCACCTTCTGGGTCGAACCGGTGACGGGCGTCGTCCTCGACCGCGTCGAGGAGCAGAAGCAGGAGTTCCGCTACAACGGCAAGACCCTCAACGCCCTGGAGACGACCTCGCGCTTCACGCCCGAGACCGTCGACAAGAACGTCGAGGAGTACAGCTCCAAGTCCACGCTGCTCAACATGGTCCACACGACCCTCCCGATCGTCTTCACGATCCTCGGTCTGCTGCTCCTGCTGGGTGGTCTGCTCCTCTCGCTCGTCATCGGCCGTCGCGGTCGCGGTGAGCCGGCCCCGGCCTACGTCGACGACCGGGAGGACCCGGTCTTCGGCTCGGCCGCGCCGGACGCCGAGACCCGCCCGCGTCGCGACCTGCACGGTCACTGAGGAGCAGCACCACATGCGCGTCGTCGTCACGGGAGGGGCCGGCTTCCTCGGCTCCCACCTCTGCGAGAGGCTGATCCGGAGGGGCGACCAGGTCGTCGCCCTGGACAACTTCGTCACCGGTGATGCCGCCAACGTCGCGCACCTGCAGCACGAGCCGGGCTTCGAGCTCCACCAGGTCGACGTCACCCGTGACGTCTCCGTCGACGGTGACGTCGACCTGGTGCTCCACTTCGCCTCGCCGGCGAGTCCGGTCGACTACCTCAAACTGCCGATCGAGACCCTCGAGGTCGGCTCCATCGGGACGATGCACGCCTTGGCCCTGGCCCGGGCGAAGGGGGCCCGCTTCGTCCTCGCGTCCACCTCGGAGGTCTACGGCGACCCGGCGGTGCACCCGCAGCCCGAGACCTACTGGGGGCACGTCAACCCCGTGGGGCCGCGCGGCGTCTACGACGAGGCCAAGCGGTTCGCCGAGGCGATGACCCTGGCCCACCGCAACACCCACGGCATCAGCACGGGCATCGTGCGGATCTTCAACACCTTCGGTCCGCGGATGCGCCCCAACGACGGTCGGGCGATCCCCAACTTCGTCCGTCAGGCGCTGGCGGGCGAGCCGGTGACCGTGGCCGGCGACGGGTCGCAGACCCGCTCCATCTGCTACGTGGACGACCTCGTCACGGGCATCCTCGCCCTCGCGGACAGCGACCACGCGGGGCCGGTCAACATCGGCAACCCGCACGAGATCTCCATGAAAGATCTCGCCGAGTGGATCATCCGACTCACCGGGTCCTCCTCGACGATCGAGTACATCCCGCGCCCCGTCGACGACCCCACGGTCCGTCGACCCGACACGGCACTGGCCGAGGAGCTGCTCGGGTGGAACCCCGAGGTGCCGATCGAGGACGCGCTGCTGCGCACCATCGACTGGTTCCGGGGCGAGACGCGGGCAGAGCACTTCGCCGAGCCGCCGCTCGGGGCCGAGGAGACCGCTCACATCCTCGCCGGGCACTGACCGCCCGTCACGCCGGTCGCGTGGCGACGAAGATCGCCGTCCCCGGCAGGTGCTCGCCGCGCAGCGGCGACCACCCACCCCACACCTCGCGGTTGTCGGCCGGCCACTCGGGCTCGTGGACGGCGCGCAGCACGAGCCCCGCATCGACGATCTCGGCGATCCGGTGCCCCATCGTGCGGTGGTGCTCGACATAGCTCGCCTCGCCCCACGTCGCCTCGACGTACGGCCGCTCGTCGAAGTACGAGCCGTTGGCGGTCAGCCCCTCCGACCCGGGGACGTCGGGGAAGGCCCACCGGATCGGGTGCGAGGTGGAGAAGGCGAGCAGCCCGCCCGGTCGCAGGACCCGGGCGAGCTCGAGCATGAGCCCCGCCGAGTCCGCGACGAAGGGAGTCGCGCCGTAGGCGGAGAAGACGACGTCGAAGCAGGCGTCGGCGAAGGGGAGGCGCGTCGCGTCGGCCTGGGCGAGGGCGGGTGCCGGCCCGGGGGTGCGGGCATCGAGGAGCCGGGCCGTCGCGAGCATGCCGCCCGAGAGGTCGGTCGAGACGACGGTCGCGCCGCGGGCGGCGCACCAGCGGGCGCCCTGGGCGCCGCCGCCGCCGAACTCGAGCACCCGTCGACTCGCGAGCTCCGCGGGGTCGCCGAGCACGTGCAGGTCGTCCTCGGACCATCCCTCCGGACCCCACACGAGGTCGGCGTCGCCGAGGAAGGAGCCGTGCTCGGTGAGGTAGTCGGACGCCTCCCGGTCCCACCAGCCGCGGTTGGCCGAGACCGTCTCCGCCTGGCCGCTCTCGCGCCGGGTGATCGCCTCGGTGTACTCGACCTCGTGCTCGTCCATGGCTCCGGACGCTAGCCGACGAGGCCGGCTTTGCTCCCTTCGCCGGCGGGCCCTAGGATGGACACGCACTTCTGTGTGCCCACCCGGGCACCCGGGTGCTGCAGCACCCGTCCGAACGATCACCTGTCCACAATCGGAGTTCCTACTACATGACTGCCAGCACGGTCGACACGACCGCCCCTCAGATCGCCGTCAACGACATCGGCTCTGAGGAAGACCTCCTCGCCGCCATCGACGCGACGATCAAGGACTTCAACGATGGCGACATCGTCGAGGGCCACATCGTCAAGGTCGACCGCGACGAGGTCCTGCTCGACATCGGCTACAAGACCGAGGGCGTCATCCCCTCGCGCGAGCTGTCCATCAAGCACGACGTCGACCCGTCCGAGATCGTCGCCGTCGGCGACAGCGTCGAGGCCCTCGTCCTCCAGAAGGAGGACAAGGAAGGTCGCCTCATCCTGTCCAAGAAGCGTGCGCAGTACGAGCGCGCCTGGGGCACGATCGAGAAGATCAAGGAGGAGGACGGCGTCGTCACCGGCACCGTCATCGAGGTCGTCAAGGGTGGCCTCATCCTCGACATCGGCCTGCGTGGCTTCCTCCCCGCCTCCCTCGTCGAGATGCGCCGCGTCCGCGACCTCCAGCCGTACGTCGGCAAGGAGATCGAGGCGAAGATCATCGAGCTCGACAAGAACCGCAACAACGTGGTCCTGTCCCGCCGCGCCTGGCTCGAGCAGACCCAGTCCGAGGTCCGCACGACCTTCCTCAAGGAGCTCCAGAAGGGGCAGGTCCGCTCCGGCGTCGTCTCCTCGATCGTCAACTTCGGTGCCTTCGTGGACCTGGGTGGCGTCGACGGTCTCGTCCACGTCTCCGAGCTGTCCTGGAAGCACATCGACCACCCGTCGGAGGTCGTCGAGGTCGGCGACGAGGTCACCGTCGAGGTCCTGGACGTCGACATGGACCGCGAGCGTGTCTCCCTGTCGCTCAAGGCGACGCAGGAGGACCCGTGGCAGCACTTCGCCCGGACCCACGCGATCGGTCAGGTCGTCCCGGGCAAGGTCACCAAGCTCGTCCCCTTCGGTGCCTTCGTGCGCGTCGAGGACGGCATCGAGGGTCTCGTCCACATCTCCGAGCTGGCCGAGCGCCACGTGGAGCTGCCGGAGCAGGTCGTCAACGTCGGCCAGGAGATCTTCGTCAAGGTCATCGACATCGACCTCGAGCGTCGTCGCATCTCGCTGAGCCTCAAGCAGGCCAACGAGGACGGCGCCAACCTCACGGAGTTCGACCCGACGCTCTACGGCATGGCTGCCGAGTACGACGAGCAGGGCAACTACAAGTACCCCGAGGGCTTCGACCCGGAGACCAACGAGTGGCTCGAGGGCTACGAGTCGCAGCGTGAGGCGTGGGAGAAGCAGTACGCCGACGCGCACGCTCGCTGGGAGGCGCACCGCGCCCAGGTCGAGAAGGCTGCGGCCGACGACGCCGCCGCTGCGGAGAGCGGCGCCGAGCCGGTCGCCGCGACCTCGTACAGCTCCGACAGCGCTGCTGCGCCGAGCGCCGGCACCCCGGCACCGACCTCCGAGGGCACGCTCGCCTCGGACGAGGCGCTGGCCGCGCTCCGCGAGAAGCTCACGGGCAACTGACCCGAGGGTCTGACCGAAGGGGGGCGTCGCACCATCTGGTGCGGCGCCCCCCTTCGTGACGGTCGCTGCGCGACCTCCTGGGGCGACGCCTTCGTCGACGGCAACGATGCCTAGGATCGAGCCCATGTTGCGTATCGGGCTGACGGGTGGCATCGGGTCGGGGAAGTCGACGGTGTCGGCAAGACTCGCGGAGCTCGGCGCGGTGGTCGTCGATGCCGACAAGATCGCCCGCGAGGTCGTCGAGCCGGGGGAGCCGGCGCTGGCGGCCATCCGCGATCGATTCGGGGACACGGTCTTCGGCCCGGACGGCGCCCTCGACCGGCCGGCCCTGGGCCGGGTCGTCTTCGGCGACCCCGAGGCCCTCGCAGCACTCGAGAGCATCACCCACCCGGCGATCTGGGGGCGCACCGCCGACCGTTTCACCGCCGCGGAGGCCGCCGGGACCTCGATCGGCGTCCACGACATGCCGCTGCTCGTCGAGAAGCAGATGGCGGGGGAGTACCACCTCGTCGTCGTCGTCGACACGCAGGAGCAGGTCCGGCTGCAGCGGCTCGTCGAGCTGCGGGGGATGCCCGAGGACGAGGCCCGCTCGCGCATCGCGGCCCAGGCCACGGACGAGCAGCGCCGTGCCGCCGCCGACGTGCTCCTCGACAACAACGGGACGCCTGAGCAGCTGGTCACCCAGGTCGACCGGCTGTGGAACGAGCGGTTCACTCCCTTCGCCGACAACCTCGCCGCCGGGCGGCGCCGTGAGCGGGAGCCCGTCATCACGCTCTCCGACCCTGACCCCACGTGGCCGGCCCAGGCGGCCAGGCACCTGGCGCGGATCGCCCACGCGCTCGGGGACCGGGCGGCGACCCTCGACCACATCGGCTCGACCGCCGTGCCGGGGCTCGTGGCCAAGGACGTGCTCGACCTGCAGGTGGGGGTCGCATCCCTCGCCGACGCCGACGAGGAGGGTTTTGTCCGGGCCATGACCGCCGCGAGCTATCCGCGTGTCGACGGGTACCTCGCCGACCACCCGCGCGTCGACGGGCGCAGCCCGCAGGAGTGGCCCAAGCGCTTCCACGGCAACAGCGACCCCTGTGTCGCGGTCCACGTGCACGTGCGTGAGGTGGGCTCACCCGGGTGGCGCTGGGCGCTGCTGTTTCGCGCCTGGTTGCGCGCCGAGGCCACGGCTCGTGAGGAGTACACCGCGCTCAAGCGGGAGGTCGCCGGGCGCGGCCTGGCCATGGAGGACTACGCGGAGGCCAAGGAGCCGTGGTTCGACGGCATCCACGCACGGCTCGAGGAGTGGGCCCGGCAGACGGGGTGGGAGCCCGAGGCCGGCGGCGCCTGATGCCCTCCTACCGGGTCGCCGTCGACGTCCACGGGGTCACACCGGGGGTGGCGCCAGAGGCGCTGCTGCCCCGGGCGGAGGAGCTGCTGGCCGTCGGGCATCGCGTCGAGGACCGCTCCGTCGAGCTCGTGCGGGGCCAGCCCCAGATCCACCTGCGCTTCCTGGTCGCCGGAAGCCACGACGCCCGGGAGGACGACGAGGCCGAGGACGCCGTGCGGGCGCTCGTCGCCGCGCTGGCGCCCGTGGCGCACCTCGGGACCTGGACCCTGCGCCGTGGCCCCGGTGGTCACTGGCGCACGATCCGCAGCGGTGATGCCAGGGACGGCGTGCCCGAGCACCCCGTCGACTTCTGACGGACAGACCACCCTTCGAGACGGCGCTGGCGCGCCTCCTCAGGAACCACCCTTCGAGACGGCGCTGGCGCGCCTCCTCAGGAACCACCCTTCGAGACGGCGCTGGCGCGCCTCCTCAGGAACCACCCTTCGAGACGGCGCTGGCGCGCCTCCTCAGGGACCACCCTTCGAGACGGCGCTGGCGCGCCTCCTCAGGGACCACCCTTCGAGACGGCGCTGGCGCGCCTCCTCAGGGACCACTGTCGGGGGCGTGGCATACCGTTGACGTCATGCGCCCGGTGACCGATCTGCAACGCACGGTGGCTCCCTTCGAGGTCATCTCGGAGTACGAGCCGGCCGGTGACCAACCGACCGCCATCGCCGAGCTCGCTCGACGGGTGCGAGCCGATGAGCAGGACATCGTGCTGCTCGGTGCGACGGGTACCGGCAAGTCGGCGACGACCGCCTGGCTCATCGAAGAGGTCCAGCGCCCGACCCTCGTCATGGCGCCCAACAAGACGCTCGCGGCCCAGCTGGCCAACGAGTTCCGGGAGCTGCTGCCCAACAACGCCGTCGAGTACTTCGTCAGCTACTACGACTACTTCCAGCCCGAGGCCTACGTCCCGCAGACCGACACCTACATCGAGAAGGACAGCTCGATCAACGAAGAGGTCGAGCGTCTGCGGCACAGCGCGACCAACAGCCTGCTCACCCGTCGGGACGTCGTCGTCGTCGCGTCGGTCTCGTGCATCTACGGTCTCGGCACCCCTCAGGAGTACGTCGACCGCATGGTCACCCTCGAGGTCGGCGCCGAGATCGACCGTGACGACCTGCTCCGCCAGTTCGTCACCATGCAGTACACGCGCAACGATCTCGCTTTCACCCGCGGCACCTTCCGCGTCCGGGGCGACACCGTCGAGATCATCCCGGTCTACGAGGAGCTCGCGGTGCGGATCGAGTTCTTCGGCGACGAGATCGAACGCATCCACACGCTGCACCCGCTCACCGGCGAGGTCGTCCGCGAGGAGCAGCAGATGCACATCTTCCCCGCGACCCACTACGTCGCGGGCCCCGAGCGCATGGAGCGGGCCATCGCCGGCATCGAGCACGAGCTCGAGGAGCAGCTCGCCGACCTCGAGCGCCAGGGCAAGATGCTCGAGGCGCAGCGGCTGCGCATGCGCACGACCTACGACATCGAGATGATGCGCCAGGTCGGCAGCTGCGCGGGCATCGAAAACTACTCGATGCACATCGACGGCCGCCTTCCCGGCAGCGCGCCCAACTGCCTCCTCGACTACTTCCCGGAGGACTTCCTGCTCGTCATCGACGAGTCGCACCAGACCGTGCCGCAGATCGGCGCGATGTACGAGGGCGACGCCTCGCGCAAACGCACGCTCGTCGACCACGGCTTCCGCCTGCCGAGCGCCATGGACAACCGCCCGCTCAAGTGGGAGGAGTTCCTCGAGCGCATCGGCCAGACCGTCTACCTCTCGGCGACCCCCGGCGACTACGAGCTGGCCAAGTCCGACGGCTACGTCGAGCAGGTCATCCGACCCACCGGGCTCGTCGACCCCGAGGTCGTGCTCAAGCCGACCAAGGGCCAGATCGACGACCTGCTCCACGAGATCCGCGAGCGCGCCGACCGCGACGAGCGGGTGCTCGTCACCACCCTGACCAAGAAGATGGCCGAGGACCTCACCGACTACCTCCTCGACAAGGGGGTGCGGGTGCGCTACCTCCACTCCGACATCGACACCCTGCGTCGCGTCGAGCTGCTGCGCGAGCTGCGGCTGGGGGAGTTCGACGTCCTCGTCGGCATCAACCTGCTGCGTGAGGGGCTCGACCTGCCGGAGGTCTCGCTCGTCAGCATCCTCGACGCCGACAAGGAGGGCTTCCTGCGCAGCGCCCGCTCCCTCATCCAGACCATCGGGCGCGCGGCGCGCAATGTCTCGGGTCAGGTGCACATGTACGCCGACAAGGTGACCCCGTCGATGCAGGAGGCGCTCGACGAGACCCAGCGGCGGCGCGAGAAGCAGATCGCCTACAACCGCGAGCGGGGGATCGACCCCCAGCCGCTGCGCAAGAAGATCGCCGACATCACCGACATGCTCCAGCGGGAGGACGCCGACACCGACGAGCTCCTCGGCTCCGGGCGCGCCCAGTCGCGGGGCAAGGGGCGCGGGTCGAAGGCGGCGACCGAGACGAGTGAGCGTGGGCGCGACCTGCCCGCGAGCGACCTGGCCCGGCTCATCCAAGAGCTCACCGACCAGATGCACCAGGCCGCGACGGACCTGCACTTCGAGCTGGCGGCGCGCCTGCGCGACGAGATCGGCGACCTCAAGAAGGAACTGCGACAGATGACCGCTGCGACGCGGTGACGGGCGGGCGGCACCGGACCGGCTCCCTTCGGTCCACGCGCCGGCGCGCGTGACGTGAGAGACTCGACGCAGCGGAGGGGAGTATCCCCGAGCGCTGTCTCGTCAACACGGTCGGCTCTGCCGGCCCGGGGCAGCGGCCATCGACAGGTGGGAGAGACCTCCGGACGCGTCAACCCTGTCCGGAAGGTAACTCTTGTCCACGATCTCCACCCTCCAACCCGCGATCATGAGCGGCGGCACGATGGACGTGCCCACCTGGGCATGGCTGCTCACGCTCGCGGTCGCCGCAGCGGTCCTGACCTTCGACGTCGTCATGGTGGCCCGGAGGCCGCACGTGCCGTCGACCAAGGAGGTCTCGGTCGTCCTCGGCATCTACGTGACGGCCGCGGTCATCTTCGGCATCGTCCTGTGGTTCCTCGAAGGGGGTGACCGTGGCACCGAGTTCTTCGCCGGCTGGCTGACCGAGTACTCGCTCTCGATCGACAACCTCTTCATCTTCATCATCATCATGTCGAAGTTCGGCGTGCCCGGGCGCTTCCAGCAGACCGCACTGCTGTGGGGCATCATCATCGCCATCGTCCTGCGGACGATCTTCATCTTCGTCGGCGCGGCCGCGATCAACCAGTTCGCCTGGGTCTTCTACATCTTCGGTGCCTTCCTCATCTACACCGCGATCAACCTCGCGACCGAGAAGCACGACGAGGAGGAGGACTGGGAGCCCAATGCCATCATCAAGTGGTTCCAGCGCACCGTGCCGAGCACGGAGGAGTGGTCCTCGCGCCTCTTCACGAAGGAGAACGGCAAGCGCGTCGCCACGCCGATCTTCATCGTCGTCGTCGCCCTCGGCATGACGGACCTGCTCTTCGCGCTCGACTCCATCCCGGCGATCTACGGCCTGACCAAGGAGCCGTACATCGTCCTGACGGCCAACCTCTTCGCCCTCATGGGTCTGCGCCAGCTGTACTTCCTCATCGGTGGTCTGCTGAAGAAGCTCGTCTACATGAGCCTGGGTCTGTCGGTCCTCCTCGCCTTCATCGGCGTCAAGCTCATCCTCCACGCGCTCCACGAAAACACGCTGCCCTTCATCAACGGTGGCGAGCACGTGAGCGTCCCGGAGATCTCGACGCTGTTTTCCCTCGGTGCCATCGTCGTCATCCTCGGTGTCACGACCGTGGCCAGCCTGTGGAAGTCCAACAAGGACGCCAAGCAGGGCATCAGCTCGGACCACTGAGCCGCCCAGCCCACCTCGACAGGGGGGTGCCCACCGTGCGGTGGGCACCCCCTTCGTCGTGCTGGGTGGGGCTCAGGCTGGCAGATCGGGGCGGGGCCGGCGGGCGCCGACACCCAGGACGAGGACGCTGGCGAGCACCACGAGAGCCATCCCCAGCAGCTGGACGGGCTCGAGCCACTGGCCGAGGACGACGAGACCGGCGAGCGCGGCGACGGCCGGCTCGAGGCTCAGCATGATCCCGAAGACGGAGGGACTCATCCGCCGCAGGGCGAGGAGCTCGAGCGAGTAGGGCAGGACCGAGCTCATGACGGCGATGCCCAGTCCCTTGAGCAGGACCTCCCCGTCCCAGCCGGTGGTGCCGTGCCGCGCCACGTCGAGCAGGCCGAAGGGGAGGACGACGACGGTGGCGACGACCATGGCCAGGGCCAGGCCGTCGAGAGCAGGGAAGGCCGCACCGGTGCGACCGGAGAAGATGATGTAGGCGGCCCAGCAGGCGCCCGCCGCGAGGGCGAGCAGGATGCCGGTGCCCTGCAGCTCGTCGAGCGGGATGCTCAGCGCCCGGGAGATGAGGACCACCCCGACGGCGGCCGCACCGACGGCGGCGAGGTCGCGTGGTCGACGGGAGAGGGCGGCGGCCAGGGTCAGCGGCCCGACGAACTCGATCGTGACGGCGACCCCGATGGGCAGGTGGCCGAGGGAGCCGTAGAAGGCGAAGTTCATCAGCCCCAGGGCGACGCCGAAGGCGCCGACGGTGAGCCAGTCCCGACGGCTGTGCCCGCGCCATCGTGGCCGGGCGATGGCCAGGAGGAGGACCGTGGCGATGCCCAGGCGCAGCACGACGGAGCCGGCGGCACCGATCTGGGGGACGAGGGTGGCGGCGAGCGCTCCGCCGAACTGGACCGAGACGACCCCGGCCAGCACGAGGACCGGCGCTGGGACGGCATCGACACGACTCACGGGGGCAATCTAGCCTTGCTGCGTGGCGACCTACCTCTCCTTCCTCGCGCTGGTCCTCGTGATCACCATCGCGCCCGGACCGGACTCCGCACTGACCCTGCGGGCGGCTCTCGTGCGCGGCCGTGGAGCCGGGCTCGTGACGATGGCCGGGGTGAGCGCCGCCGGGGCCGTGCAGGGCCTGCTCGCGGCCGGTGGCCTGGGCGCGATCATCGTCGCGAGCGAGCCACTCTTCCTCACGGTCAAGTGGGTGGGCGCCGCCTACCTGCTGTGGCTGGGGGCCCACGCGCTGTGGACCGCGTGGCGCGGCGACTTCGCGCCCGATGCCGACGAGTCCGTGCCGGTCGGGCGGCGCGATGGCCACGGCAAGGTCTTCGCGCAGGGGTTCCTGTGCAACATCACCAACCCCAAGGTGCTGGCCTTCAACCTTGCCGTGCTGCCCCAGTTCGTCGGTGACGGCGCCGGCGTCCCGGTGCTCGCGCTGTACGCCCTGAGCCTCGTCGCCCTCGGTGGCCTGTGGCTCACCGGCCTCGTGGTCCTTGCCGACCGCGCTCGGGCGGTGCTCTCCGCGCCGCGGGTCCGTCGCGGGATCGAAGGGGGCATGGGCGCGGCGATGATCGGCTTCAGCGCGAAGGTCGCGACCACCCACTGACCCGCGGGACCGTGCGCATTTCCCTAGGGAAATGCGCACCCCCAGCCGCATTTCCCTAGGGAAATGCGCACCCCCTGCCGCATTTCCCTAGGGAAATGCGCACCCTCTGCCGTATTTGCCTAGGGAAATACGGCAGGGGTCAGTGCGTCACCAGCCCCGCTCGCGCCACTCCGCGAGGTGGGGTCGCTCGGCGCCGAGGGTGGTGTCGGACCCGTGCCCCGGGTAGACCCACGTGGCGTCGTCGTAGACGTCGAAGACGCGCTCGGTGACGTCCGCGTACAGCGACTCGAAGCTCTGCCCGGGGTTCTTGGTGTTGCCCACGCCCCCCGGGAAGAGGCTGTCGCCGGTGAAGAGGTGGACGTGACCCTCCGGGTCGTCGTAGGCCAGGGCCACCGAGCCCGGGGTGTGGCCCCGCAGGTGGATGACGTCGAGCGTGATGTCGCCGAAGGTCACGGTGTCGCCGTGCTGGAGCCGCACGTCGGGTGCCAGGGGCAACGCGTCGGCGTCGTCCTCGCCCGCCTGGGTCGTCGCGGAGAAGGCCGCGGCCGTCTCCTCGAGCGCCCGCACGTGGTCCCAGTGCTGGTGCGTGGTGACGATCTGGGCGAGCCCGGACCCGCCGGCGGCGACGAGGTCACGGATGCGGTCACCTTCGTCGGCGGCGTCGATGAGCAGCTGGGCGCCGCTCGCTCGACAGGTGAGCAGGTAGACGTTGTTGTGCATCTCCGACACCGCCATCTTGCGGATCGTCAGGTGCGTCAGCTCGCGGGTGGCCCACGGGCCGCCGGGGGCGACCTCGGGGTCGTAGGCGTCGGTCGGGGTGGTCATGCGGTCACTCCTCCAGTGGTGGTCGTCCGGGCTTCGGCGTCGCGCAGGGCGTAGGCGGCACCGATGAGCGCCAGGTGGCTGAAGGCCTGCGGGAAGTTGCCGGCCTGCCGGTCACCCTCGACGTCGTACTCCTCGGCGACGAGGCCGACGTCGTTGAGCAGCCCGCACAGCCGCTGCATCAGCTCGTGGCCCTTGTCGAGCTGGCCGGTCAGGGCGTACGCGCTGACGAGCCACCACGAGCAGGCGAGGAAGGGGTGCTCGTCACCGGCGAGCCCGTCGACGCCCGACTCGGTGCGGTAGCGCAGGAGGAAGCCGTCACGCATGAGGTCACGCTCGACGGCGGCCACGGTGCCGTGCACCCGGGGGTCGTCCGGCGGCAGGAAGCCGACCATGGGGATGAGCAGCAGCGAGGCGTCGACCTCGTCGGTGTCGTAGTGCTGGGTGAAGGACTGCTTCGCCTCGTTCCACCCGCGCTCGAGCACGTCGACACGGACCCGCTCTCGCAGGTCACGCCACAGCTCGACCTCCCCTTCGTAGCCGTGCACCTCGACGGCTCGGATGGCGCGGTCGAAGGCCGCCCACACCATGACCCGCGAGTGGGTGAAGTGCCGCAGCGGGCCGCGGATCTCCCACAGACCGTTGTCGGCCTGGTCCCAGTGCTCGGCGAGGTTGTTGACGAGCGCGCGCTGGACGGCCCACGACTGCGGCGACTCCCGCAGCCCCTGGGCGCGGGCGTCCTCGAGGGCGATCATCACCTCGCCGAGGACGTCGGTCTGCTTCTGGTCGACCGCTCCGTTGCCGATGCGGACGGGCCGGCTGTCGGCGTAGCCGGGGAGGTGGTCGAGTTCCCGCTCGGGCAGCTCCCGGCCGCCGTCGACGGCATACATGATCTGCATGTCCTCGGGGTCGCCAGCGACGGCCCGGACGAGCCAGTCGCGCCAGAGCTTCGTCGCGCCGACGTAGCCGGACTTGAGCAGGGACTCGAGGGTGAGCGAGGCATCACGCAGCCAGCAGTACCGGTAGTCCCAGTTGCGCACCCCGCCGAAGTCCTCGGGCAGGCTCGTCGTCGCGGCCGCGACGATGCCGCCGCGCCGCGTGTCGGTGAGCAGGCGCAGGGTGAGCAGGGAGCGCACGACCTCGGCGCGGTAGGGCCCCTCGTAGGTGCAGTGTGCGGCCCACTCGGACGAACGCTGGTAGGTCGCCTCGATGCGGGAGCTGATGTCGAGCGGCGGCGGGATGGGCTTGTACGAGGCGAACCAGGTCGTCGAGAAGTTGTAGTGCTCGCCGGCCCGGACGGTCCACCGGTCACGGTGGTGGTCGCCGTCGGACACGGGCAGGCGGGAGCCCCGCAGGACGAGCATGTCGTTGCCGGCGATGGCGGTGATGACCTCGTGGTCCTGCTCGTGGCCGGGGGAGTGGGCGACCCACGGGCGAATGCGGCCGTACCCGAAGCGGACGATCCACTCGTGCTGCATCTCCACCTTGCCCTCGATGCCCTCGACGACCCGCACGAGATCGGCGCGGCCGTCGCCGAGCGGCATGAGGTCGATGACCTTGACGGCGCCGGTGGCGGTGCGGTGGATCGTCTCGAGGACGAATGAGTCGCCGCGGTAGGCGCGGGTCGTCGTCGCCTCGCCAACAGGTCCGATGAGCCACCGACCGTGCTCGGGGGTGCCGAGCAGGGCGGTGAAGCACGACGACGAGTCGAAGCGGGGCAGGCACAGCCAGTCGACGGACCCGTCCCTGGACACCAGCGCGGCGGTCTCGGTATCGCCGATGGCGGCGTAGTCGTCGATCGGGGTGCTCATCCCGACAGGTTAGGCCCTGGGGGCCTCCACAGGAGGAAGGGGGAGGGTTGTCGGTGGCGCCGCCTAAGGTGGTGGGCGTGACTGTTGCCAAGGCTGCCGGCTCCCGCATGCACGACCGGATCGTCGTCCAGGGAGCCCGCGAGCACAACCTCAAGAACATCCATGTCGACATCCCCCGGGACTCGCTCGTGGTCTTCACCGGCCTCTCGGGATCGGGCAAGTCCTCGCTCGCCTTCGACACGATCTTCGCCGAGGGCCAGCGGCGCTACGTGGAGTCCTTGTCCGCCTACGCCCGGCAGTTCCTCGGGCAGATGGACAAGCCCGACGTCGACTTCATCGAGGGTCTGTCGCCGGCGGTCTCCATCGACCAGAAGTCGACGAACCGCAACCCGCGCTCGACGGTCGGCACGATCACCGAGGTCCACGACTACCTGCGCCTCCTCTACGCCCGGGTGGGGCGGCCGCATTGCCCCGTGTGCGGCGAGCCGATCACCCGGCAGAGTCCGCAGCAGATCGTCGATCGGCTCCTCGAGCTGCCCGACCGGACACGCTTCCAGGTCCTCGCGCCGGTGGTGCGGGCCCGCAAGGGCGAGTTCGTCGACCTCTTCGCCGAGCTGCGGGCGAAGGGGTACAGCCGCGCCATGGTCGACGGCGAGGTCGTCTCGCTCGCGGAGCCGCCGACTCTCGAAAAGCAGGTCAAGCACACGATCGACGTGGTCGTCGACCGCCTCGTGTCCAAGGGTCCGGAGGACCGTGCGGCGAAGCAGCGGGTCACCGACTCCGTCGAGACCGCCCTCGGGCTGGCCGGGGGCGTCCTCGTCGTCGACTTCGTCGACCTCGACGAGGACGACCCGCAGCGGCAGCGCCGGTACTCCGAGACGATGGCCTGCCCCAACGACCACCCGCTGGGCATCGACGAGATCGAGCCGCGTTCCTTCTCCTTCAACTCTCCCTTCGGCGCCTGCCCCACCTGCACCGGCCTGGGCACCGAGCTCGAGGTCGATGCCGAGCTCGTCGTGCCGGACGACGACCTGACCCTCGCGGAGGGGGCCATTGCCCCGTGGGCACAGGGGACCCAGTCGGCCCAGTACTTCCAGCGGACGATGGCGGCGCTCGGCGACGACCTCGGCTTCGACATGGACACCCCGTGGCGGGCCCTGCCGAGCCGGGCCCGTGAGGCTCTGCTCGAGGGCCGCAACCACAAGGTGCACGTCAAGTACCGCAACCGCTTCGGGCGCGAGCGCTCCTACAGCACGGGCTTCGAAGGGGTCATCCCCTTCATCAAGCGGCGCCACGCGGAGACCGAGTCGGACTGGAGCCGGGAGAAGTACGAGGGCTACATGCGGGAGATCCCCTGTCCCGCGTGCTCCGGGACGCGGCTGAAGCCCGAGTCCCTCGCCGTGCTCGTCGGAGGCCGCAGCATCGCCGATGTCTCAGCCCTGTCGATCCGTGAGGCCGCGGGCTTCCTCGAGACCGTCGACTTCAGCGAGCGCGAGGTGCAGATCGCCGAGCAGGTGATCAAGGAGATCAACGCTCGACTCGGCTTCCTGCTCGACGTGGGTCTGGAGTACCTCTCGCTCTCCCGTGCCGCCGGCACGCTCTCCGGTGGCGAGGCCCAGCGCATCCGTCTGGCGACCCAGATCGGGTCGGGGCTGGTCGGTGTCCTGTACGTGCTCGACGAGCCGAGCATCGGTCTGCACCAGCGCGACAACCGCCGACTCATCGAGACCCTGACCCGGCTGCGCGACCTGGGCAACACGCTCATCGTCGTCGAGCACGACGAGGACACCATCGCCGCGTCCGACTGGGTCGTCGACATCGGTCCGGGTGCGGGCGAGCACGGTGGTCACGTCGTGCACTCGGGCCCGCTGGCCGACCTGCTGACGAGCGAGCGATCGGTCACCGGCCGGTACCTGTCGGGGGACCTGGAGATCCCGGTCCCGCAGGTGCGGCGACCGCAGGAGCCGGGCCGTGAGCTCGTCGTCCGGGGTGCGCGCGAGCACAACCTCACCGGGGTGGACGTCACCTTCCCCCTGGGCAACTTCGTCGCCGTGACCGGGGTCTCCGGGTCGGGCAAGTCCACCCTGGTCAACGACATCCTCTACAACGTCCTGGCCAACAAGCTCAACGGCGCGCGCCGCGTCCCCGGCCGGCACAAGACGGTGACCGGTCTCGAGCACCTCGACAAGGTCGTCCACGTCGACCAGAGCCCGATCGGTCGTACCCCGCGGTCCAACCCGGCGACGTACACCGGGGTCTTCGACCACGTGCGCAAGCTCTTCGCGCAGACCAGCGAGGCCAAGGTCCGTGGCTACCAGCCCGGTCGGTTCTCCTTCAACGTCAAGGGGGGACGGTGCGATGCCTGCTCCGGTGACGGCACCCTGAAGATCGAGATGAACTTCCTGCCCGACGTCTACGTCCCCTGTGAGGTGTGCCACGGGGCGCGGTACAACCGCGAGACGTTGGAGGTGCACTTCAAGGGCAAGAACATCGCCGAGGTCCTCGACATGCCGATCGAGGAGGCCGAGGACTTCTTCGCCGCGGTGCCGGCCATCGCGCGCCACATGAAGACCCTCAACGCGGTCGGCCTGGGCTACGTCCGGCTGGGACAGCCCGCGACCACGCTCTCCGGTGGTGAGGCGCAGCGTGTCAAGCTCGCCGCGGAGCTGCAGAAGCGCTCCAACGGCCGCACGGTCTACGTGCTCGACGAGCCGACGACCGGTCTGCACTTCGAGGACATCCGCAAGCTCCTCCTCGTCCTGCAGGGACTCGTCGACAAGGGCAACTCGGTGCTCGTCATCGAGCACAATCTCGACGTCATCAAGTGCGCGGACTACCTCATCGACATGGGGCCCGAAGGGGGGTCCGGCGGCGGTCAGGTCGTCGCCAGCGGGACCCCCGAGCAGGTCGCGGCGGTGCCGCGCTCCTTCACCGGCCAGTTCCTCGGTCCGATCCTCGCCAAGAGCGCTCCGCCGGTCATCGGTGAGCTGACCGAGGGCGAGGCGGCCCCCGCGAAGAAGACCACGACCACGAAGAAGGGGGCTGCGAAGAAGACCGCGGCACCGAAGAAGACGGCAGCCAAGAAGACGGCTGCAGCGAAGACGGCGGCGAAGAAGAAGACGACGGTCTCCAGCAAGGCGACCGCAGCAGCCCGCCGCGCCAGGAGGGCCGGCTGACGGAGCGGGAAGGTGAGGAGGGGGTCGGCGCACATCAAGCCGAAGTCCGACACGTCACCCCGCGCCTGCGGGAGAACGAAGGGACTTCGGCGGGCGCCGACCCCCTCCTCGCCGCTCCGGCCGTGAGTGACCCGAGCGGCGAGGAGGACGAGATCAGTCCTCGCCGAGGTAGGCCTTGCGGACCTCGTCGGAGTGGAGGAGCTCCTGACCCGTGCCCTGGGTGACGATCTTGCCGACCTCGAGCACGTAGCCCTTCGTGGCGAGCTTGAGCGCAGCCCGGGCATTTTGCTCGACGAGCAGGATCGTCGTGCCCTGCTCCTGCAGGGTCTTCACCGTGGCCATGATCCGCTTCATCATGATCGGCGACAGGCCCATGGAGGGCTCGTCGAGCATGAGCAGCTTGGGCCGCGAGAGCATGGCCCGCCCCATGGCGAGCATCTGCTGCTCACCTCCCGAGAAGGTGCCGGCCGGCTGCGTGGAGCGCTCCCCGAGGATCGGGAAGAGCTCGTACGCCGCGTGCAGGTCCTTGGTGATCTCCTTGTCCCTGCGCCCGAAGGCGCCGAGGAGGAGGTTTTCTTCCACGGTCATCCGCGGGAAGATCCGCCGCCCCTCGGGGGAGTGGGCCAGACCGAGGCTGACGATCTGGTGCGCCGGCGTGGCGTCGATCCGCTCCCCGCGGAAGAGGATCTCGCCACCACTCGGGCGCAGCAGGCCCGAGATGGTGCGCAGCGTCGTCGTCTTGCCGGCGCCGTTGGTGCCGATGAGGGTGACCACCTCACCTTCGTCGACGGTGAAGGAGATGCCCTTGACGGCGATGATCTTGCCGTAGGAGACCTCCAGGTCCTTGACCTCGAGCATGGCGCTCATCGGTCGTCCTCCTCGTCCTCGGCCGCGCTGAAGGTCGTGGAGACCTCGAGCGGGGCGACCTCTTCGTCCTCGTCGTCGGCGCCTCCGATGTACGCCTCGATGACCCGAGGATCGGACTGCACTTCTCCCGGGGTGCCCTGGACGAGCACCTCACCCCGGACGAGACACAGCACGCGGTCGCAGAGGTTGAAGATGAAGCGCATGTCGTGCTCGATGACGACGACGGCCAGGCCGGAGTCGCGGATCTTGAAGATCAGCTCCATGGCCTGCTCGGTCTCCCGAGGGTTCATCCCGGCAGTCGGCTCGTCGAGCAGCAGCACCTTGGGGTCGGTCGCGAGCGCTCGGGCGATCTCGAGACGTCGCTGGTCGCCGTAGGGCATGTTGCGGGCGAGCAGGTGCGCGCTCGAGCCGAGGCCGACGTACTTGAGCAGCTCGTGCGCCTTGTCGGTCGTCTCCCGCTCCTCCCGACGAAACTTCGGGCCCCGGATGATCGAGGTGAAGGCGCCGGAGGAGGTGCGGCAGAAGCGACCGACCATGACATTTTCCAGAGCCGTCATGTTGCCGAAGAGACGGATGTTCTGGAAGGTGCGGGCCATGCCGGCCCGGACGACGGCGCGCGGCTTCGGGGGGATCTGCGTGCCGAAGAGGGAGACCTGCCCCTCGGTCGGCTTGTACATCCCGGTGAGGCAGTTGAAGAAGGTCGTCTTGCCGGCGCCGTTGGGGCCGATGAGGCCGACGATCTCTCCTTCGCGCACCTCCATCGACACGTCGTTGACGGCGACGAGGCCGCCGAAACGCATCGTGACGTTGCGGGCGTCGAGGATGACCCCGGCGCCCCCCTTCGTCCCGTGCTCGGGCGGGGTGACGGTTGCGGTGCTCACTTGGCTGCCTCCAGCTCGTCGATGACCACTGTCTCGGCCAGGTCCTCGTCGTCGTCGTGGAACTCCAGCTGACGACGCTTGCTCGCCACGAGGCCTTCGGGACGCACGCGCATCATGACGACGAGCACGAGCCCGAACATCAGCAGTCGGTAGTCATCGAGGAAGCGCAGCTTTTCCGGGAGGAACTTCAGCAGCGCGGCGCCGATGAGGACGCCACCGACCGTGCCCATGCCGCCGAGGACGACCGCAGCCAGCAGGAAGGCCGACTCGAGGAAGATGTAGCTGTCGGGGGAGACCGCCTGGTCCATGTGTGCCTTGACCGTGCCCGCCATGCCGGCGAGCGAGGCGCCACCGGCGAAGGCGAGCAGCTTGAGACCGAAGACGTTGACGCCCATGGCTTCGGCAGCGCGCTCGTCCTCACGGATCGCCACCCAGCCACGCCCGATGCGGGAGTTGTTGAGGTGGGAGAAGACGACGATGACGAAGACGATGAGGGCGATGAGCACGAAGTAGTAGTTGCCCGCCCTCGGGATGTCGATGCCGAGGATGTTGTGCGTGTCCCCGAAGTTGAACCCGAAGAAGTTCAGGTCCGGGATGGCGTTGATGCCGTTGGAGCCCCGGGTGATCATCGGGCCCGACGTGCCGTCGAGGTTGAACATCGCCAGGCGGAAGATCTCGCCGAAGGCGAGGGTCACGATGGCGAGGTAGTCACCCGAGACCCGCAGCGTCGGCGAACCGATGATCAGGCCGAGGATGCTCGAGACGATCGCGCCGATGACCATGACGACGAGGAAGGGCGGCTTCCACCCGATCGTCGCGAAGGCTGACATCGACATCGAGGCGCCGACGTACGCCCCGGCGCCGAGGAAGGCGATGTACCCGAGGTCGAGCAGTCCGGCGAGGCCCACGACGATGTTGAGCCCCAGGGCCGTGGCCGCGAAGATCAGCACGTTGCCGGCGATCGTCAGGTTGGCCTCGGACCCGCCCTGGGTAAAGGGGAAGGCCAGCGCCACGACGAAGGTCGCGAGCGTGAAGACCCGCCGGTGACGCATCGTCACACCGCCGAGCCACGCGGCCAGGTTGGACCGCGTGAGCGTCAGCGTCACGCCAATGAGCATCGCGACGAGGAGCACGAGGACCCACGGCTCGCTCTGCTTGAGGGCGTACTGCGCGGTGTAGAGCGCCACACCCAGCAGGAGGGCGATGACGATGATCTCGACCCAGGCGGGCAGGACGACCGACGTCGGGTCGAGCACCTTGATCTCGGCGAGGAGGTAGCCGCCCGCCGTGACGAGGATCGCGCCGACGAGCGCGATCCACACCCCTTCGTTGGCATTGATGAGGCCGCCGGTCTCCGTGGTGATCGCCACGAGCGAGGCGATCGTGAAGATCAGCGCCGTGGCACCGATGGTCCGCAGACCGCGTGCCGGGTCGACGTACTCCTGCCAGCGACGAAGGGGGCCGGACGCGACGAGTGCGAGCACGAGCGCGACGACGCCGATGACCATGGCGTAGACCTGCAGGGTGACCGGCCAGAAGCGGACCGAGATGTCACCGAGGATGGGCTCGTAGCTCCACGACAGCAGCCCGGAGACGACGAGGAGGACGGATCCGACGAGGGCGAGGACGCCGCCGAGTCGGGGATTGCGGGACAGCGTCTTCATGCGCGGTCCACCACCTTTGCGCCCATGATGCCCTGCGGTCGGAAGACGAGGACGAGGATGAGGATCGAGAAGGCCCAGATGTCCTTCCACGGCGAGCCGCCGGGCAGGTACTGGATGGCGATGGCCTCGAGCACACCGAGGACGAGCCCGCCGACGACGGCGCCCTGGATGTTGCCGATGCCGCCGAGGACGGCGGCGGTAAAGGCCTTGAGGCCGTAGATGAAGCCCATCTTGAAGTTGATGTTCGTCGTCTGCAGGCCGTAGGCGACGCCGGCGATGGCGGCCAGCGCGGCACCGACCGCGAAGGCGGTGACGATCATGCGGTCGACGTTGATGCCCATGAGGCGCGCGGTGTCGGGGTCCTGCGAGACGGCCTGCATCGCGCGCCCGGTGCGGGTGCGGTTGATGTAGTACCAGAGGCCGACGGCGCAGATCGCCAGGCAGGCGATGGTGAAGAGCGCCGGGCGCTGCAGGGTGACGTCACCGAAGGTGAAGGCCTCGCCGGAGATGCCCTCGACCTGCGGGAAGACGACCTTCTGCTTGGCAGAGGGGAAGTCGAAGGGGTTGGCGTCGGAGATGAAGAGCGTCGGGTCGTTGTAGCCGACGCGGACGAGCTCCTGCAGGAAGACCGAGATGCCGATGGCCGTGATGAGGGGGGCCAGTCGAGGTGCATTGCGCAGGGGCCGGTAGGCCACGCGCTCCATGACGACCGCCACGGTCACCGATGCGGCGATGGCGCCGAGGAGGATGAGCGGCAGGGTCCACAGGGCGGTCTGCCCGGGGAAGAGGATGAGCGAGGTGGAGAGCGCACCGAAGGCGCCGATCATGAAGATCTCGCCGTGGGCGAAGTTGATGAGCTGGATGATGCCGTAGACGACGGTGTAGCCGACGGCGATGAGTGCGTACAGGGACCCGATGGTCAGACCGTTGACGGGGACGCATGCGTCCCCACCCCACCGCGTGACCTGATCGGGTGATCAGGTCAGGTCGATCACTTGAACTCCTCGGTGCTGACGTCCTTCCACTCGCCGCCCTTGACCTCGTAGGCCGTGAGCACGCGGGTCGTGTTGTCGCCGTACTCGTCGAAGGAGACCTTGCCGGTGACGCCCTCGAAGGAGACGTCCTTCATCGCGTCGATGGTCGCCTGGCGGGCGTCCTCGACCGTGTCGGCGTCCTTGAGCGAGACCTTCATGGCCTCGATGATCGACTGGCCGGCGTCGTAGGCGTAGGCGCCGTAGGCCTCCGCCGGGTCGCTGTAGCCGGCGGACTCGTAGTCCTCGAGGAACTTCTTGCCGGCGTCGAGCTTGTTGGTCGGGGCGCCGACCGAGGTCGCGAGGTCACCGTCGGAGCCCTTGCCCGCGAGCTTGATGAACTCGGGGGAGAAGATGCCGTCACCGCCCATGAGCGGGACGTCGAGGCCACCGGCCTTGAGCTGCTGCGACAGCGGGGCGGCCTGCGGGTACTCACCGCCGTAGTAGACGGCCTTGGGGCTCTTCGCCTTGAGCGAGGAGACGACGGCGTCGTACTTGTCCTCGTCGGGGTTGATCGTCTCGGAGGCGACGATCTTGCCGCCGAGCTTCTTGTACTCGACGGAGAAGGCGTCGACGAGACCCTGGCCGTAGGTCTTCTTGTCGTGGACCGTCGCCAACTCCTTGATGCCGGCCTTCTCGTAGAGGTAGCGGGCGGCGAAGGGGCCCTGGACCGTGTCGGTGGTGCAGACACGGAAGTAGCTCGCGTAGACGCGCTCGGGCGAGTCCTCCGGCTTGGCGCCACGGGTGAGGGTCGGGTTGGTGTTGGCCGGCGAGACCATGGTGATCTTCGCCTTGTCGAGGATCGGCTGGACCGGGCCGGCGACGGAGGAGTTCAGGGTGCCGACGACACCGATGACGTCCTTGTCGGAGGCGAGGGTGGAGGCGGCGTTCTTGCCGACCTCGGGCTTGCCCTCGTCATCCTGGGGGACGACTTCGATCTCCCAGTCGCCGAGGTCGCCGGACTCGTTGGCCTGCTCGGCCGCGAGCTCGACGGAGTGCTGGATCCCGAGGCCGAGAGCGGACAGGTCTCCGGAGAGCGGCGCGATGACTCCGATCTTCACGACCTTCTTGTCGCCGTCGCCCCCGCCCCCGTCCCCGCCGCTGTCGCCGCCGCGGGTCCCGCATGCGGACAAGGCCATGGATGCGACGAGGATGGTCGCACCAGTTGAGATGACGGAACGCCTGTTCACGTGTCCTCCTGATTAGGAATGGGGCCGTGCGGCCGCGGCCGGCAACTTCTGTGTCGCAGGCTGTGGAGGGAATGTAGGCCTCCGCGGGGCAGGTGCGGTCCCACATGGCAAGACCGTGTCCGGCTCGTTACCAAGTCCTGACGGAGCGCCGTGCGCGAGGTGAGTGGAAGCATGGCACCACACGGACCAACTCGCACCCGGAGGTTGAGATGACGACGACGCGACGCACGGCGATCGGGCTGGTGGCTGCGGCCGGAGGGGCCGGCACGCTCGCCGCCTGCGGTGGGGACGGCGGTGACGCCGGCGGTGCCTCGGGCGGCGGTGAGGCGGTGACCGTCCCCGTCGCGGAGGTGCCCGAAGGGGGTGGCGTCGTGCGTGATCGCGTCGTCGTCACCCAGCCGTCGGCGGGCGAGTTCAAGGCCTTCGACGCGACCTGCCCGCACCAGGGTTGCGCCGTCGACACGGTGACGACCGAGGCGATCATCTGCCCCTGCCACGACAGCCGCTTCGACCCCGCCGACGGCTCGGTGGTCCAGGGCCCGGCCACGGAGGGGCTCACCGCCCGGACCGCGACCGTCGACGGGGATGTCGTGAGCGTCTCCTAGGCTCGGGGGGTGGCAGATCCGGCGACCTACCGACCCTCCCCGGGCTCGATCCCGACCGACCCCGGGGTCTACCGATTCCGGGACGAGCACGGGCGGGTCATCTACGTGGGCAAGGCCAAGTCGCTGCGCTCGCGGCTGTCCTCCTATTTCCAGGACATCTCGGCCCTGCACCCACGCACCTCGCGGATGGTGCGCACCGGGGCCAGCGTCGAGTGGACCGTCGTCGCGACCGAGGTCGAGGCGCTCCAGCTGGAGTACGCGTGGATCAAGGAGTTCGACCCGCGCTTCAACGTCAAGTACCGCGACGACAAGTCCTACCCCTATCTCGCCGTGACGATGGGCGAGGACTACCCCCGGGCGCAGGTCCTGCGCGGTGCCAAGCGCAAGGGGACGCGCTACTTCGGCCCCTACACGCACGCGTGGGCGATCCGCGAGACCCTCGACCTGCTGCTGCGGGTCTTCCCCGTGCGCACGTGCAGCAAGGGCGTCTTCAGGCGTGCCGAGCAGTCCGGCCGGCCGTGCCTGCTCGGCTACATCGACAAGTGCTCCGCCCCCTGCGTCGGCCGGGTCAGTGCCGAGGAGCACCGCGCTCTGGCCCAGGAGCTGTGCGACTTCCTCGCCGGTGACACCGCCCGCTTCGTGCGCCGCCTCGAGCGGCAGATGAAGGCCGCTGCCGCGGACCTCGACTTCGAGCAGGCCGCCCGCCTGCGCGACGACGTCGCGGCCCTGACCAAGGCCCTCGAGAAGTCGGCGGTCGTCCTGCCCGACGGAACCGACGCCGACGTCTTCGCGCTCGCCGACGACGAGCTCGAGGTCGCGATCCAGGTCTTCCACGTCCGCGGCGGCCGGATCCGCGGACAGCGGGGATGGGTCGCGGAAAAGGACGCCGAGGACCTGCCCGAGCTCGTCGAGCACCTGCTGCAGCAGGTCTACGGCGGCGAAGGGGGCGAGACCGTCCCGCGAGAGGTGCTCGTCCCCGTGCTCCCGCCGGACGCCGACGGCGTCTCGGCCTGGCTCGGCGAGCGCCGCGGCAGCGCGGTGAGTCTGCGGGTGCCGCAACGTGGCGACAAGCGGGCCCTCATGGAGACCGTGGCGCGCAATGCCGAGCAGTCCCTCGCACGGCACAAGGTGGCCCGTGCCGGCGACCTCACCGCGCGCAGCCAGGCCCTTCAGGAGCTCCAGGAGGCACTCGGGCTGGACGACGCCCCCCTGCGCATCGAGGGCTACGACATCAGCCACGTGCAGGGCAGCGACGTCGTGGGCTCGATGGTCGTCTTCGAGGACGGCCTGGTGCGCAAGGCGGAGTACCGACGCTTCATCGTCCGCGGAGACGTCGAGGGGCGCACCGACGACACCGCCGCGATGCACGAGGTGCTCACCCGGCGCTTCCAGCGACATCTCAATGACCGCGAGCGCGAGGCGACCGACCCGGAGACCGGGGAGGCCCGCCGCTTCGCCTACCCGCCCAACCTCGTCGTCGTCGACGGCGGTGCGCCGCAGGTGGCCGCCGCGCAGCAGGTCCTCGACGAGCTCGGCGTCGACGACGTCGCGATCGTCGGCCTGGCCAAGCGGCTGGAGGAGGTGTGGGTCCCCGGCGACGACCACCCGGTGATCCTCGCCCGCAACAGCGAGGCGCTCTACCTGCTGCAGCGGCTGCGTGACGAGTCGCACCGCTTCGCCAACACCTTCCACCGCGAGCGGCGCAGCAAGTCCATGACCCGCAGTGCGCTCGACGGGATCCCGGGGCTGGGGGAGTCGCGGCGCAAGGCGCTGCTCACGCGCTTCGGCTCCGTCAAGCGGATCCGGGCGGCCTCCGCGGAGGAGCTGGCGTCCACTCCGGGGATCGGACCCTCCCTCGCCGCCCGGATTGCGGCAGAGTTGTCCGCGCAGACCCCGACACCCGCCGTGAACCTCACCACCGGTGAGGTCCTCGACGAAGGAGAGCAGCCGTGAGTGAAGCCCCCGTCGTCCCCGGTGCGGACGACGCCGCCGAGCCCGAGGTCGTCGTCGTCACCGGCATGAGCGGTGCCGGTCGATCGACGGTCGGCAACGTCATGGAGGACCACGGCTGGTACGTCATCGACAACCTGCCCGTGAGCCTCATGCCCGACCTGCTCCACGTGAGCGTCGACCGCGGAGGTGACCTCGTCGGAGACGGTCGGGCCGCTCGGATCGGGATCGTCCTCGACGTGCGCGCCCAGGGCTTCGAGACGCTGACGGAGTCGATCCGGGTCCTGCGGGAGCGGGGCTGGCGCACCCACCTCATCTTCCTCGAGGCCACCAACGAGGCTCTCGTGCGGCGCTTCGAGAGCGTGCGGCGCCCGCACCCGCTCCAGGGCAAGGGGCGGCTGCTCGACGCCATCATCCGTGAGCGCGAGGTGCTGGCCGAGGTGCGGGCCGAGGCCGAGAGCATCATCGACACCTCCGGGCTCAACGTCCACCAGCTGAGCCGCAAGATCAGTCCCCTCTTCCAGGCCGAGAGCTCCGACCGGCTGCGCCTGGCCGTGCTGTCCTTCGGCTTCAAGTACGGCGTGCCGCTCGACGCCGACTTCGTCTTCGACATGCGCTTCCTGCCCAACCCCTTCTGGGTGCCCGAGCTGCGTCAGCACACGGGGCAGGAGACGCAGGTCTCCGACTTCGTCCTCTCGCAGCCGGGCGCCCGTGAGTTCATCGACGGCGTCGAGGGCCTCATGAGGCCCGTCATCGGGGGATACCTCCGCGAAAACCGTCGGTACGTCACCCTCGCCGTCGGGTGCACCGGGGGCAAGCACCGCTCCGTGGCCATCGCCGAGGCCCTGGCCGCGCGCCTGGGGTCCGACCACGTCGCGACCTTCGTCGTCCACCGCGACCTGGGGCAGGAGTAGCCGTGGTCGACTCCTTGCGCACCTCGAAGGTCGTGGCTCTCGGAGGTGGGCACGGGCTCGCGGCGAGCCTGTCCGCCCTTCGCCTCGTCTGCGACCAGGTCACCGCCATCGTCACCGTCGCCGACAACGGTGGCTCGTCCGGCCGGCTGCGTGCCGACTACGACGTGCTGCCCCCCGGGGACCTGCGCATGGCCCTCACCGCACTCTGCGACGACAGCGAGTGGGGCCAGACGTGGAGCGACGTGCTGCAGCACCGCTTCACCGGCGACGGGGACCTCTCCGGCCACGCGCTCGGCAACCTGCTCATCGTCGCCCTGTGGCAGCTCCACGAGGACCCGGTGACGGGCCTGGATCTCGTCGGGCGCCTGCTGAGCGCTCGCGGCCGGGTGCTGCCGATGGCTGCGGTGCCGCTCGAGCTGGTCGCCGAAGTCAGCGGGCTCGACGCCACGGACCCGACGGTGGCGACGACGGTCCGTGGCCAGGTCGAGGTGGCCCGCACCAAGGGTCTCGTCGAGTCGATCTCCCTCGAGCCGGACAACCCACCGGCCCGCCCGGAGTCCGTCGCAGCGGTCGACGCCGCTGACCACATCGTGCTCGGCCCGGGGTCCTGGTACACGTCGGTGCTCACGCACCTGCTCGTGCCCGAGCTGCGCGACGCGCTGGTCCGGGCCAGGGCGCGCAAGGTGCTGACGCTCAACCTCGAGATGCACACGGCGGAGACACGCGGATTTTCGGCCACCCGGCACATCGAGACCCTGCACGACCTCGCGCCCGAGCTGCGCTTCGACACCGTGCTCGCCGACCCCCTGACGATCGAGGACCGTCACCGCCTCACCGACGCCTGCGAGCGACTGGGCGCCGAGCTGGTCGTCGCGCCCCTCTCCCGCCTGGACCACCGGGGCCAGCACGATGCGCTGCGGCTGGCGGCCGCCTATCGTGACATCCTCTCCTGATGCGCTGGCCCGTCCCCGGGCCGCTGCTGCCTGACAACGTGGAAGGAACCCGCCGATGGCGATGACCGACAAGGTCAAGGACGAGCTGAGCCGGTTCGAGGTGACCAAGACCTGCTGCCGCAAGGCGGAGGTGGCGAGCCTGCTGCGCTTCGCCAACGGTCTCCACCTCGTCAACCGACGCATCGTCATCGAGGTCGAGCTCGACACCGCCCAGGCCGCGCGCCGCCTCCGCCGCGACGTCAAGGAGCTCTACGGCTACGACTGCGACCCCATCCAGCAGCTCGCGGCCGGGGGGCTGCGCAAGGGCAGCCGCTACATCGTCCGGGTGAGCAAGGACGGCCAGGCGCTCGCCCGGCAGACCGGCCTCATCGATGCCGATGGTCGTCCAGTCCGGGGTCTGCCGCCGCGCGTCGTGGGCGGTTCCCCGTGCGACGCCGAGGCCGCCTGGCGTGGCGCTTTCCTCGCGCACGGGTCCCTGACCGAGCCCGGGCGCAGCTCGTCGCTGGAGATCACCTGCCCCGGTCAGGAGGCCGCACTGGCGCTCGTCGGCGCCGCACGGCGCCTCGGCATCCCCGCCAAGGCCCGGGAGGTGCGCGGCGTGGACCGCGTCGTCATCCGCGACGGTGACGCGATCGGCGCGATGCTCACCCGCCTCGGCGCCCACGACGCGGTCCTCGCCTGGGAGGAGCGCCGCATGCGACGTGAGGTGCGGGCGACGGCCAACCGCCTGGCCAACTTCGACGACGCCAACCTGCGGCGCTCGGCTCGGGCGGCCGTCGCTGCCGGGGCGCGGGTGCAGCGCGCCCTGGAGATCCTCGGCGACGACATCCCCGACCACCTGCGCGAGGCCGGTCAGTTGCGGCTGGAGCACAAGGAGGCCTCGCTCGAGGAGCTCGGCCAGCGGGCCGACCCCCCGATGACCAAGGACGCGGTGGCCGGGCGGATCCGCCGGCTGCTCGCCATGGCCGACAAGCGCGCCGAGGACGAGGGCATCCCCGGCACCGAGGCATCGCTGACCTCGGACATGCTCGACGGCTGACGTCGACCGCGACCCGGACACCCCTGCCGGCGGTGTGACGCAGGCCATAGGCTGGGTGGCGAACGGGGGCTGCCGCCGTAGTCCCGTGGACGCTGACGATCGGAGGCACCACCTGTGACTGTTCGAGTAGGGATCAACGGATTCGGCCGCATCGGCCGCAACTTCTTCCGCGCGGTCGAGGAGTCGGGTGCGGACGTCGAGGTCGTGGCCTTCAACGACTTGGGCGACGACGCGACCCAGGCCCACCTGCTGCGGTACGACTCGATCCTCGGCCGGTTCGGGGGGCAGGTCGACGTCGTCGAGGGTGGGATCGAGGTCGACGGGCGGCTCATCACCTCGCTCGCCGAGCGCGACCCGGCGCAGCTGCCGTGGGGTGACCTCGGCGTCGACGTCGTCGTGGAGTCGACGGGCTTCTTCACCGACGGCGAGGCGGCACGCGCCCACGTCGAGGCCGGTGCCACCAAGGTCGTCATCTCGGCTCCCGCCAAGAACGAGGACATCACCATCGTCATGGGGGTCAACGACGACCAGTACGACGGCACGCGGCACACGATCATCTCCAATGCCTCGTGCACGACCAACTGCCTCGCGCCGATGGCCAAGGTGCTCAACGACGGACTGGGCATCACCCGCGGACTCATGACGACGATCCACGCGTACACCGCTGACCAGAACCTGCAGGACGGCCCGCACAAGGACCTGCGACGCGCCCGAGCCGCGGCGCTCAACATCGTCCCGACCTCGACGGGAGCGGCCCGGGCGGTCTCGCTCGTGCTTCCCGAGCTCGAGGGCAAGCTCGACGGCTACGCCCTTCGCGTCCCCGTGCCGACGGGCTCGGCGACCGACCTGACCTTCGAGGCCGCCCGCGAGACCTCGGTCGAGGAGGTCAACGAGATCATGCGCGCCGCCGCAGCCGAGGGGCCGCTCGCCGGCCGGCTCGTCTACACGGAGGACCCGATCGTCTCGTCCGACATCGTCACCAACCCGGCCAGCTGTATCTTCGACTCCGGACTGACCAAGGTCATCGGGGACCAGGTCAAGGTCGTCGGCTGGTACGACAACGAATGGGGCTACTCCAACCGCCTCGTCGACGTCGTCACCCTCGTCGGCGCCTCCCTCTGACCTCCTCCCGACGGCCCCACCCGAAAGGCACACGTGAAGACCCTCGCTGACCTCGGCGACCTGCGCGGCAAGCGCGTCCTCGTCCGCTCCGACCTCAACGTCCCGCTGGACGGCGCGACGATCAGCGACGACGGGCGCATCCGCGCCTCGCTGCCGACGATCACCCAGCTCGTCGAGGCCGGTGCCCGCGTCGTCGTCTGCGCGCACCTCGGTCGCCCCAAGGGCGCGCCCGACCCGCAGTACTCGCTCGCGCCGGTTGCCGCCCGTCTGGGTGAGCTCCTCGGCAGCGAGGTCGCCTTCGCCAGCGACACGGTGGGGGAGTCGGCCCGGTCCGTCGTCGCCGGTCTGGCCGACGGCCAGGTGGCACTGTTGGAAAACCTGCGCTTCAACGCCGGTGAGACGAGCAAGGACGAGGCCGAGCGCGGCGCCTTCGCCGACGAGCTGGCCCAGCTGGCCGACGCCTACGTGTCCGACGGCTTCGGCGTCGTGCACCGCGCCCAGGCGTCGGTCTACGACATCGCGAGGCGGCTCCCTTCGGCCATGGGCGGGCTCGTGCGCACCGAGGTCGACGTCCTGCGCCGGCTGACGAGCGACCCGGAGCGGCCCTACGCGGTCGTCCTCGGCGGCGCCAAGGTCAGCGACAAGCTCGGCGTCATCGACAACCTCCTCGGCACTGCCGACCGTCTGCTCATCGGCGGCGGCATGGTCTTCACCTTCCTCAAGGCCCAGGGGTACGAGGTCGGCAACAGCCTCCTCGAGGAGGACCAGCTCGCGACGGTCACCGAGTACCTCGAGCGCGCCGAGCGCGACGGGGTCGAGATCGTCCTGCCCACCGACGTCGTCGCGGCGAGCGCCTTCTCGGCCGACGCCGACCACGAGGTCGTCGCCGCCGACGACATCCCCAGTGACCGGATGGGCCTGGACATCGGGCCCGACTCGGCGCGGCTCTTCGCGGACAAGTTGGCTGACTGCCGCACCGTCTTCTGGAACGGCCCCATGGGCGCCTTCGAGATGGCCCCGTACGCCGCCGGGACCGAGGCGGTGGCGCGGGCGCTCGTCGAGGCGACGAAGGGCGGTGCCCTCACCGTGGTCGGTGGCGGGGACTCCGCGGCCGCGGTGCGCCAGCTCGGCTTCGCCGACGAGGACTTCGGGCACATCAGCACCGGTGGCGGGGCCAGCCTCGAGTACCTCGAGGGCAAGCAGCTGCCGGGTCTGTCCGTCTTCACCGAGCAGGCGGGCTGACATGGCGACTCGCACCCCGCTCATGGCGGGCAACTGGAAGATGAACCTCGACCACCTGCAGGGCACCCATCTCGTGCAAAAGCTCGACTGGACCCTGCGCGACGCCAAGCACGACCCGGCGAGCGTCGAGGTCGCCGTGCTGCCGCCCTTCACCGATCTGCGCTCCGTGCAGACCCTCGTCGAGGGTGACCGGCTCGCGCTGCGCTACGGCGCGCAGGACGTCAGCCCGCACGACTCAGGCGCCTTCACCGGTGACGTCTCCGGCGCCTTCCTCGCCAAGCTCGGGTGCACGTACGTGGTCGTCGGCCACAGCGAGCGTCGCGAGGGCCACGGCGAGAGCGACGAGGTCGTCGCGAGCAAGGCCGTGGCGGCGTACCGGCACGGTCTCGTGCCGATCGTCTGCGTCGGAGAAGGCCTCGAGGTGCGGCAGGCAGGCGAGCACGTCGCGCACGTCCTCACCCAGCTCGAGGGCAGCCTCGCCGGCATCACCGCCGAGCAGGCCGCGACCGTCGTCATCGCCTACGAGCCCGTGTGGGCCATCGGCACCGGTGAGGTCGCCACGCCCGACGACGCGCAGGAGGTGTGCTCGGCGATCCGTGGGCGTCTGGCGCAGCTGTACTCGCCCGAGGTCGCCGACGCCGTGCGCGTCCTGTACGGAGGCTCGGTGAAGTCGGGCAACGTCGCCTCGATCATGGCCGGTGCGGACGTCGACGGAGCCCTCGTCGGTGGCGCCTCCCTGCAGGCCGAGGAGTTTGCGGCGATCTGCCGCTACCAGCAGCACCTGACCACCTGACGGCACACGCGGTGCCCGGTCGGCAGCGGTTCCCGTGACGCGGGGTATCCTGAGCCGGGCGCCGTCGCCAGGTGGTGCCCGACCCAGTCCCGACCGACAAGGACCTGAACGCGTGAACGCCGTCCGCATCGGACTCCAGGTGATCCTCGTGATCACCGGCCTGATCCTCACCCTGCTCATCCTCATGCACAAGGGGAAGGGCGGTGGCATGTCCGACATGTTCGGTGGCGGCATGTCCGCGTCGCTCGGCAGCTCGTCCGTCGCCGAGCGCAATCTCTCCCGCTTCACGATCGTCGTCGGCCTGATCTGGTTCGCCGCGATCGTCGGCATCGGTCTCGTCGACCGCTTCGACGCCTGACGCGTCCCCCCTCCACACACACGAGGAGCACGACATGGTTGGTGGCAATGCGATCCGCGGCAGCCGCATCGGCGCCGGCCCCATGGGCGAGGCGGAGCGGGGCGAGGCCGCGCCGCGCACCTTCGTGACCTACTGGTGTGCCAACGGGCACGAGGTCACCCCCTCCTTCGCCGTCGACGACAGCGTCGAGGTCCCGGAGCAGTGGGAGTGCAAGTTCTGCGGACTGCCGGCCGGCCAGGACCGCGACAACCCGCCGGCCCCGCCCACGGCGGAGGTCTACAAGACCCACCTGGCCTACGTGAAGGAGCGCCGCTCCGACTCCGAGGGTGACGCGATCCTCGAGGAGCGGCTCGGCGAGCTGCGCGACCGCGGCCTGATCCAGTAGCGCCGCAGGTCAGGGGCGCCGCGACGCGGCGGCCTCGTCGACCAGCCAGAGCGTGCGCCCCTCAGCCATGACCCGGGCGGCGCTGCTCTCACCTGCCGGGGCGCCGGCCACTCCCTTCGCCACGGCCTCGGCCTTGTCCTCGCCGGCCACGACGAACCACACCTCACGGGCCCGCGACAGGCACCCCGTCGTCAGCGACACCCGCGTGGGCGGGGGCTTGGGGGAGTCGTGCACCGCGACGGCCAGCGCATCGTCGAGCAGTTGGGCCGGGTGCCCGGGGAAGAGCGAGGCGACGTGTCCGTCGGGCCCGACGCCGAGCAGCACGACGTCCCACTCCCCGCCGCCGTGCTCGCGCAGGGTGGTCTCGTACGCGGCCGCAGACTCCTCGGGAGAGGCGCTGGCATCCGGACCAGCGACCCGGTGGACGTGCTCGGGCAGCAGACCGAGCAACCGCAGACCGGCGGCATCGTTCTGCACGTCGTTGCGATCCGGGTCGCCCGCCGGCAGGTAGCGCTCGTCACCCCACCAGACGTGCACCCGGGTCCAGTCCACGAGCGAGCGAAGGGGGTGACCGGCCAGGGCGCCCACCACGGCCGACCCCATGGACCCGCCGGTCAGGGACAGGTCGGCCCTTCCACGGGCGGCCACTGCCTCCTGGACGACGGTGAGCAGCCGGGCCGCCGTCATCTCGGCGAGGGTCTCGCTGTCGGGGTGGACGAGGACGAGCGGCGTCGCGGTCATGCCGGGCTCTCGTCGAGCCGCTCGCGCACGGCGACCTTGACGGCCTCGGGCGAGCTGTCGGCGGCCTCGGGCTCGGCCTGGACCATCGCGCTGCGGATGGCCTCCTTCGACCTCTCGGCGAGCCGGACGGCGGTGCGCCGGGCATCGCTCGGGGAGGGGACGAGGCCCTGCTCGACCGCCTCGGTCATCGTCAGGCGACGACGGGTCACCTCCGGCAGGCCCCGCGTCAGGGCGTCCTCGTAGACCTCGTCGGGGTCGAGTCGTCGCAGCTCGTCGGCCAGGCACTCCGCGTCGGAGCGGGGGGCGAGGGCGATGGCCCGGCGCGGTTGCCCCGCCTGGTCGAGAGTCGCGGTGTCGCTCGCGGTGGGACGCACCAGGTCGATGGGTCCGGAGGCCCGCTCGAGCCGCACGCTCACCAGACCGGTGCCGTTGCGCGAGCGGATGATGGCGACGGGGCAGCGCAGTCGGTGGCGCAGCCAGCCGGCGATGAGGTCGGCCGAGGGGGAGTCCCCGGCCCCGACGACGGTCGCCGCGGTCACCGGCTCGAAGGGAGCCCGGTCCAGCGTCGTCGCGAGGAGGCCACGCCACAGCGTGATCCGGCTCCAGGCGAGATCCGTGTCGCCGGGCGCGTAGGTGCGGGCCAGCCGCTTGAGGGTTGCGCCGATGCTCGCCTCCGCGGAGGAGTCGGTGATGCGTCGCTGCGCCATCGCGCCCACGGGGTCCTGGGCCGGGTCCTTGGGAGCGTCGGTGGGCCACCATGCGACGACGGGGGAGTCCGGCAGGACGAGTGGGGTGACGACGCTGCGCGCGTGGCGGGTGAGCTCGCCGTAGAGGCGGAGCACGACGACCTCGGAGGCTCCCGCGTCGCCGCCGACACGGATCTGGGCGTCCAGCCGGGCCTTGCCGCGCGCGTTGGCGAGGATCACGCAGATGATCCGGGCCGGGTGCTGGTGGCTCGCGGAGTTGGCGACGGCGAGGGCCTCCTCGGCGTCGCCCTCCGGGACGACGACGACGAGGGTGAGCACGCGGCTGAGCGCCATCGCGCCCACGTCCTCACGGATCTCGATGAGCCGCTGGCTGATGAGCGATGTGCTGGCGCTCGGCAGGTCGACGATCACGGCATCCTCCAGGTGCGTCCGTCACGCTCCATCATCGCGTCGGCCGCGGGCGGTCCCCACGTGCCGGCGGGGTACTGCTCGACCCCGCTGCGCTGCCTGCTCCAATACCGCTCGATCGGGTCGAGGATGCGCCAGGAGAGCTCGACCTCCTCGTGCCGGGGGAAGAGCGGCGGGTCGCCGAGGAGGACGTCGAGGATGAGCCGCTCGTAGGCCTCGGGGCTGGACTCGGTGAAGGCGCGGCCGTAGCCGAAGTCCATCGTCACGTCGCGCACCTCCATCTGGTTGCCCGGGACCTTGGCGCCGAAGCGCATGGTCACCCCTTCGTCGGGCTGGACCCGGATGACGACGGCGTTCTGCCCCAGCTCCTCGGTCTCGGTGTCGGTGAAGGGCAGGTGGGGCGCCCGCTTGAAGACCACGGCGATCTCCGTGACCCGGCGGCCGAGCCGCTTGCCCGTGCGCAGGTAGAAGGGGACACCTGCCCAACGCCGGGTGTCGACGTCCAGACGCATGGCCGCATAGGTCTCGGTCGTCGAGTCGGCGGCGACACCGTCCTCCTCGAGGTAGCCGATGACCTTGTCGCCACCCTGCCAGCCGGCGGCGTACTGCCCGCGGACGGTGGCCTCGCCGAGGTCATCGGGCACCTGGACGGCCGCGAGGACCTTTTCCTTCTCGGTCCGCAGCGCCGCGGCGTCGAAGCTCGTCGGCTCCTCCATCGCCGTCAGCGCGAGCAGCTGGAGGAGGTGGTTCTGGATGACGTCGCGCGCGGCACCGATGCCGTCGTAGTACCCCGCCCGACCGCCGATGCCGATGTCCTCGGCCATGGTGATCTGCACGTGGTCGACGTAGTGGCTGTTCCACACCGGCTCGAACATCTGGTTGGCGAAGCGCAGTGCCAGCAGGTTTTGCACCGTCTCCTTGCCGAGGTAGTGGTCGATGCGGAAGATCGCGTCGGGCGGGAAGACCTCCTCGACGATCGCGTTGAGCTCCTGCGCGCTCTCGAGGTCGTGACCGAAGGGTTTTTCGATGACGACGCGCCGCCACGAGTCCTCGGTGGGCGAGGCCAGCCCCGACCGCTGCAGCTGCTGGCAGACGGTGGAGAAGAAGCCCGGCGGGATCGACAGGTAGAAGGCGTGGTTGCCGCCCGTGCCGCGCTGCTCGTCGAGCTCGCGCACCGTCTGCGCCAGCAGGTCGAAGGCGGCGTCGTCGTCGAAGGTCCCCGGGACGAAGCGGAAGCCCTCGGAGAGGCTGCGCCACACCTCCTCGCGGAAGGGGGTGCGGGCGTGCTCGCGGACGGCGTCGTAGACGACCTTGCCGAAGTCCTGGTCGGCCCAGTCGCGCCGGGCGAAGCCGACGAGCGAGAAGCCCGGCGGCAGCAGCCCGCGGTTGGCGAGGTCGTAGATCGCCGGCATGAGCTTCTTGCGGGCGAGGTCGCCCGTCACCCCGAAGAGGACGAGGCTGCACGGTCCGGCGATGCGGGGCAGGCGCTTGTCGCGCGGGTCGCGCAGCGGGTTGACGTCGGCCGTGACCCGCGCCGGCCTCATGCCCGCTCTCCTCGCAGCGCCGCGCCGACCCGAGCCAGACCGGCGTCGTGGTCGGTGAGGTGCAGCACGAGCACGGGCCGACCGTGGTCGGCGAGCACCTGCCCGTCGCCACCGGCCTGGGCCGCGATGAACTCGCCCAGCGTGAAGTCGCGCCCGGGGACGGGCAGGTCCTCACGGGGCTCGTCGGTCACCTGGATGTACACCCCGGTGGCCGGCCCGCCCTTGTGGTACTGCCCGGTGGAGTGGAGGAAGCGTGGCCCCCACCCGAAGGTCACCGGCCGGTCGACCCGCTCGGCGAGGGCGTCTGCCACCTCGGCGAAGGGGGCATCGCCCTCCCGGTCGAGGTAGGCCATGAGCGCGACGTAGCCGTGGTCGGGGTCGAGCTGGTCGAGCAGGGCCGTCACGGCCTCGTCGAGCGTGCTCGCCCCGCCGAGCCAGTCGCCACCGGCGTGGCTCACGGTCACCGGACCGTCGGTGAGGTCCGGCTCGCTCGCGGTCGGCCCGTCGTCGGACATGAGGTCGCGGGCGGCCTGCTTGGCGCTCTCGACGTCGGGCTGGTCGAAGGGGTTGATGCCGAGCAGTCGTCCGGCGACGGCGGTCGCGGTCTCCCACAGCAGGAACTGCGCCCCGAGGGAGCCGCCGACGTCGACCGTCGACGGGGCGACCGGCACCTCGTCCTCACCGTCGTCGGCGACGAGGCGCACGACGGTCGCATCGGCCGGGGGAGCGCCGGCGGCGGGGCGGTCGAGCACGACGGGCAGGAGGCCCTTGCCCTCCTTGCCGGTCGACTCCGCGATGAGCTGCTCGGCCCAGTCGCCGAGTCCGGAGATCTGCGTCCCGTGGTCGACGAGGTAGAGCTTGTCGCGCAGGGGCGAGGTGCCGCCCATCGCTGCGCCGAGACGCAGCGCCGGGTTGGCCTCGTCGTCCTCGGCGAGCAGGTCGGCCACGGACTCGGCGTCGTCGAGCAGGGCCTCGACGTCGGCTCCGGCGAGGCCGCTCGGGACGAGGCCGAAGGCGGTCAGGGCCGAGTATCGGCCACCGACGGAAGGGTCTGCGGTGACGACGCGCTGACCCTTGGCCCGGGCATCCTCCTCCAGGGGGCTGCCGGGGTCGGTGACGACGACGATCCGCGCGGCGGGGTCGATGCCGGCCTCGGTGAAGGCCTGCTCGAAGACCCGACGCTGGCTGTCCGTCTCGACCGTGGAGCCGGACTTGCTCGACACCACGACGACGGTGCGCTGCAGGTCGGTCGCGGCGGCCCGGACGACGTCCGGGTGGCTCGAGTCGAGGACGACGAGCGGGACGCCGGCCGTGGCGCAGATGACCTCCGGCGCCAGCGAGGAGCCGCCCATGCCGCAGAGCACGACCCGGTCGACGCCCTGCTCGGTCAGCTCGGCGCGCAGGGCCGCGATCTGGCCGACGAGGTGGCGCGAGGTCCGTCCGAGGCCGACCCAGGCGAGTCGCTGGGCGGCCTCCTCCTCGGCGGCAGGACCCCACAGGGTCGGGTCCTGCTCGAAGATCCGGCTCGCCACGCGATCCGCGACGAGGGCGGGGACGTGGGTCGTGACCGCGTCGGCTGCAGCTCCCGCGGCGGCCACCGACAGCGAGGTCACTTGGCCGCCTTGGCCAGTTCGGCGCTGACGCCGTCGAGCAGCTCGGCCCAGGCCTTCTCGAACTTCTCCACGCCCTCCCGCTCGAGCTGGGCGGTGACCTCGGTGTAGCTGATGCCCAGGCCCTCGAGGGCGTCGAGCACCTGCTGCGCCTCCTCGTAGCCGCCGGTGACCGTGTCGCCGGTGACCTCGCCGTGGTCGATCGTCGCGTCGAGGGTCTTCTCGGGCATGGTGTTGACGGTGTCGGCCGCCACGAGCTCGGTGACGTAGAGGGTGTCGGGGTAGGCGGGGTCCTTGACGCCGGTCGAGGCCCACAACGGACGCTGGCGGCGTCCCCCTTCGGCCTCGAGGCGCTGCCACCGCTGCGTGGCGAAGACCTCCTCGTAGGCCTGGTACGCGAGGCGGGCGTTGGCCAGGCCAGCCTTGCCCCGCAGGGCGCGGGCCTCGTCGGTGCCGATCTCGTCGAGGCGGCCGTCGATCTCGGAGTCGACCCGCGAGACGAAGAAGGACGCGACGGAGTGGATCTGCGAGATGTCCTTGCCGGCGGCGAGGGCCTGCTCGAGCCCCTCGACGTAGGCATTCATCACCGCGCGGTACCGCTCGAGGCTGAAGATCAGCGTGACGTTGACGCTGATGCCCTCGGCGAGGGTGGCGGTGATGGCCGGCAGGCCGGCCTCGGTCGCGGGGATCTTGATGTGGACCTGGGGGCGGCCCACGGTCTCGGCGAGCTGCTTGGCGACGACGGCGGTCTGCTCCGCGTCCTGGGCCAGGCGTGGGTCGACCTCGATGGAGACGCGTCCGTCGACCCCGTCGGTGGCCTCGTAGATCGGGACGAAGAGGTCGCAGGCCTCGCGCACGTCGTCGGTGGTGAGCGCGAAGACGACCTCGTCGACATCCTTGCCCTCGGCCGCGAGGGCGGTGAGCTGCTCGGTGTAGGCGTCGCCGTCGGCGAGGGCGGCCTGGAAGATCGACGGGTTGGTCGTCACGCCGACGATGCCCTTGGTGTCGATGACCTCCTGGAGGTTGCCCGAGCGGAGCCGCTCACGGCTCAGGTCGTCGAGCCAGACCGAGACGCCTGCCTCGCGCAGCGCGGCGATCGGTGCGGGTGCGGTGGGGAGCTGGTCTGCCATGTCGATCATCCCTTCGCCTTCTTGATGGACGCCTTGGCCGCCTTGACGACGGCGGCCGGCGTGATGCCGAACTTCTCGTAGAGCGTGCCGGCGTCGGCCGACGCGCCGAAGTGGTCGATGCCGACGATCTCGCCCGCGTCGCCGACGACCTCGCGCCAGCCGAAGGGGGTCGCGGCCTCGACCGAGACACGCGCCCGGACGGCGGCCGGCAGGACCTTCTCCTTGTAGGCCTTCGACTGGGCGTCGAACCACTCGCGGCAGGGCATCGAGACGACGCGGGTGCCGATCTTGGCCTTCTCGAGCGTCGTGCGGGCCTCGAGCGCGACCGCGACTTCCGTGCCGGTGGCGACGAGGATGACGTCGGGCACCTCGGTGCTCGACTCGGCGAGGACGTAGCCACCCTTGGCCGCCCCCTTCGCCGCGGCGTACTCCGACCGGTCGACGGTCGGCGTGCCCTGACGGGAGAGCGCCAGCGCCGCGGTGGAGCGGTTCTTGAGGATCTGACCCCAGCACACGCTGACCTCGTTGGCGTCGCCCGGGCGGACGACGTCGAGGCCCGGCATGGCGCGCAGCGACGCGAGGTGCTCGATCGGCTGGTGGGTCGGGCCGTCCTCGCCGAGGCCGATGCTGTCGTGGGTCCAGACATAGGTGACTGGCAGCTGCTGCAGGGACGCCAGGCGCACGGCGGGGCGCATGTAGTCGGAGAAGACGAGGAAGGTGCCGCCGTAGACGCGGGTGAGGCCCTCGAGGGCGATGCCGTTCATCGCCATGCCCATACCGTTCTCACGGATGCCGAAGTGGAGGGTGCGGCCGTACTCGTCGCCCTTCCACGTGTCGGTCTGCTTGCTCTTGGGTGTGAAGGAGGGCTGGCCGTCCATCGTCGTGTTGTTGGAGCCGGCGAGGTCGGCGGAGCCGCCCCACAGCTCGGGCATGACGTCGGCGAGGGCGGTGAGGACCTTGCCTGACGCGGCGCGCGTGGCCAGGCCCTTGGCGGAGGCCTCGAAGGTCGGCAGCGCCTTGTCCAGGCCCGCCGGGACCTTGCCCGCGACGACACGGTCGAGCAGCTCGGCGCGCTCCGGGTTGGCCTTGCGCCACGCGGCGAGGCGCTTGTCCCACTCCTTGTGGGCCTCCTTGCCCCGCTTCTTCACCGCGCGGGTGTGGTCGAGGACGGTCTTCTCGACGGCGAAGGACTTCTTCGGGTCGAAGCCGAGCAGCTCCTTGGTGGCCGCGACCTCGTCCTCGCCGAGCGCGGAGCCGTGCGAGGCGCCGGTGTCCTGCTTGGTCGGGGCCGGCCAGGCGATGATCGTGTGCAGCACGATGAGCGTGGGGGCCTTCGTGTTCTTCTTCGCCTGCTGGGTCGCGGCGAGCAGGGCGTCGATGTCCTCGACGTAGGCCTTGCCGTCACCGGTCTTGCGCCAGTCGACGTCGATGACCTCCCAGCCGTAGGCCCGGTAGCGCGCACCCACGTCCTCGCTGAAGGCGATGTCGGTGTCGTCCTCGATGGAGATCTGGTTGGCGTCGTAGATGACGTTGAGGTTGCCGAGCTCCTGGTGGCCGGCGAGCGAGCCGGCCTCCGCGGAGACGCCCTCCTGCATGTCGCCGTCGGAGGCGAGGCACCAGATCGTGTGGTCGAAGGGGGAGGTCCCGGCCTTGGCGTCGGGGTCGAAGAGACCGCGTTGGCGGCGCTGGGCCATCGCCATGCCCGTGGCGGAGGCCAGGCCGGAGCCGAGGGGGCCGGTGGTGATCTCGACGCCCGCGGTGTGGTGGACCTCCGGGTGGCCCGGGGTCAGCGAGCCCCAGGTGCGCAGGGACCTCAGGTCGCTGAGCTCCAGGCCGTAGCCGGAGAGGAAGAGCTGGACGTACTGAGTGAGCGAGGAGTGCCCGACGGAGAGGACGAAGCGGTCGCGCCCGAGCCAGGCCGGGTCGGACGGGTCGTGCGTCATCACCTGCTGGTAGAGGAGGTAGGCGACGGGGGAGAGGCTCATCGCGGTGCCGGGGTGACCGCTGCCGCACTCCTGGACCGCGTCGGCGGCGAGGATCCGACCGGTGTCGACGGCGCGCACGTCCAGGTCGTTCCACCCGGCCTTCTTCGCCACCGGCATCGGCAGGTCGCTCGAGCGGGACGAGGTGCCGGCCGGGCCGGCGGGGTTGGCGGAGGTCACGGTGCGGGTCGTTCCCTTCGAGGCAGCACGACCGGCTGCCTTCTTCGCGGGAGCCTTGGGCGAGGTGTCGGTGTCCGTGCTCACGGAGGACCTTTCTGCTGCGGGAGCGTGCGTGCTGCTGTCCACACTAGTCCCGGCCGCCGGCGCCGTGACGAGTGCAACCCGGGGCCGGCAGCACTGGCCGTCGCGGGTAGACTCCCCGGAGGCCGTGCCCAGTCGGCCGTGACCCAACCCCCTTCGGCAAAGGCAGTCCGTGACCACTCTCGAGTCGACGCGCGAGCTGTCGCCGGCGACCCGTTCGTGGCGCCGCGCCGTGGGCGCCTACATCGCGCTCACCAAGCCGCGCATCATCGAGCTGCTGCTCGTCACGACGGTCCCGGTGATGTTCCTCGCGGAGCGCGGCGTCCCCTCCCTCTCGCTCATCGTGCTCACCCTCGTCGGTGGCAGCCTGAGCGCGGGCGCGGCCAACACCTTCAACATGGTCTACGACCGGGACATCGACGCCCAGATGGGGCGGACGCAGAACCGGCCGCTCGTCACGGGCGAGGCCACCCCCCGCGGCGCGCTGATCTTCGGCTTCGTGCTGACCGCCCTGTCCACGGCCTGGCTGTGGTTCTTCGTCAACCCGCTGTCGGCGGGCCTCTCGCTCGCGGCGATCGTGCTCTACGCCGTCGGCTACACGATGATCCTCAAGCGGCGCACGCCGCAAAACATCGTGTGGGGCGGCATCGCCGGGTGCATGCCCACGCTCATCGGGTGGTCCGCCGTGACCGACTCCGTCGGCTGGCCGGCGATCATCCTCTTCCTCGTCATCTTCTTCTGGACGCCCCCGCACTACTGGCCGCTGTCGATGAGCTTTTCCGACGACTACGCGCGAGCCGGGGTGCCGATGCTGCCCGTCGTCGAGCAGATGACGACCGTTGCCCGCCAGATCGTCGCCTACTCCTGGGTCATGGTCCTCACTTCCCTGGCCCTCGTGCCGGTCGCCGACATGGGCTGGGTCTACCTCGGCGCCGCCCTCGTCTCGGGTGCGCTCTTCGTCGCCGAGGCGCACCGGCTGCTGGCCACGGCGCGGCGCGGCGAGACGAAGCAGTCGGTGCTCAAGCCGATGCGTCTCTTCCACTTCTCGATCACCTACGTGACGCTGCTCTTCCTCGGCGTGGCGATCGACCCGCTGCTGCACCTGCCGCTGCCCGGCCTCTCCTGAGTCCCGCCTGTGCGGCACTGCCCGCGTGGTCGGGCCCTCCTGCTCCGGCGCGGCCGAAGGGAGCAGGTCGGCGTTGGGAAACATGCGCCGCCACTGATCCACCAGCGTCACCTGGTCGCACAGCGGCGCATGTTCCTTGAGTCGCGCCGACCTGCCCCCTTCGTCCGCTGCTGTCTTCGACACACGCGGCTGAGGGGCGCGTGGGCCCCGCCCTCAGTCGGCGGGGAGGGTGTCCGGGGTGCGGGACAGGACGATCGCGCGGGTGATGGCGACGACGAGGAGGCTGGCACCGAGCATGTGGGCCAGGACGAGGACCTCGGGCAGCTTGGTGAGGTACTGGACGTAGCCGACGAGGCCCTGGGCGAGGGTGACCCACAGGACGACCCACCACGCACGGGCGGGGCCGGCGGCTCGCTCGGTGAGCTTGGCGCCCAGCCAGACGGCGACGCAGATGCCGACGAAGAGCATCACGGCGTCGGCGTGCAGCCACGAGATGGTGCGCGGGTCGAAGCCCGTGCGGGCCGGGGTGTCGGCGTCACCGGAGTGCGGCCCGGAGCCGGTGACGACCGTGCCGAGCACGAGCACGACGGCGGCGATGGCGACGAGCAGCCACTGCAGGCGGGTGACGATCGGGTGGAGCAGCGACCGGGTGCGGCCCGAGGGCTGCCGCTGGCGCCAGTAGAGCCAGGCCGACACGGCGATGAGCCCCATCGAGCACAGGAAGTGGAAGGCGACGATCCACGGGTTGAGGCCGGTGCGCACGGTGATGCCCCCGACGATCGCCTGGGCGAGGATACCGGCCATGACGACCCAGGTGCCGATGAGGAGCTCGCGCCGGTCACGCGCCCAGCGGTAGAGCGCGATGAGCAGCGCCAGCGCGACGAAACCGAGCAGCCCGGTGAGCGTCCGGTTGCCGAACTCGATGAGTTTGTGGATGCCCTCCTCCTGCTCGACGGTCGGTACGTAGGAGCCGGGGACGCACTCGGGCCAGGTCGGGCAGCCGAGGCCGGAGCCGGTGAGGCGGACGAGCCCGCCGGTGACGACGATCCCGACCTCGACGATCAGGTTGAGCAGGAGCAGGCGTGGCAGCCACGTGCGGGCGGCCTGGGGGAGGTTGTCGGGCACCCCACTACGGTATGTCGTAGCCGCGGTACCGCGGACCACCGGGTCCGACGGGGGTCAGTCTCGCCAGCGGAAGAAGCGCACGACGCCGAGGCTGAGCACCGAGCCCCACCCCACGAGGACGAGCCAGGGCAGGAACGGCACGCCGTCGCCGGTGAGGGCCTGGCGCAGGGCATCACCGAGCGCGCCCGACGGCAGCCAGCGCACGACCACGTCGAGCCCGCCGACGGTGTCGCCGGGCAGGAGCAGCCCGCCGGCCCCGGCGAGCAGGACCCACACGAGGTTGGCCACCGCGAGCACGGCCTCGGCGCGCAGCACCCCGGCGAGCAGCAGGGCCAGGGCGACGAAGACCCACACCCCGAGCGCCGCGCTCACCGGCGTCACGAGCAGACCGAGCGGGTCGGGGCGCCAGCCGAGGACGGCCGCGACGACGCCGAGGACGACGAGCTGGCCGGCGACGACGGACGCGACGGCCAGGGCCTTGCCGGCGAGCAGCCCGTCGGTGCCGACGGGCGAGGTCGCGAGCAGGCGCAGCACGCCGTAGCGCCGGTCGAAGGCGGTCTGGATCGCCTGACCGGTGAAGGCCGTCGAGACGATGGCGAGAGCGAGCACACCGGGTGCGACGAGCGCGATCCGCGTCTCGGGCAGGTCGGGGTAGGAGCTCGCGCTCAGGGCGAGCATGGCGAGCACGGGCAGGACGAGCGAGACGAGCAACTGCTCGCCGTTGCGCACCAGGATCTCGGCCTCGAAGCGCGCCTGGGCCAGGATCCGCCGGCCGCGCGGCCGGACGGTGCTCGTCGTGGTCTCAGCGGTCACGCAGGCCTCCGGTGAGCGCGAAGTAGGCGTCCTCGAGACGAGCACCGTCGGCGATCTCGTCGGGCGTGCCGTCGGCCACGACCCGGCCGCCGGCGAGGATGACGACCCGGTCGGCGAGGCGCTCGGCCTCCTCGAACCCGTGCGTCGTGACGACGAGGGCCACGCCCTCGTCGCGCCGCTCGCGCAGCAGGTCCCACACGTCCAGGCGGGCGTGCGGGTCCAGCCCGGCGGTCGGCTCGTCGAGGAAGGCGACCTCGGGGTCGCCGAGCAGGGCTGCGGCCAGGGCGACCCGCTGGCGCTGGCCGCCGCTCAGACGACGGACCGGCGTGCGGGCGAAGGGGGTGATGTCGAGTCGGTCGACGAGCTCCGCGGCGCGGTGGGTCCGGTGGAGCCGGCCGAGGTGGGCGAGCAGGCGGGTGGCCGGCACGCTCTGGGGGAGCCCGCCGTCCTGGAGCATGACCCCGACCCGGGCGCGGTGCTCGGCGCTGGCCTGCCAGGGGTCGGTGCCGAGGACCCGGCAGCTGCCGGAGTCCGGCCGCTGCAGACCCTCGAGGCACTCGATGGTCGTCGTCTTGCCGGCGCCGTTGGGTCCGAGCACGCAGGTGATCTGCCCGGTCTCGGCAGCCCACGAGGCCCCGTCGACGGCGACGGTGTCACCGAAGACGCGGCGCAGGTCCTCCACGACGACGGCACGAGTCACAGCAGGCGAGTCTAGGCAGCGGGTGCTCCCGACCGTGGTTAGGGGTGCCTTTGTTGTGCTGTGTGTCGATTTACATAACATGGATGTGTGGTTATTTCCCCGCGAGCACCGAGGGCGTCGGCCGACGACGCCCGGATCAACGATGCCGCGTCGCGGGATGCCCGCACCCGAGACCGCGTCCTCGCCCTCATCAGCGAGCGTGGGCCCATCACGGCGGCCGACCTCGCGGCCGACCTGGGGCTCACCGCGACGGGCGTGCGCCGCCACCTCGACCAGCTCGCCGAGAGCGGCGCCGTGACCAGCCGCGCCCCGCACACGGGCAAGCGCGGCCGCGGTCGCCCGGCTCGTGAGTGGGTCGTCGGTGAGATCGGTCACGACCACCTGACCTCCGACTACGACGAGCTGGCGGCCGACGCCGTGCGCTTCGTGCGCGAGACCGCGGGCGACGAGGCGGTGCGTGCCTTCGCCGACCAGCGGGTCCGCGCACTCGAGGAGCGCTGCTCCGCCGAGATCGACCGTGCCGGCGACGACCCGGCCGCACGGACCGCGGCGCTCGTCGACGCGCTTCGCTCCGAGGGCTACGCTGCCAGCGCCCGCACGGTCGGCGACGACGTCGTCGTCGGCCTCCAGCTGTGCCAGGGCCACTGCCCGGTCCAGCACGTCGCTGCGGAGTTCCCCGAGTTGTGCGAGGCGGAGACCGACGCCTTCAGCCGCCTCCTCGGAGTCCACGTCCAACGCCTGGCCACCCTGGCCCAGGGCGATCACGTCTGCACCACCTTCGTCCCCACCCCGGGGGCGCGTCCCCACACAGAGAGGTCCACCCGATGAGCACCAACATCGAAGAGCTCAACCCAGGGCTCAAGGACATCGGCAAGTACGAGTTCGGCTGGGCCGATGCCGACACCGCGGGTGCCAGCGCCAAGCGCGGCCTCAACGAGGACGTCGTCAGCGACATCTCCGAGCGCAAGGGTGAGCCGCAGTGGATGCGCGACCTGCGTCTGAAGTCGCTGCGGCTCTTCGACAAGAAGCCCATGCCGAGCTGGGGCAGCGACCTCACCGGCATCGACTTCCAGAACATCAAGTACTTCGTGAAGTCCACGGAGAAGCAGGCCGCCTCCTGGGAGGACCTGCCCGAGGACATCAAGAACACCTACGACAAGCTCGGCATCCCCGAGGCGGAGAAGCAGCGCCTCGTCGCCGGTGTCGCGGCGCAGTACGAGTCGGAGGTCGTCTACCACCAGATCCGTGAGGACCTGGAGGAGAAGGGCGTCATCTTCGTCGACACGGACACGGGCCTGCGTGAGCACGAGGACCTCTTCCGCGAGTACTTCGGCACCGTCATCCCCGCCGGTGACAACAAGTTCTCCGCGCTCAACACCGCAGTGTGGTCGGGTGGCTCCTTCATCTACGTGCCGCCGGGTGTCCACGTCGACATCCCGCTGCAGGCCTACTTCCGGATCAACACCGAAAACATGGGCCAGTTCGAGCGGACGCTCATCATCGCCGACGAGGGCTCGTACGTGCACTACGTCGAGGGCTGCACCGCGCCGATCTACAAGACCGACTCGCTGCACAGCGCCGTCGTCGAGATCGTCGTCAAGAAGAACGCCCGCGTGCGCTACACGACGATCCAGAACTGGTCCAACAACGTCTACAACCTCGTCACCAAGCGCACCACGGTCGCCGAGGGCGGCACGATGGAGTGGGTCGACGGCAACATCGGCTCCAAGGTGACGATGAAGTACCCCGCGTGCTTCCTCCTCGGCGAGCACGCGAAGGGCGAGACCCTCTCGATCGCCTTCGCCGGCGAGGGCCAGCACCAGGACGCAGGCGCCAAGATGGTGCACGCGGCCCCCAACACGTCGAGCTCGATCGTCTCGAAGTCCGTCGCCCGTGGCGGCGGTCGCACCTCCTACCGGGGCCTCGTGCAGGTCCTCGAGGGCGCGACCAACAGCAAGTCCTCGGTCGTGTGCGACGCACTGCTCGTCGACACGATCAGCCGCTCCGACACCTACCCCTACGTCGACGTCCGCGAGGACGACGTGCAGATGGGTCACGAGGCGACTGTCTCCAAGGTCTCGGCCGACCAGCTCTTCTACCTCATGTCCCGCGGCATGAGCGAGGAGGAGGCCATGGCGATGATCGTGCGCGGCTTCGTCGAGCCCATCGCGCGTGAGCTGCCGATGGAGTACGCCCTCGAGCTCAACCGCCTCATCGAACTCCAGATGGAAGGAGCCGTCGGCTGATGGCCCTGCTGACCGACTCGGGCCCCCAGGCCCACACGCACTCCGCCGAGACCCTCGTGCCGGACCAGTCGCGCGCGGAGCGCACCCGCTCGTGGGAGGTCGCCGACTTCCCCGTCCCGCAGGGACGGGAGGAGGACTGGCGCTTCACGCCCGTCGGGCGTCTGGCCGAGCTCTTCACCGACGAAGGGGGCTCCGCCACCCTGTCCGTCGAGCACGACCTGCCGCAGGGCGTCACCCGGACGCAGGTCCCGGCCGCCGAGGCCCGGACCGCGGGCGTGCCGCTGCCGGCCGACCGCGCGGCCGCCGTCGCGGCCAGCGGCGACTCGGTCGTCGTCATCGACGTCCCGGCCGAGGCCGAGCTCGCCGAGCCGGTGCGCGTGCACCTGACGGGCGAGGCCGGCGAGCCGGTGCGCGCCCACCACCTCGTGCGCGTGGGTGCCTTCGCCAAGGCGACCCTCGTCGTCGAGCACTCGGGCACCGCCGAGTACACCGAGCTGCTGTCCGTCATCGCCGGCGACTCGGCCCAGCTGACGATCGTCAGCCTCCAGGACTGGGAGGACGACGCGGTCCACCTCGGCCAGCACGACGTCGTCGTCGGCCGGGACGCGAGCGTGCGCCACATCGCCATCACCATCGGCGGCGGCATCGTCCGGCTCAACACCAATGCCTCCTACGCGGGCCCCGGCGGCTCCTTCGAGGCCTTCGGCGTGTACTTCGCCGACGCGGGCCAGCACCTGGAGCACCGGCTCTTCGTCGACCACGAGGCGCCGCACTGCTCGAGCAATGTCGAGTACAAGGGCGCCCTGCAGGGCGAGACCGCGCACACCGTCTGGGTGGGCGACGTCCTCATCCGCGCCGCGGCAGAGGGCACCGAGACCTACGAGCTCAACCGCAACCTCGTGCTGACCGACGGCGCGCGGGCCGACTCGGTCCCCAACCTCGAGATCGAGACGGGCGAGATCGTCGGTGCCGGGCACGCGTCGACGACCGGCCGCTTCGACGACCTGCAGCTGTTCTACCTGCAGTCGCGCGGCGTCCCCGAGGACGAGGCCCGACGCCTCGTCGTGAGCGGCTTCTTCAACAGCATCGTCCAGCGCATCGGTGACCCCGAGATCAGCGAGCGCATCATGGCCGCCATCGACGTCGAGCTCGAAGGGGGCGCGGCATGAGTGCCGTCGCCCAGCCCGACTTCGTCCGGGTGTGCAGCCTCGACGAGCTGACCGTGGGGGAGGCCGCCAAGGCCGACCTGTCCGGTCGGATCATCGCGATCGTGCGCACCGAGGACGGTGGCGTCCACGCCATCGACGACGAGTGCACCCACGGCAAGGTCTCCCTCTCGGAGGGCGAGGTCGACGGCTGCACCATCGAGTGCTGGCTGCACGGCTCGCGCTTCGACCTCGTCTCCGGCCGCCCCACCGGCCTGCCGGCGACCGTCCCGGTCGCGGTCCACACGGTCCAGGTGACCGACGACGGCGACGTGCTCGTCGCCCTGGCCGACTGACCCCCCCACACGTCAAGGAAGAAGACAGACATGGCAACGCTCGCAATCAAGGACCTGCACGTCAGCGTCGAGACCGAGGACGGCCCCAAGGAGATCCTCAAGGGCGTCACCCTCACCATCAACTCCGGTGAGACGCACGCGATCATGGGCCCCAACGGCTCCGGCAAGTCCACCCTGGCCTACTCCATCGCCGGGCACCCGAAGTACACCGTCACCTCCGGCGAGGTCACCCTCGACGGCGAGGATGTGCTGTCGATGTCCGTCGACGAGCGCGCCCGCGCCGGTCTGTTCCTCGCGATGCAGTACCCCGTCGAGGTCCCCGGCGTCACGGTGAGCAACTTCCTGCGGACCGCCAAGACCGCCATCGACGGCGAGGCGCCCAAGCTGCGCACGTGGGTCAAGGAGGTGCGCGGCACGATGGACGAGCTGCGCATGGACGCCTCCTTCGCCGAGCGCAACGTCAACGAGGGCTTCTCCGGTGGTGAGAAGAAGCGCCACGAGATCCTCCAGATGGAGCTGCTCAAGCCGAAGTTCGCCGTCCTCGACGAGACCGACTCCGGCCTGGACGTCGACGCCCTCCGCGTCGTCTCCGAGGGTGTCAACCGCGCCAAGGAGTCCACCGGCGCCGGCGTCCTGCTCATCACGCACTACACGCGGATCCTGCGCTACATCAAGCCGCAGTTCGTCCACGTCTTCGTCGACGGCCGGATCGCCGAGGAGGGTGGCCCCGAGCTGGCCGACCGCCTCGAGTCCGAGGGCTACGACCGGTTCATCGCGACGGGGGAGCCCGCCACGACCGCAGGAGCCTGACCATGACGCCGCAGCTGATCCCCGAGGGTGAGCTGACCGCGATCCGCGGTCAGTTCCCGATCCTCGAGCGCACGGTGCGCGGGGGCAAGCCGCTCGTCTACCTCGACTCCGGCGCCACCTCGCACAAGCCGCTGGCCGTGCTCGACGCCGAGCGGGACTTCCTCGTCACGGCCAACTCCGCACCCCACCGCGGTGCGCACGCGCTGTCCGAGGAGGCCACCGAGGCCTACGAGGGCGCGCGGGCCGACATCGCGGCGCTCATCGGGGCGCAGGAGCGCGAGGTCGTCTTCACCAAGAACGCCACCGAGGCGCTCAACCTCGCGGCCTACGCCTTCTCCAACGCCGAGCCGGGATCCCCCCTTCGTCTCGGCGAGGGGGACGAGGTGCTCATCACCGAGGCCGAGCACCACGCCAACCTCGTGCCGTGGCAGGAGCTGTGCCGCCGCACCGGCGCCACGCTCCGCTGGATCGGCGTGACCGAGGAGGGTCGGCTCGACCTCGACCAGCTCGACGAGCTGGTCACCGAGCGGACCAAGGTCATGGCCTTCACCCACGCGTCCAACGTGCTGGGTGCCGTCAGCGACGTGCCGCGTCTCGTCGCCGCGGCGAAGTCCGTCGGCGCGATCACCGTGCTCGACGCCTGCCAGTCGGTGCCGCACCTGCCGGTCGCGGTGCGCGAGCTCGGCGTCGACCTGCTCGCCTTCTCCGGCCACAAGATGTACGGCCCGAGCGGCATCGGTGTCCTCTGGGGCCGCTACGACCTGCTCGAGCAGATGCCCGCCTTCCTCACCGGTGGGTCGATGATCGAGGTCGTGCGGATGGAGGGCAGCACCTACGCGCCGCCGCCCACCCGCTTCGAGGCCGGCGTGCCGATGACCAGCCAGGCGATCGGTCTGGGTGCGGCCGTGCGCTGGATCCGTGACATCGGTCTGGAGCGCATCGCCGCGCACGAGCAGGCCCTCACCGCGCAGCTGCTCGACGCGATCGCGCAGCGTCCGTGGGTGCGGCTCGTCGGCCCGGCCGACACCGTCCACCGGGGCGCGGCCGTCTCCTTCGTCGTCGACGGTGTCCACGCCCACGACGTGGGGCAGGTCCTCGACGACCAGGGCGTCGCCGTGCGCGTCGGCCACCACTGCGCGTGGCCGCTGCACCGCGCCTTCGGCGTCGCCGCCACCACGCGCGCGTCGCTCGCCGTGTACAACACGCCGGCCGAGATCGAGTCGCTCGTCACGGCGCTCGACCGCGTGCCGGAGATCTTCGGCGTGGATCGGGGTGCTGCCTGATGGACCTCTACCAGGAGCTGATCCTCGACCACTCCAAGCGCAAGGTCGGCCACGGCCTGCGTGAGGGCGAGGCCGCCGAGGTGCACCACGTGAACCCGACCTGTGGTGACGAGGTGACGCTGCGCGTCCACCTCGACGGCACCGGTCCCGAGGCGCACATCACCGACATCTCGTACGAGGCGATGGGCTGCTCGATCTCCATGGCGAGCGTGTCCATCCTCGCCGAGGAGGTCACCGGCGAGACCATCCACGAGGCGATGGACGTCCACGAGGCGATGCGCCAGATGCTCACCAGCCGGGGCCAGGACCCCGGCGACGAGGAGGTCATCGGCGACGGTGTCGCCCTCGCCGGCGTCGCCCAGTACCCCGCGCGCGTCAAGTGCGCCCTGCTGGGCTGGATGGCCCTCACCGACGCGCTGGCCCGGGCCGGCGTCGACGTCTCGACCACTTCCCAAGGAGAGAGCGCATGACCGCACAGGCCCCCACCCCGAGCAACGTCGCGGACGTCGAGGAGGCGCTGCGTGACGTCGTCGACCCCGAGCTGGGGATCAACGTCGTCGACCTCGGCCTCGTCTACGGCATCACCGTCGACCCGCAGAACCACGCGGTCATCGACATGACCCTCACCTCGGCCGCGTGCCCGCTGACCGACGTCATCGAGGACCAGGTCGACCAGGCCCTCAGCGACCTCGTCACCGACTCGCGGATCAACTGGGTCTGGATGCCGCCGTGGGGTCCGGACAAGATCACCGACGACGGGCGTGAGCAGCTGCGCGCCCTCGGCTTCAACATCTGAGCCACCACCGGATGGTCCGCACCGTCGAGGTCGACCCCGCTCGCCTCGACCGGTGGGTCGCCGGCTTCGCAGCCCGGCACGACGGCGTCACGCGCGCCGACGTGCCGGGCTCGTTCGTGCTCACCGGCGGGGACGGTGCGACCGCGACGGGGGAGCACTTCGACCACCCGCGCATCGGTCTCGTCCTCGTGCGGCGCGGCGGTCACGCCGTGGGCCGTGACGAAGGGGGCGAACTCCTCGCCCACACCTGCGGCACCGCGTATGTCCAGGGCAGGACGAAGAAGGGCGGCTGGAGCCAGCAGCGCTACGCGCGCCGGCGCGGCAACCAGACCGACGGGGTCATCGACAAGGTCGCCGACCTCGCGCTGCGCCACCTGCCTCGAGGTGCGCTCGACGCCCTCGTCGTCGGCGGCGACCGACGCATGGTCGAGCAGGTCCTCGACGACGAGCGGTTGGCCCACCTCCGCGACCTGCCGCGCCGGGAGCTGTGGGACCTGCCTGACCCGCGCTTCGCAGTGCTGCAGTAGGCAGCCCGTCGGGCCCGCTGCGTCCGGGTGGTCCTCAGGGACTGAGCCGCGACTCAGATGTTGTTGGGGTCGCTGACCTCGAAGGTGTCGCAGGAGTTGACCGAGTCGGCCTTCATCCCGCGCAGCAGCCAGGCCTGACGCGCCTTGGCGGAGCCATGGGTCCACGCCTCGGGCTGGACGCCGCCGCCGGACTTCTTCTGGATCTCGTCGTCGCCCACCGACTTGGCGGCACCCATCGCGTTCTTGATGTCGTCGTCGCTGATGTCGGTGAGCAGCTGCTTGCCGTCCTTGTCCGTCGTCTGGGTCGCGCTCTTGATCCACATGCCGGCGAAGCAGTCGGCCATGAGCTCGACGCGCACGGCACCGGAGTCGGCGCCCTGGGGGTCCTTCTGCGCCTCGGGGAGGACGCTGTAGACGTTTTGGATGTGGTGGCCGTACTCGTGGGCCAGGACGTAGAGCTCGGCGAGCACGCCGTCCTCGGCGCCGAGCTGCTGCTCCATGATGTCGAAGAAGTCGGTGTCGATGAAGATCGACTCGTCGGTGGGGCAGTAGAAGGGGCCGACCTGGTTGCTCGCCGTGCCGCACTGCGACTGTGTCTGGCCCGTGTACACGATGACCTTGTTCGGGCCACGGAAGTCCTGCCCGGCGTTGTCGAGCGCCTTGGCCAGGTCGGGCTGCTCGCTCCAGAACTGGTGGAGACTGTTCTCGCCCAAGGTCATCAAGCAGCGACGATCCTTCTTGGCGTCGACGCCGGTCTTGCAGTTCTCCTGCACCCAGTTGTCGCCGGAGCCGGTCTCCTGCGAGCCGCCCCCGCCCCCGGTGATGTCCCCGCCCATGAAGTAGATGATCAGGGTGATGATGATGCCGACGACGCCGCCACCCCCGGCGATGACCGGGCCGCGGCCCCCTCCGCCACCGCCGCCGCCCATCCGGGAGGTGTCGAGCGAGGCGTTGTCGTTGATGCTCATGGCTGGTCCTCCATGGGGCGCGGTCCGGGGACCGACGGCGGATGCGGTGACCCGTGGGTCTGCGACTTACACTAACGGCCGACCCACCCTCAGCACGTGCAGGAGAACCACCCGTGATCACAGCCAGCGGCATCGAGCTGCGCGCGGGGTCGCGGATCCTGCTCGAGGGGGCCTCCTTCCGGGTCGCCGCGGGCGACCGGGTGGGGCTCGTCGGACGCAACGGCGCCGGCAAGACGACGCTCACCAAGGTGCTCGCCGGGCAGGGCCAGCCCGCCGCCGGCAGCGTGACCAGCAGCGGTGGTATCGGCTACCTCCCGCAGGACCCGCGCACCGGTGACCTCACGGTGACGGCCCGGCAACGGATCCTGTCCGCCCGCGGTCTGGACCGCATCGTCACCGACCGACGCACGGCCGAGCAGCGCATGTCGAGCGCCGACCCCGAGACCCTCGAGCGGGCGATGGCGCGCTTCGCCCGCCTGCAGGAGGAGTTCGAGGCGGCCGGCGGCTACGCCGCGGAGTCGGAGGCGGCGAGCATCGCCTCGGCCCTCGGCATCGACGAAGGGCGTCTGGACCAGAGCCTCGAGACGCTCTCCGGCGGGCAGCGCCGCCGGGTGGAGCTCGCCCGGATCCTGTTTTCCGGCAACGAGACCCTGCTCCTCGACGAGCCGACCAACCACCTCGACGCCGACTCGATCGCCTGGCTGCGCGACCACCTGAAGAACTACAAGGGTGGGCTGATCATCATCAGCCACGACGTCGACCTGCTCGAGGTCGTCGTCAACCGGGTCTTCCACCTCGACGCCAACCGCTGCGAGATCGACCAGTACAACATGGGCTGGAAGAACTACCTCCAGCAGCGCGAGACCGACGAGCGCCGCCGCAAGCGCGAGCTGCAGAACGCGCAGAAGAAGGCCGGCGCCCTGCTGGACCAGGCCGAGAAGATGCGCGCCAAGGCGACCAAGGCCACCGCTGCCCAGCAGATGATCAAGCGGGCCGAGCGGATGCTCGCGGGCGTCGAGGGGGAGCGAACTCAGGACCGCGTGGCCAAGCTGCGCTTCCCCGACCCCGCGCCCTGCGGGCGGACCCCCCTTCGCGCCTCTGGGCTCTCCCGCTCCTACGGGAGCCTGGAGATCTTCACCGACGTCGACCTCGCGATCGACCGGGGGAGCAAGGTCGTCGTGCTCGGGCTCAACGGTGCCGGCAAGACGACGCTGCTGCGGATGCTCGCCGGCGTCGACGCGCCGGACACGGGGCAGGTCGAGCCGGGGCACGGCCTCAAGCTCGGCTACTACGCTCAGGAGCACGAAAACCTCGACGTCGACCGCTCGGTCCTGGCCAACATGAAGTCGGCCGCACCCGACCTCGGCGAGACCGAGGTGCGCAAGGTCCTGGGTTCCTTCCTCTTCAGTGGCGACGACGTCGACAAGCCGGCCGGCGTGCTCTCCGGCGGGGAGAAGACGCGCCTGTCCCTCGCGCTCCTCGTCGTCTCGAGCGCCAACGTGCTGCTCCTCGACGAGCCGACCAACAACCTCGACCCTGCCAGCCGCGAGGAGATCCTCGGGGCGCTGTCGACCTTCAAGGGCGCGGTCGTGCTCGTCACGCACGACGAGGGTGCGGTCGACGCGCTGCAGCCGGAGCGGATCCTGCTGCTGCCCGACGGGGTCGAGGACTTCTACAACGCGGACTACCGCGACCTGATCACCCTCGCCTGAGCCAGCGGCGGGAGGTCTGAGCCGGTCGACCGCCAACTCCGGCACGTCGCGAGGCGGCGGCACCGCCAGCACGTGAGACACATAACCGTGGGTTATGTGATCCATAAGTACGCCCGTAGGATGGGAGGGTGACTGTGACGACCCGCCCCACCCGCACGAAGTCCACCGGTGCCTGGGCCGACGGCGACCGGACCCCGCTGAACCACAACGAGGAGTTCAAGCAGGAGGACGACGCGCTCAACGTGCGCGCGCGGATCGAGGACGTGTACGCCCAGGGCGGCTTCGGCTCGATCTCTCCGGACGACCTGTCCGGCCGCTTCCGCTGGTGGGGTCTGTACACCCAGCGCAAGCAGGGGCTCGACGGTACGCACACCGGCGAGGACGGCCTCGACGACGAGTACTTCATGATGCGCGTGCGCAGCGACGGCGGCCGGATGAGCACCGAGCAGCTGCGCACCGTCGCAGGCATCAGCACCGAGTTCGCCCGTGACACGGCCGACGTGTCCGACCGGCAAAACATCCAGCTCCACTGGATCCGCATCGAGGACGTACCCGAGATCTGGCGTCGTCTCGAGTCGGTCGGTCTGTCGACGACCGAGGCCTGCGGCGACTGCCCGCGGACCATGCTCGGCTCGCCGGTCGCGGGCATCGACAAGGCGGAGATCGTCGACGGCACGCCGGCCATCGACATCATCAAGCGGGAGTACATCGGCAGCCCCGAGTTCTCCAACCTCCCGCGCAAGTACAAGACGGCGATCTCGGGCTCGCCGGTCCTCGACATCGCCCACGAGATCAACGACATCTCCTTCGTCGGTGTCGAGCACCCGGAGCACGGGCCCGGTTTCGACGTGTGGGTCGGCGGTGGCCTGTCGGTCAAGCCGATCTTCGCCCAGCGCCTCGGCGTGTGGGTGCCGCTCGAGGACGTCCCGGCCGTCTGGCACGGGGTCACCTCGATCTTCCGCGACCACGGCTACCGGCGTCTGCGCAACAAGGCCCGTCTGAAGTTCCTCATGGCCGACTGGGGCGCCGAGAAGTTCCGCCAGGTCCTCGAGGACGACTACCTCGGCCGCCGTCTCGTCGACGGGCCCGAGGCCGTCGCGCCGAAGGGGAGCCGCCGCGACCACGTCGGCATCCACGAGCAGGTCGACGGTCGGGTCTGGGTCGGCGCCGCGCCGATCGCCGGCCGCATGACCGGCACGAAGCTCACCCGTCTCGCCGACCTCGCCGAGGCCGCGGGGTCGCAGCGGATCCGCTTCACCCCGCACCAGAAGGTCCTCGTCCTCGACGTCGAGCCGGACAAGGCCGACGCCCTCGCGGCCGACCTCAAGGAGATCGACCTCGACGTGCACCCCAGCGAGTGGCGCCGCAACGTCCTCGCCTGCACTGGTCTCGAGTTCTGCAAGCTCGCCCTGACCGACACCAAGAACCGCGCCCGGTGGACCGTCGAGGAGCTCGAGAAGCGCCTGACCATCGACGTGCCCTTCAGTATCCACTTCAACGGCTGCCCCAACAGCTGCGCCCGCAGCCAGGTCGCCGACGTGGGCCTCAAGGGCATGCTCGACAAGCGCGAGGACGGCACCCACCAGGAGGTCTTCCAGGTCCACCTCGGGGGCGCCCTGGCCGAGGACACCGCACTGGCCCGCAAGACCCGCGCGCTCAAGGTGGCCGGTGACGACCTGCCGGACTACATCGAGCGCCTCGCCCGCACCTACCTCGCCCAGCGGGACGAAGGGGAGTCCTTCGCCCTGTGGGTGCGCCGAGCCGACGAGGACGACATCCGATGAGCACGCTCCTCGACACCGACCGCCTGCGTGAGCTCGCCCGTGAGGGGGAGGAGCGCTTCACCGCTCTCGAGGCGGAGCTCGGCGGGACCCACGAGGGCCGGGTCGAGATCGGTCGGCAGGCGCTGCAGTGGGCCCACGAGACCTTCGGCGAGGGGCTGACCGTCGCCAGCTCGATGGGTGACGAGGTGCTCGTCCACCTCGTCGGCACGACGCTCGACGGGGCGGACGTGTTCTTCCTCGACACCGGCTACCACTTCGCCGAGACCCTCGGCACCCGCGACGCCTACGAGGCGATGCTGCCGATCAGCATCCGCACGATCTACCCGAAGCTCACGGTCGCCGAGCAGGACGCCGAGCACGGGCCGAAGCTGCACGACCGCGACCCCAACCTGTGCTGCGCGATGCGCAAGGTCGAGCCGCTCAACCGGGCGCTCGAGGAGCACGATGCCTGGGTCACCGGCATGCGTCGCGAGGACGCGCCGACCCGCACCGACATCACCGTCGTCGGGTGGGACGAGCGTCGCGGCATGGTCAAGCTCAACCCCATCGCCGGCTGGACCCAGGACGACGTCGACCGGTACGCCGCCGAGCAGTCGGTCTTCCTCAACCCCCTTCGCCAGAGCGGCTACGCCTCGATCGGTTGCGCCCCCTGCACCCGGCCCGTCGCCGAGGGCGAGGACGCCCGCGCCGGTCGCTGGTCGGGCACCGACAAGGTGGAGTGCGGACTGCACACGTGACGCATTTCCCTAGGGAGATGCGGTCATGACGACGGTCCTGCTGGCCCACGGCTCGCCGGACCCGCGGCACTCGGCGACCCTGGAGCGGCTGCGCGCCAGGGTCGCCGGCCCCTTGGCGGACGAGGGGCGCGGCGAGACCCACCTCGTCTACATCGAGAACGACCACCCGCGCCCCGAAGAGCTCGGGCCGCGGATCACCGACGACCTCACCGTCGTCCCGATGCTCATCACGCCGGCCTTCCACGCCCGGGTCGACGTACCCGCCGCCGTGCGGGCACTGGGCGCGAGCGGTGGACGGGCCCGGGTCACCAGCGCCCTGGGCGGGCACCCGCTGCTGCTCACCGCCGTCGAGGAGAGCCTGCGCGCTGCGGGCCATGACGAAGGGAGCCACGTCCTCCTCGTCGCCGGCGGGTCGAGCTCCGGTCAGGCGGGACAAAGCCTCCGCACCCTCCTCGACGCGCACCCGCGCCCCGGGTGGATGACGATGACGCTCGCCGCGCCCCGCGCGGGCGCCACCCGCGACCGGGTCGTCGTCCCGGCCACGCTCGCCGAAGGGGTCCTCCACGACAAGGTGGCCGCCCTCGCCGCTGCCGGGGGATCCCCCTTCGTCCCCGGCGGGCTCGCCGACACGTCGGCCCTCGCGCGTCTCGTCCTGCACCGCGTGCTGGGCTGAGGCTCCGGCCACGACTTTGGATGCGCGGGGAATCGACCGTGGTGCACGGTGGTTGTCGTCCCGGGACGACACGAGGAGCGGACACCGATGATGAACAGCGCATGGGGGCTCATGCAGTCGATGAGCCACGGCGACCAGGCCAGGGCGACGCCACTGCCGCGCGGCACCGCACGACGGGTGCTCGGCTACGCCCGCCCCTTCCGAGGACTCATCGCCGGCTTCCTCCTGCTCGTCGCCCTCGGGTCGCTGACCGTCGTCGCCGTGCCACTGCTGCTCCAGCGACTCATCGACGACGGCGTCACGCCCCAGGACCGCAGCGTCGTGGTGACGCTCGCCCTGCTCGTGGCGCTCATCGCCCTCGTCGAGGCGGCGACCACCCTGGTCCAGCGCTGGTTTTCCGCGAGCATCGGCGAGGGGCTCATCCACCACCTGCGCACCGAGGTCTTCACCCACGTCCTGCGCCAGCCCATCGCCTTCTTCACCCGGGCCCAGACCGGCGCCCTCGTCAGCCGGCTCAACAACGACGTCATCGGTGCCCAGCAGGCCTTCACGACGGTCCTGTCGTCCGTCGTCAGCAATGTCATCTCGCTCGTGCTCATCCTCGGGGCGATGTTTGCCCTGTCGTGGCAGCTGACGCTCGCAGCGCTGGTCCTCGTCCCCTTCTTCATCCTCCCGGCGAAGTGGATGGGGCGGCGCCTGGCCTCGCTGTCCGCCGAGCAGATGAACCTCAACGCCGACCTCGGCAACCAGATGACCGAGCGCTTCAACGTCGCCGGTGCGCTGCTCGTCAAGATCTTCGGCCAACCAGCCCGCGAGATCGCCCAGTACGACCAGCGCGCCGCCCGGGTGCGGGACATCGGTGTGCGGATCGCGGTCAACCGGGCCGTCTTCTTCGTCATGCTCACGCTGCTCGCGTCCATCGCGACGGCGATGGTCTACGGCTTCGGCGGGATCATGGCCGTCGAGGGAACGCTGACCGTCGGGACCCTGCTCGCCCTCGCCGCCCTGCTCGCCCGGCTCTACGGACCGCTCACGGCGATCTCCAACGTCCACGTCGACATCCTCACCGCACTCGTCTCCTTCGCCCGCCTCTTCGAGCTGCTCGACATGCCATCGAGCATCAGCGAGTCCCCGGACGCGCGACCGCTGCCCGAGGGGCAGGCCCTGTCCGTCGAGCTCGACGACGTGCACTTCACCTACCCCGGCGCCGAGGCGATCTCGCTGCGCTCCCTTGAGGGAGCCACGACCGGTGACCGGGAGGAGGGTGGCCCGGTGCTCCGGGGGGTCAGCCTGCGTGCCGAGCCCGGGCAGCTCGTCGCCCTCGTCGGCCCGAGCGGTGCGGGCAAGAGCACGATCACCTCGCTCGTCACCCGCTTCTACGACCCGACATCCGGTGCCGTGCGGATCGGCGGTCGCGACCTGCGCGAGGCCACCCTCGAGTCGGTCGGCGCGACGGTCGGGATGGTCACCCAGGAGGCGCACCTCTTCCACGACACCCTGCGAGCCAACCTCGCCTACGCCAAGCCGGAGGCCACCGAGGAGGAGATGTGGGCGGCTCTCGAGGCGGCCCGCATCGCCCACCTCGTGCACACCCTGCCGGCCGGGCTCGACACCGTCGTCGGTGACCGCGGGCACCGGCTCTCGGGCGGGGAGAAGCAGCGCTTCGCCATCGCCCGACTGCTGCTCAAGTCGCCGGCCGTGCTCATCCTCGACGAGGCCACCGCCCACCTCGACAGCGAGTCGGAGGTCGCCGTCCAGCGAGCCCTCGACACCGCTCTGCAGGGCCGCACCGCGATCGTCATCGCCCACCGGCTCTCGACGATCCGGGCCGCCGACCAGATCCTCGTCGTCGACGACGGACGCGTCGTCGAGCAGGGCACCCACGCCGATCTGCTCGCGGCAGGTGGTCTCTACGCCACCCTCTACGCGACGCAGTACGACGGGGGAGCGGCCGAGCGGGCCGAGGTCGTCGGCTGACCGGTCAGCCGTCCTCCTCGTCCCAGATCCGCACCTTCTTGGGCCGGGGCGTGCGCTCCGTGCCGGACCCCTCGAGCGACTCGCGACGCAGCGCGAGGACGAGGAAGGTCCAGAAGGCAGGGATCGCCAGCCACCACTGGATCGCGTAGGCCATGTGCGGCCCGGTGTCGGTGTCCGGCACCTCGAGCGGGTCCGGGCGCTCGACCTCGGGGTCCTCGGACTGGAGGGCCAGGTAGCCGCCGAGCAGTCGTCCGTCGACCTGGCCCGCGGCCTCGTCGAGGTTGATGCTCGCGAGCTGGCCCTCGGGCATGTCCCGGCCGAGACTCCGCTCACCCAGGCGGACCCAGCCGGTGACGGTGACCGTGCCGTCCGGTGCCGGCGGGACGTCCGGGGCGACGTCCGCCCCCTTCGGGCTGTTGGGGACCCACCCGCGGTCGACGACGACCACGTCGCCATCCGCCAGACGAAGGGGGACGAGCACCTCGTACCCGTACGTGCCGTCGAGCGGTCGGTTGCGCACGAGCAGCTGCTCGTCGGAGAGGTAGGTGCCCTGCGCCGTCACCCGGGTCCACTCGTCGTCGATCGGGGCCGGCTGCTCGCTGAGGACATCGGTGACCGGCAGCGGAGCGGCGGAGTAGTGCGACTCGATCCGCTCGGCCCGCGCCGAGCGGTCCTCGTACTTGCCCCACTGCCACTGGCCGAGCAGCACGAAGGCGACCGACGCGACGACGGCGAGGGCGAACCACCCGAGCCACCTCGGGGTGAGGGCCAGCCGCAGCATCAGCCGGCGTCGGCGGGGATGTCGGCGACGGCGCAGGTCTCGACGGGGAATCCGCGGACCGCGAGGTGCTCGCGCAGGTGCTCCTCGTGCTCGTCGCAGGCGAGCCAGACCTTGCGGCGGGACTCGTCGTGGATGCGGGGGTTGCGCCACAGCACCGCACGGGTCGCCGTGGCCTTGCAGGCCTTGCGGCTGCAGATCAGCTCGTCGACCGTCATCACGAACCCAGCTGTCGTCGGTGGTCGGTCACGGCCTGGAAGCTGTCGTCAGCACCACGCGGCCGCACGGCGTTGACGAGCACGACGGCGACGTAGGGGAGGACGACGGCCAAGGCCACGCACACCCACCTCAGCCAGCCCTCGAAGAAGTACGCGCCGACGAAGCAGACGGTCCGCAGCGCCATCGTCGCGAGGTACTGGCGCATCCGACCGGCCTGCTCCTCCTGGAGCGAGATCGGGGCGGTCGTCACCGACGGGACGGACGTGTGGGGCACCTCCTCAGCGTACGCCGCGCACCCGGCCGCCCCGTCCACGGGCCGAGCCCGGTACCGCGTACCCGGCGGTAGTGATCTAGCGTGCGTCACGACGTGACCTGACCCACACCGCACCGACGAAGGGAGCTTCGATGACGTCGCGCCGCGTACTCGTCACCGGGGGCAACCGAGGGATCGGCGAGGCCATCGCCCGCCGCATGCAGTCCGACGGCCACCGGGTCGTCGTCACCTCGCGCTCTGGGGACCCCGTCGACGGACTGGACGTCGTGGCCTGCGAGATCACCGACAGCGACTCGGTCGACCAGGCCTTCTCGGCCGCCACCGAGCTGCTCGGCGGTGACGTCGAGGTGCTCGTCGCCAATGCCGGCATCACCAAGGACACCCTGCTCATGCGGATGTCCGACGACGACTTCTCGAGCGTCGTCGACACCAACCTCCACGGCACCTTTCGCTGCGTGCGACGCGCGGCCACGCCCATGGTCAAGGCGCGCTTCGGTCGGGTCGTGCTGCTGTCCAGCGTCGTCGGCCTCTACGGCTCGCCGGGGCAGGCCAACTACGCCGCCTCCAAGGCGGGCCTGGTCGGCATCGCCCGGTCGATGACGCGAGAGCTCGGAGCCCGCGGCATCACGGCCAACGTCGTGGCCCCCGGCTTCATCGAGACGGACATGACCGCGGAGCTGCCCGACAAGACCAAGGCGGAGTACCAGGCCGCCATCCCCGCCCGCCGCTACGGGCAGGCCGACGAGGTCGCCGCCGCGATCTCCTTCCTCGTCTCCGACGAGGCCGCGTACATCTCCGGCGCCGTCATCCCGGTCGACGGCGGCCTCGGCATGGGTCACTGACCCGCACCCTCCCTCCGAAAGGCAGCAGATGCTCACCGGCAAGACCTTCCTCATCACCGGCGTCCTCATGGAGTCGTCGATCGCCTTCCACGTCGCCAAGATCGCGCAGGAGCAGGGTGCCCAGGTCATCCTCACCAGCTTCGGCCGGACGATGAAGATCACCCGCACCATCGCCAAGCGCCTGCCGCAGGAGGCACCGGTCATCGAGCTCGACGTGACGAGCGAGGAGGACCTCGCGGCCCTCGCCGACCGCATCGGCGAGCACGCCGAGCGACTCGACGGCGTGCTGCACTCGATCGGCTTCGCGCCCGAGGGCGCCTTCACCTTCCTCAACGCGACGTGGGAGGACGTCGGCACCGCCGTGCACGTCTCGGCCTACTCGCTCAAGGCGCTGGCCGTCGCGGCGCTGCCCCGCATGACCCAGGGCGGCTCGATCGTCGGTCTGACCTTCGACGCGAGCTACGCCTGGCCGGTCTACGACTGGATGGGCGTGGCCAAGGCCGCCTTCGAGTCGACCAACCGGTACCTCGCCCGCGACCTCGGCCCGAAGGGGGTCCGCTGCAACCTCGTCGCCGCCGGCCCGATCCGCACGACGGCGGCGAAGTCGATCCCCGGCTTCGAGCAGTTCGAGGAGACGTGGGACGGCCGCGCCCCCGTGGGCTGGGACGTGGGCGACCCGGTGCCGACCGCCAAGGCCTGCACGATGCTGCTCTCCGACTGGTTCCCTGCGACGACCGGCGAGATCCTGCACGTCGACGGCGGCGTGCACGCGATGGGGGTCTGACCTCCCTTCGCCCTCACGCGGTCAGGCGAGGGGGTAGCCGCCCTCGTCGTCGGGCTGGGGGACCGGGGTGACGCCGAGCAGGTCGAGGACCTGGCGCAGGTCGGGCTCGTCGATCGCGACGTCGGCCTGCTCGCGCACGGTGGGCTTGGCGCAGAAGGCGATGCCGACCTGTGCGGCCGCCATCATGTCGAGGTCGTTGGCGCCGTCGCCGACGGCCACGGTGCGGTCCATGTCCACCCCGGAGGCGGCAGCGAGCCGGGTGATGAAGTCGGCCTTGGCCGCGCGGTCGACGACCTCGCCGAGGACCTTGCCGGTGAGCCGTCCGTCGACGATCTCGAGGTGGTTGGCGCGGGCGGTCGGGATGCCGAGTTCGCGGGCGAGGTCGTCGACGATCTCGGTGAAGCCGCCGCTCACCAGACCCACGACGTGACCCGCCTCGACGAGGCTGCTCACGAGGGTGCGGGCACCGGGGGTGAGCCGCACGGCGGCACGGACCCGGTCGAGCACCTCGACCGAGAGGCCCTCGAGGGTGGCGACGCGTGCGTGCAGGCTCCCCGCGAAGTCCAGCTCGCCACGCATGGCCGCCTCCGTCACAGCGGCCACCTCGTCGCGGGTGCCGGCGTGCTCGGCGATGAGCTCGATGACCTCGTCGAGGATCAGGGTGCTGTCGACGTCCATGACGAGGACGAGCGGTCCTTCGCCGGGCAGGTCGACGGGAGTGAGGGCTGGCCCGGAGCTGGAGGTCATGCGCCGCAGTCTATTTCGCGTCGAAGACGTGGCCCTTGCCGACCACGGTGATCCCGGACTCGGTGACGAGCAGGCCGCGGGCGAGGTCCTCCTCGCGGTCGTGACCGAGCCGGATGCCCTCGGGTAGCCGGACACCCTTGTCGACGATGACGCGGTGCAGGTCGGCGTGCCGCCCGACGTCGACGCCGTCGAGCAGCACGCTGTCGCGCACGTGCGAGTAGCTGTGCACGAAGACCCCGGGGGAGAGGACGGAGTTGTCGACGTGGCCGCCCGAGACGACGACGCCGGGGGAGACGATCGAGTTCGTCGCGCCGCCGGCCCGTTCGTCGTCGGCGTGGACGAACTTCGCCGGTGGGAAGGGGCCGTGGTGGGTGTTGATCGGCCAGCTGTAGTTGTAGAGGTTGAAGACCGGGTGGATCGACGTCAGGTCCAGGTGGGCGTCGAAGTAGCTGTCGATCGTCCCGACGTCGCGCCAGTACCCCCGGTCGCGGTCGGTCGAGCCCGGCACCGTGTTGTCGGCGAAGTCGTAGGCGTGGGCGCTGCCGCGCGCGACGAAGTCGGGCACGATGTCGCCGCCCATGTCGTGCCGGCTGTCGGCCTCGGCGTCGCGCTTGACGGCGTCCATGAGGGCGTCCGCCGTGAAGACGTAGTTGCCCATCGACGCGTAGACCTCGTGCGGTGCGTCAGGCAGGCCGACGGGGTCCGTGGGCTTCTCGCGGAAGGCGGTGATCCGCCGACCGTCGGCGCCGACCTCCATGACCCCGAACTGGTCCGCTGTGCCGATCGGCTGGCGGATCGCGGCCACCGTGCACTCAGCCCCGGTGTCGAGGTGCTGCTCCACCATGTCGGAGAAGTCCATGCGGTAGACGTGGTCCGCACCGACGACCACGACGAGGTCCGGCCGCTCGTCGGTGATCGCGTTGAGCGACTGGTAGATCGCGTCGGCGCTGCCGGTGTACCAGCTCTTGCCCCGCCGCTGCTGGGCGGGGATGGGGGCGACGTAGTGGCCGAGGGGTGAGGCCAGCCGCCAGGCCTGGCTCACGTGGCGGTCGAGGCTGTGCGACTTGTACTGGGTGAGGACGATGACCTTGGCGTAGCCGGAGTTGACGACATTGCTCAGGGCGAAGTCGACGAGTCGGTAGATCCCGCCGAAGGGGACTGCGGGCTTCGCGCGGTCGGTGGTGAGCGGCATGAGCCGCTTGCCCTCACCTCCGGCGAGGACGATCGCCAGGACCTTGGGCTGACCTCTGCGGACCATGGTGCCCAACCTAGTCCGTGGACGGGTGCGGCGTCCTCCCTTCGCCCTAGTCTGTGGTCGTGCGCGTCGACATCCTCAGCAAGGAATACCCACCGGCGGTCTACGGCGGGGCGGGGGTGCACGTCGCGGAGCTGACCCGGGCGTTGCGGGCCCGCGGTGACACCGACGTGCGGGTCCGGTGCTTCGGCGACCCCCGGGACGAAGGGGGGACCACCGGTTATCCCGATCCCGCCGGTCTGGCGGGGGCCAACCCGGCCCTCGTGACGATGGGCGTCGACCTGGCGATGGCCGCCGACTGCGTCGGGGCCGACCTCGTGCACAGCCACACCTGGTACGCCAACTTCGCCGGGCACACCGCGGCCCTGCTGCACGGCGTGCCGCACGTCGTGTCGGCGCACAGCCTCGAGCCGCTGCGACCGTGGAAGGCCGAGCAGCTCGGCGGTGGCTACGCGCTCTCCTCGTGGGTGGAGCGCACTGCCTACGAGGCGGCCGCCGGGGTCATCGCGGTGAGCCACGGGATGCGCGCGGACATCCTGCGCAGCTATCCCACCATCGACCCCGACCGGGTCCACGTGGTGCACAACGGCATCGACGCCGACCTGTGGCGGGCGACGCCCGACCCCGACGTCGTGCGCCGCCACGGGATCGACCCGGACGCACCGTCCGTCGTCTTCGTCGGGCGGATCACCCGGCAAAAGGGGCTGCCACACCTGCTCCGCGCCGTGCGGGACCTGCCGCCCGAGGTGCAGGTCGTGCTGTGCGCCGGAGCGCCCGACACCCCGGAGATCCTCGCCGAGGTCGAGGCCCTCGTCGACGACCTGCGCCGCACCCGCCAAGGTGTCGTGTGGATCCAGGAGATGCTCCCCCGGTCGGAGGTCATCGCGGTGCTGTCGGCTGCGACCGTCTTCGCCTGCCCGTCGGTCTACGAGCCGCTCGGCATCGTCAACCTCGAGGCGATGGCCTGCGAGCTGCCGGTCGTCGCGACGGCGACCGGGGGCATCCCCGAGGTGGTCGACGACGGCGTCACCGGCTGGCTCGTGCCCATCGACCAGGTCGACGACGGGACCGGTGCGCCGGTCGACGCGGCGGCCTTCGAGGCCGATCTCGCCGCCGCGCTCACCGAGGCCGTGGCGGATCCGGAGCAGGCCCGGGAGCGGGGGCTCGCCGGTCGCGAGCGGGCCGTCGAGCACTTTTCGTGGACGAGCATCGGCGACCGGACGATGGCCGTCTACGAGGGTGTGCTGGCCTCGGGCTGATCCGCCGCAAGCCACTGCGCACGCGTGATCTCGGTGATCACCTCACCGAGATCGGCGCCGGGCAGCGGCTCCTCCCACTCACGGACCTCGATGCGCACCTCCCGCATACCGAGGCGGTGCATGACCCCTCGCGAGCCGGCGTTGACGACCATCGTCTCCGCCCGGACCACCTGGAGCCGAGTGTCCGCAAAGCCATCGTCCAGGACGGCCCGAGCGCCCTCGACCGCGAGCCCCTGACGCCACCACCGACGGGCCAGGCGGTACCCGAGCTCGGCGGTCTCGCCCCCTTCGTCCGGCCACAGCGCCCACCACCCGACGGGGCGCTCGCCCAGGTGGCCGACCCACATGGGGCCGGGGACCCGTGGGCTCCAGTGGGCCAGAGCCTCTTCGCGGGTCCGCGCACGCGGCTGCAGGTGTCGCAGCACCTCGGCGTCGCCGTCGAGGTCCGCGAGGAAGGGCAGGTGCTCGGGGCCGATCGGGTCCAGCCGCAGCCGACGGGTCCGCAGAGTGCGCATCAGCGCACCGGGACCCACCCGGCGAGCTGGGCGCAGGCCGCATTGGTCGCGTCGGCGAGGCTGTGCTCGCAGACCCTGGCCAACCGGCGCAACGCGCGGCTGCGGGTGTCGTCGTGGGCGGCGGTGACGGCGCCGGAGGCGGTGAGCCCGACCTCGACCGCCACGGCGATCGTCCCGGCCAGCCCGATGACCTTGCGAGCCCGCTCCGGGAGGTCGGGCGGCAGCGCCCAGTCGGTGCCGAGACGCTCGTCGACGAGGTCACGGGCAAGGTCGTCCGCCCACGGCGTGCCGCCGATGTCGTCGAGCTCGTCGATCGAGGCGAGCAGCTGTCGCCGCAGGTGCCGCTCGAGCTGGGAGGGCTCGAGGGCCTCGATGCGGTGGGGCGGTACGGGGTCGGCGTCGTGGGTCATCCAGTCGATGCGCAGTCCCTGCGCGCCCGCCGAGCCGAAGGTCGAGATGCTCGGGACGAGCAGGCCGCCGAGGCCGGCCACGTAGAGGGCTTCGCCGGCCTCCGCTGCTGCGTCGGCGGCGATCGGACCGCAGCGGGGCAGGCTGCCGAGGTCACCGGGAGCCGGGAGGGCGACGAGGAGGGCGGCTTCGCCGAGGTCGCGCCAGATGCGGACCTGCTCGACGAGTCCCTCGGTGTGGTCGACGTCGGGGAGGGCACGTTCGACGGCGTCGGTGAGGGTCGTGCCGCCGGACCAGGCATGCGTGACCCACAGGGCGACACGGACGGAGGCGGGCAGCTCGGGCATCTGCACGATGCTAGTTGCTGCTGGGTAGGGTCGAGCCATGAGTGATGTCCTCGCCCTGGCCGGTGCCACCGTCGTGCGTGGCGGGTCGACCCTCGTCGCGGATGTCGACTGGGAGGTCGAGGAGGGGCAGCGCTGGGTCGTCCTGGGCCCCAACGGTGCCGGCAAGACGACGCTGCTCCAGCTCGCCGCGGCCCGCATGCACCCGACGAGCGGGGTAGTCGGTGTGCTCGGTGAGGTCCTCGGTGCGGTCGACGTCTTCGACCTGCGTCCGCGCATCGGCCTGGCCTCTGCATCGCTCGCCGAGCGGATCCCGAAGGGGGAGCGGGTCGCCGACGTCGTCGTCACCGCCTCGTGGGGAGTCGTCGGTCGGTGGCGAGAGCGCTACGACGACCTTGACCACGCGCGCGCGGGCGAGCTGCTCGAGGCCCTCGGCGCGGCGCACCTGGCCGATCGGACGTACGGCACGCTCTCGGAGGGAGAGCGCAAGCGGGTCCAGATCGCCCGGGCCCTCATGACCGACCCCGAGCTCATGCTCCTCGACGAGCCGGCCGCCGGTCTCGACCTCGGTGGGCGCGAGGACCTCGTCCAGCGTCTCGGCGCCATCGCCGGTGACCTCGAGGCCCCGGCCCTGGTCATGGTGACCCACCACGTCGAGGAGATCCCGCCGCACTTCACCGACGTGCTCCTGCTGCGCGAGGGCCGCGTCGTCGCCCAGGGGCCGATCGAGATCACCCTGACCGAGGCCAACCTGTCGCAGACCTTTGGTCTCGATCTGGTGCTGGAGCAGCACGGAGAGCGTTGGTCGGCCCGCGCCCGGGCATGATGGTCGGACACGAGACGAAGGGGGAATGACCGTGGAGTGGTTGGGAGACAACCTCTGGCTGGTCTGGTTGGGCCTGGCGCTGGTCCTCATCGCGATCGAGGCGGCGACCGTCGACTTCGTCTTCGTCATGCTCTTCGGAGGAGCGCTCGTCGGGGCCGCTGCGGCCGCACTGGGTGCGCCGGTCGTCGTCCAGATCGTGCTCGCGGTGGCCGTCGCGCTGCTCCTCATCGGGGTCGTGCGCCCCATCGTCAAGCGACAGTTCACCAATCCGGCGGCATCCGCCGACATCGGGTCGGGGGCCCTGAGCGGGCAGACCGCGCGGGTCCTCGAGACGGTCACCGAGACCGACGGTCGGGTGCGCCTGGCCGGGGAGACGTGGAGCGCCCGCGTCCCTGACGGCGAGGCCGCCTGCGAGCCGGGCGCCGAGGTCAGCGTCGTGTCCATCGACGGTGCGACCGCCATCGTCACCCGCCGAGACTGACGGCTCCGCCCGTCGAAAGGAACGCCCATGGGACCCACCATCCTGATCTTCGTGGCGGCGCTGCTGATCTTCGCGCTCGTCATCCTCTTCAAGACGGTGCGCATCGTGCCGCAGCAGACCTCGCTCATCATCGAGCGGCTGGGCCGCTACTCGCGCACCCTCGAGGGTGGCATCCACATCCTCGTGCCCTTTGTCGACAAGGTGCGCGCGAGCATCGACCTGCGCGAGCAGGTCGTGAGCTTCCCGCCGCAGCCGGTCATCACCTCGGACAACCTCGTCGTCAACATCGACACGGTCATCTACTACACGGTCATCGACTCCAAGCGAGCCGTCTACGAGATCGCCAACTTCATCCAGGGCATCGAGCAGCTGACGGTCACCACGCTGCGCAACGTCATCGGCTCGCTCGACCTCGAGCAGACCCTGACCAGCCGCGACCAGATCAACGGCCAGCTCCGCGGCGCGCTCGACGAGGCCACCGGGCGCTGGGGCATCCGGGTCAACCGGGTCGAGCTCAAGGCGATCGACCCGCCCATGTCGATCCAGGAGTCGATGGAAAAGCAGATGAAGGCCGAGCGCGACCGTCGCGCCGCGATCCTCAACGCCGAGGGCGTCAAGCAGTCCCAGATCCTCACGGCCGAGGGTGAGAAGCAGTCGGCGATCCTGCGGGCCGAGGGCTCGGCCCAGGCCGCGGTCCTCGAGGCCCAGGGCCAGTCGCGGGCCATCAAGCAGGTCTTCGACGCGATCCACCGTGGCAAGCCGACGCAAAAGCTGCTCGCCTACCAGTACCTGCAGGTGCTGCCCCAGCTCGCCACCGGTGATTCCAACAAGATGTGGATCATCCCGAGCGAGCTCACCGATGCCCTGCGCGGCATCGGTGGGGCGCTCGGTGGTGGCGACGGCGACGGCCCGAAGGGGGGCCTGGACGCCGAGGACTGGGTCGACCCCGGCCCGGAGGACGCCAACGTCTTCGACCAGACCTCGCTCGAGGACCCGGGCGATGCCCTCGCCGAGGCGCGCGGGCAGGCCGGTCAGGCCAGCCGCGAGGCCACCGAGCACGCGACGCCCGCGTCCCGGGTGCAGCCGGCGATGGGACCCGGTGTCCGCCTGCCCGAGCAGTCGGCGCCGCGGCAGTCGCCCGAGGCCCCTTCCGCTGACGAGCCCGGCGAGCCGCCGGCCGGCGATGCGTCCGGCGAGGCGCCTCAGCAGCCCTGACCCGCGAGCACCCCGATGACCGGACACCCGGTCCACCGTCACTAGGGTGGGCCGGGTGTCGTGGGTGGAGATGGGTGCAGTGGTCCTCGCCGGGGTGTGGGCGGGGGCGATCAACACCCTCGTGGGCTCGGGGACGCTCGTGACATTCCCGGTGCTCCTGGCCATCGGCACCCCGGCCGTCACGGCCAACGTCTCCAACTCGATCGGCCTCGTCGCCGGTGGGGTGAGCGGGACCATCGGGTACCTACCGGAGCTGAAGGGGATGGGACGTCGGGTCCTGCAGCTGGTCCCGATGTCGGTGCTCGGGGCGATCACCGGCGCGCTGCTCCTGCTGTGGCTGCCGCCGGAGGCCTTCGAGGCGATCGTCCCGGTACTCATCGGCATCGGCATTCTGCTCGTGATCTTCGGCCCTCGGCTGCAGGCGTGGAGCAAGGACCGCCACGAGGACGGCGGCCGGATGCCGACGAGCCACCTGGTGGCGCTCATGGCCGGTGTCCTCGTCGCGGGCGTGTACGGCGGCTACTTCGGTGCCGCTCAGGGCGTCATCCTCATCGGCCTGCTGTCCGCCCTGTCGACCGAGCCCCTGCAGGCGCTCAACGGGCTGAAGAACGTCCTCGGCCTCTTCGTCAACGCGGTCGGTTCGCTTGTCTTCATCGTCACCGCACCCGAGCTCATCGACTGGCGGATCGCCCTCCTCGTCGCCGTCGGCGCGATCACCGGTGGTGTGCTCGGCGCGAGGTACGGCCGACGGCTGCCGGCCAATGTCCTGCGCGCCGTCATCGTCGTCGTGGGCCTCGCGGGCCTCGTGAAGTTCGTGTTCTTCCCGTGACGGGCTGGCTCGACCCGGTCCTGCTCTCCCTCGGCCTCGTCGTCATGTGCGGGTCGATGGTGCAGTCGACGATCGGCTTCGGGATCGCGGTGGTCGCGGCTCCCTTCGTCGTCATGCTCCGGCCCGACCTCATGCCGGCCTCGCTCATCGCGTGCGTGTTCTTCCTGCCACTCCTCCAGCTGCTCGGTGGCGCTCGGGAGATCGCGTGGCGACACCTGCGCTGGGCGCTCGGCGCCCGCATCCTCGCGACACCGCTCGGAGTGGCGCTCGTCGCCGTCGCCTCGGCCGATGCCATCGCCCTGACCGTCGGCGTGCTCATCCTCGTGACGGTCGCCGCGTCGGTGTGGGCCGTCGACATCCGGCTGGACCGGCGCAACTCAGCCCTTGCCGGGGCGATCACGGGCGTCTCAGGGACAGCGGCCTCGATCGGTGGGCCCTTCTTCGCGCTCGTGCTGCGCCACGAGCGCCCCGAGTTGCTGCGCGGCACCCTCGCGGCCTTCTTCCTCGCCGGTACGGTCATCGGGATGACCGGTCTGGCGATCGGTGGGCAGGTCGACCGCGAGGACCTGCTCGCGGGGCTGGTGTGGGCTCCCTTCGTCCTCGTGGGGCACCTGCTGGCGGGGCCGGTGCGACGACGGATCCGGCCGGAGTCCGTGCGGCGGGGGGTGCTCGTCTTCTGCGTCATCGCGAGCATCGGGGTCATCGCTCGCGCTCTGCTCTAGCCTCGGCCTGTGCCGATCCTCATCACCGACCCGACCGACGAGCGCCTGCGCGACTTCGTCGGGCTGACCGACGTCAAGCTGCGCAAGGTGCTCGAGCCCGCCGGTGGGCTCTACCTCGCCGAGAGCGAAAAGGTCATCCGGCGGGCGCTCGCTGCCGGCCACCGGCCGCGGGCCCTGCTCATGGGGGAGCGGTGGCTCACCGACCTCGCCGACGTCGTCGCGGACGCCGAGGCGAGCGGGGTACCCGTCTACACCGGGTCGGCCGAGGTCATCGAGGGCATCACGGGCTACAACCTCCACCGCGGGGCGCTGGCCTCGATGCACCGTCCGCAGCTGCCGACGCTCGCCGAGGTGCTCGACGGCGCACGACGGGTGCTGATCATCGAGGACGTCGTCGACCACACCAACGTGGGAGCCATCTTCCGTTCCGCCGCCGCGCTCGGGACCGACGCGGTCCTCGTCACGCCACGATGCGCCGACCCCTTGTACCGCAGGGCGATCCGCGTCTCCATGGGCACGGTCTTCCAGGTGCCGTGGACCCGGATCGACCCGTGGCCGGCCGCGATCGCGGACCTGAGGGAGGCAGGCTGGACCGCGGCCGCGCTGGCCCTGGCCGACGACGCGGTGGGCCTGGACGAGCTCGCCGCCGACCCGCCGGAGCGTCTTGCGCTGGTCCTCGGGACCGAGGGCGACGGCCTGGCGCGACGTACGCTCGGGCACGTGGACGTGACCGTGACCATCCCCATGGCCGGGGGAGTGGACTCCCTCAACGTCGCCGCGGCGGGAGCCGTCGCAGCCTGGGAGCTGAGGGTGCGATGAGCACCGGCGCCCGAACGTCCTTCACCCGGACCCGCTGGCGTGAGGGCTATGCCGTGTCTGACGTCGACGACTTCCTCGATGAACTCGCGGCGGGCCTGCCCGATCAGTAGGGCCGACCCGCCGCGCAGCGTGGGGTGCTGCAGCGTCAGCTGCGGTACATGCCGGTGATGATGGCGCGCCCGATCGTGTGCTGGAGGTAGTTGAAGGCCGCCACGGTGCACGAGACGGAGTCGTCGATGCCCAGGTCGTCGGTGTCGAGCGCGTGGACGGCGAAGACGTAGCGGTGGGCGATGTCGCCCTGCGGCGGGGCCGCGCCGCCGAAGGCCTTGGTCCCGTAGTCGGTCGCGGTCATGAAGGCACCTTCGGGCAGCTGTGCTCCGCCCTCGACCCCCGCGCCCTCGGGCAGCGAGGTGGTGTCGGCCGGGAGGCCGACGACGGTCCAGTGCCAGAAGCCGGCCGGGGTCGGCGCGTCAGGGTCGAAGCAGGAGATCGCGTAGCTCTTGGTGCCCTCCGGGGCGCCCGACCAACGCAGCTGCGGGCTGAGGTTGCCGCCGGTGAAACCCCAGTCGTCGAAGACCTGGGCGTCGGCGAGGGCGCCACCGTCGATGAAGCTCTCGCTGGTCACCTCGAAGGGCGTCGTGGTGGGGAGGAGGTCGTAGGGGGACGGTGCGGTCGGTCGCGTGAGGTCCATGCCATCGACACTAGCGGGCTGGATTATCAGTGCGCTTTCGCGTTAGGTGGAGATCATGCTCCCAGGACGACGACCGCCCCACGACTACCTCGGCACCGTGCTCGGCACGCCCGACCCGAGGGGACTGGCCCGCTTCTACGCCGAGGTCCTCGGCTGGCGCATCCACAGCGACGACGAGGACTGGGCGACGATCGCGCCCGAGCGTGCGCACGTGTACCTCGGCTTCCAGCTCGAGACCGAGCACAGGTCGCCGGCTTGGCCCGCGCTGGAGGGCGACCAGCAGATGCAGATGCACCTGGACATCGAGGTCAGCGACCTAGAGGCCGCCGTCGCGGCGGCGCTGCGCCTGGGCGGACGCCTGTCCGAGCACCAGCCACAGGAAGAGGTCCGCGTGCTCATCGACCCCGCCGGACACCCCTTCTGCCTCTATGTCGGCGCTCCCGAGGAGGCCTCGCAGACGCCGAGCACTGGCGCTCTGCCGACCGTGGAGTGAGGCCACCGGCGAGGCCGCGACGCCCGCCACACGGCGGATTTCGCACTCGCGTCATCCGCGTGTAAAGTTTCACGTCGTTGCCCCGGTGGCCCCCACACCACCGGATGCACCACTCGTCCGGGTGGCGGAATTGGCAGACGCGCTAGCTTGAGGTGCTAGTGCCCGTATTAGGGCATGGGGGTTCAAGTCCCCCCTCGGACACAGATTGGATGAAGGCCCCCGGTTCGCCGGGGGCCTTCGTCGTTGCCGACTCAGGCCACGTGCTCCTCGTACTCACGGTCGCCGCGGAAAGGCATGAGGTGCTGGGCGACGAGCCCACGCGGCACCGTCTCCAGACGCAGCACGCCGTACTCCTCGGGCCAGCTGCCGTCGCGGGGGAGCTTGAAGCTGCCCATGAGCATGTCGACGACCGGCAGGTGGATCGCGTAGTTGCGGTCCCAGTAGTCGACGTGGCGGGCGTGGTGCCAGTGATGGTAGCGGGGCAGGACGACGAGGTACTCGAGCCAGCCGAAGCGGACCCCGATGTTGGCGTGGGCGACGACGGCCTGCAGCCCGACGATGATGACGTAGGCGTTGACGGCAGCGGTCGAGAAGCCGAGGACCATGAGCGGCAGCAGGACGATGCTGCGGGTCAGGACTGTCTCCGCGAGGTGGACCCGCGAGCCGGCGAGCCAGTCGAGGTCGCGGCTCGAGTGGTGCACTGCGTGGAAGCGCCAGAGGGTCTTCACCCGGTGGTAGGCCCGGTGCAGCACGGCCTGGGCCAGGTCGGCGACGAAGACCGCGAGCAGGACCTGCAGCCACAGCGGCATCCCGACGACGAGCGCCTTGACCGGGTCGACCGCGATGGCGGCGGCCACCGTCGTCGTGGAGGCCGTCACGAGGATGAGGATGAACTGCACGAGCACGTGGCTGAGGAAGAAGTAGCAGATGTCGGTGCGCCAACCGCCCCGCAGCACCGGGTGAGGGCTGTGGGCCAGGTAGCGCTCGAGCGGGATGAAGACGATCGCGGAGAAGAAGAGCGAGAGGATGAACCAATCCACCCCGAGCGAGTAGGGCGTCGCCTCGACCTTGTCCAGCGGCACCGAGGTCCCGCCGAGCAGCACCGCGGCGGTCGCCGAGGCTAGGCCGGTGAGGGCGAGCCGGCGCCGCTGATCGGCGAGCACCGCGACGGTCCCGGCGACGAAGGTTGTGACGAGCCCGACGAGGAGCAGGCCGCGGGCGAAGTCCGACGTGTAGACCGGCCGGAACGCCTGGCTGGTCAGCGCCTCGGGGAAGTGGAAGCACAGCACGGCGAGCAGGCTCAGGACCCCGCACCAGACGGCGGTGTGGGGGAGCAGGATGCGGTCCTTGGCGAACATGATCCGACCGTAGGGAGGACGAAGGGGGGCGCACATGGGGTCTGCTACTCACCGTGGGCTTCGAGACGCCCGCTGGGCGGACTCCTCAGCCAACCCGGGGAGGCGCCCGCTGCGGACTCCTCAGCCAGCGGCACGGTGGGGCGAATGCGTTGGGGGGTCCCCCCTTCGCGGGGATAGAGTTCGACGGGTGCCCGCCCGGGCACCTGAACCCGTCCCACAGGAGTCCACGTGTCTGCCCAGATCACCATCAACGTCGCCGGCGACGAGCGATTGGTGGACCAGGGCACGACCGCGGCCGATCTCTTCGACGGGGACCGGGCAGTCCTCGTGGCCCGGGTCAACGGCGAGCTGCGCGACCTCGCGCACGAGCTCGCCCAGGGTGACGTCGTCGAGCCCGTCACCGCCCAGGAGCAGGACGGCCTCGACGTCCTCCGCCACTCCACGGCCCACGTCCTCGCGCAGGCGGTCCAGCAGATCAACCCCGACGCCAAGCTCGGCATCGGTCCGCCGATCCGCGACGGCTTCTACTACGACTTCGACGTCGCCGAGCCCTTCACGCCCGAGGACCTCAAGGCCCTCGACAAGGCGATGCAGCGGATCATCAACGAGGGTCAGACCTTCGTGCGCCGCGAGGTCAGCGACGACGACGCGCTCGTCGAGCTCGAGCACGAGCCCTACAAGTGCGAGCTCATCGGCCTCAAGGGCGGTGCCTCCGACGACGCTGCCGAGGGTGCCTCCGTCGAGGTCGGCGGTGCCCAGCTGACGATCTACGACAACGTCCGCCGCGACGGCACCCGCGCCTGGGGCGACCTGTGCCGCGGCCCGCACGTGCCGACCACCAAGGTCATCGGCAATGCCTACAAGATCATGCGCAGCGCCGCGGCCTACTGGCGCGGCAGTGAAAAGAATCCGCAGCTGCAGCGCGTCTACGGGACCGCTTGGCCGAGCAAGGACGAGCTCAAGGCCTATCTCGACCGCCTCGCCGAGGCCGAGAAGCGTGACCACCGCAAGCTCGGTCGCGAGCTCGACCTGTACTCCTTCCCCGACGAGATCGGCTCCGGCCTGCCCGTCTTCCACCCCAAGGGTGGCGTCATCAAGCGGGAGATGGAGGACTACGTCCGTCAGCGGCACATCGAGGAGGGCTTCGAGTACGTCGGGACCCCACACATCGCCAAAGAGGGGCTCTTCCACACCTCCGGCCACCTGCCGTACTACGGCGAAGGGATGTATCCCCCCTTCGACGTCGACGGCATGGACTACCGGCTCAAGGCGATGAACTGCCCCATGCACAACCTCATCTACCGGAGCAAGCAGCGCTCATACCGCGAGCTGCCGCTGCGCCTCTTCGAGTTCGGCCACGTCTACCGCCACGAGAAGTCCGGCGTCATCCACGGCCTGACCCGTGTGCGCGGCTTCGCCCAGGACGACAGCCACTCCTACGTCACCAAGGAGCAGGCGCCCGACGAGATCCGCCACCTGCTCGACTTCATCCTCGGGCTGCTGCGCGACTTCGGTCTCGACGACTTCTACCTCGAGCTGTCCACCCGGGACGAAGGGGGCGACAAGAGCTCGAAGTTCATCGGCAGCGACGAGGACTGGGCCGAGGCGACGTCCGTCCTGGAGAGCGTCTGCCGCGAGACCGGGCTCGAGCTCGTGCCCGACCCGGGCGGCGCCGCCTACTACGGCCCCAAGGTGTCGGTGCAGGCCCGTGACGCCATCGGCCGCACCTGGCAGATGAGCACCATCCAGTACGACTTCAACCAGCCGTCGGCGGACCGCTTCGCCCTCGAGTACCAGGCTGCGGACGGCTCCCGCCAGCAGCCGGTGATGATCCACTCGGCGAAGTTCGGCTCGATCGAGCGCTTCATCGGGGTCCTCGTCGAGCACTACGCCGGCGCCTTCCCCGTGTGGCTCTCGCCGGTGCAGGTGCTCGGTGTCCCGGTGGCCGAGGAGTACAACGACTACCTCTGGGACGTGCTCCAGCAGATGCGGGCGAAGGGGATCCGCGTCGAGCTCGACGACAGCGACGACCGTTTCCCCAAGAAGATCCGCAATGCGAGCAAGGCCAAGGTGCCCTTCACGCTCATCGCCGGTGAGGAGGACCGCAGCAACAACGCGGTCTCCTTCCGCTACCGCGACGGGTCCCAGGAAAACGGGCTGCCGATCGAGACCGCCGTCGAGCGGATCCTCGCGGCGATCGCCGCCAAGGACCAGGTGACGTCGGCGCCGAGCCTGACCAACCCCGGCCCCGGCGCCGCCCCTGCCGGCACCATCTGACCCGCTCCGCCTGACAGGCCTGCGCATTTCCCTAAGGAAATGCGCAGGCCTGTGGTGATTTCCCTAGGGAAATGTGGGGTCTGGTGGTGATTCCCTAGGGAAATGCGGACGGTGGGGGCGGTCCTTGGCTAGGTTGCGGGCATGACGACCCGGATCCGGCCGATCGAGCGCGACGACGCCCTGTCGCTCGCGGCCCTTCGCCTGCAGCAGGACCGGGAGGTGGGCCGGGCGACCCGACCCGGCTTCCTCACCGACTACGCCGACGCCCTCCTGGCGGACTTCGACGGCTACCGAGGATGGATCGCCGAGGAGCACGACGGCCGACCGGTCGGGTGCGTCCTCGCCCACCGGGTGCGCAAGCTGCCCACCCTCGGGCACGTCGGACGACCCGAGTGGTGGTACGTGCAGCAGGTCTTCGTCTCGACCGACCGCCGCCGCGAAGGGGTGGGCCGCCGCCTCCTGCACGCGGTGCAGGAGGCGGCCACCGCCGAGCGGGTCCGCTGGGTGCGGCTGAACTCGAGCGACGCGGGGCGACCGCTCTTCGACGCGGTGGGATTCACCGGGCCGGTCGACCGGCTGCGCGAGTGGGTCCCGCCGAAGGCCTGACGTCAGCCCTGTGCGTGCAGGCTCATGCTCGCGTTGGTGATCCGCTGCTGGTCGTCGAGACGGAAGGTGATCGAGCCGGTCTCGTCCGACAGGACGATCTGCTGCCCCTGGTCGTCGACCGAGAAGCCCTCGCGGTGCTCCGCGAGACCGAGGACAGCCGAGCGGTGGTCGGTGATGATCCCGCTGGTGAGCACCGGCTCGACGCGCGAGGCCACCTGCATGAGGCTCGGCTCCGGGACGTCGATGCCCTCGAGCACCATGACGAGTCGGGTACCGCCGCCGGCGTTCACCGTGTAGTAGGGGGAAATGCGCGTCGCCTCGACGCCCACGCAGGCGGCGAGGTGGCCCAGGTGGGCCGTCGTCGCCGCGATGTCGTCGCCGGCCTCGAAGGGCAGCTCCGGCGACGTGAGGTCGGTGATGCCGAAGCGCTCGCCGAGCTCCTTGACCCGGCCGGCCACCTCACCGCCGCCCTGGGGGTGTGCCCAGCCCCAGAGCATCGACTTCGGTCCCGGGGCGACCGAGGCGATGAGGTGGCAGCGGGCGGTGAGGGTGCGCTCGGCGCCGACGAACTGCAGCGTCCCTTCCTGCAGGTCCCCGGCGATCTGGTGGTCGCCGACCTGCTCCTCGAGCGACTCGGCGAGCAGCGTCTGGCGGAGCGTGGCGTAGTAGGCGGCTCGGTTGGCGACATTCTGCAGTCCTGGATGCATGTCGCCATCCTGCCGCGACCCGACCCCCGTGACGAAGGGGGAGGACTCCCCTTCGTCACGGCGTGACAGGATCGGCGCATGACGCAGCACGACCACCCGACCGAGGACGACCGCTCCCTCGTGGGCGTGCCCGACGGCTTCGACCGTCTCTGGACGCCCCACCGGATGGCCTACGTGACGGGGGAGCGGCCGAGCGACGAGGCGGGGGACGGGTGCCCCTTCTGCGTCGCCCCCGACAAGGAGGACGCCGAGGGGCTGGTCGTCCACCGCGGCGAGACCTGCTTCGTCGTCATGAACCTCTTCCCGTACAACGCCGGCCACGTGCTCGTCTGCCCGTACCGGCACGTCTCGCTCTACATCGACCTCACCGACGAGGAGACCGCCGAGTTCACCGCTCTCACCAAGGCGGCGATCCGTGCCCTGCAGGCCTCGTCCAACCCCCACGGCTTCAACCTCGGGATGAACCAGGGCGCCGTGGCCGGGGCCGGCGTGGCCGCCCACCTGCACCAGCACGTCATCCCGCGATGGGGTGGCGACATGAACTTCCTGCCCATCGTCGCGCAGACCAAGGCCCTGCCGATCCTCCTCGAGGACGCCCGGCAGGCCCTCGTGGCGGCCTGGCCGCAGGCGTAGCCCAGCGGCCGGGGTGGCCCGACGCCAGCGCGGCGGTCGGGGCAGCGGCCCGTGCGCGGTTACGCTTGACCCGCCATGCTCAATCGATACGCGCGCGCCGCGGTCACCCGGATCCTCACCCCGGTGGCCAAACTCCTCAACCGCTGGGGTGTCAGCCCCGACGTGGTGACGATCCTCGGCACCATCGGGGTCTGCGTCGGCGCGCTCGTCTTCTTCCCGCGGGGACAGCTGCTCGTCGGGGTGCTCGTCATCACCGCCTTCGTCTTCTCCGACACGATCGACGGCGTCATGGCCCGCCTGCTGGGGCGCACGAGCAAGTGGGGGGCCTTCCTCGACTCGACCCTCGACCGGATCGGTGACGCCGCGATCTTCTCCGGCCTGGCGATCTGGTTCTTCCAGGGCGGCGACGACCGCGTCATGGCATGGCTGGCCATGGCCTGCCTCGTGCTCGGCAGCGTCGTCTCTTACGCCCGAGCCCGCGCCGAGGGACTGGGCATGACGGCGAGCGTCGGCATCGCCGAGCGGGCCGACCGCCTCGTCGCGGCGCTCGTGACCACGGGGCTCGTCGGCCTCGGGCTGCCCGAGGTCGTGCTCAAGGTGGTGCTCGCGGTCCTCGCCGTGGCGAGCGTCATCACGATCCTCCAGCGGGTCCTCTTCGTGCGTCAGCAGGTGCTGGCCGAGGAGGCTGCCGACTCGACGCCCGCGACGTCGTGAGCCGCCTGCGGCACCGGGCGACCGTGTGGGCCTTCCTCCTCGCGTGGCGGGTGCTGCGGCTGCTGCCGGAGGGGTTGGCCTACCGCCTCTTCGACCTTGCCGCCGACCGCACGTACGCGGCGAACTCCGGCTCCGTGCAGCGGCTGCGCGCCAACTACGCCCGAGTGCGCCCTGAGCTGACCGCCGCAGAGCTCGAGGCGCTCGTGGCGAAGGGGGTGCGCGCCGCCCTTCGCTACTACGTCGAGGCCTTCCGCCTCCCGGCGGTCACGGGGGAGCAGGTCGACTCCCGGGTCCGCTTCGAGGGGGCGATGCCGCAGCTCAAGGAGCACCTGCGTGCGGGCCGGCCCGTCCTGGCCTTCCTCGGTCACACGGGCAACTGGGACCTCGCCGGGGTCTGGTGCGCACGTCACCTGGGGACCGTCGTCACGGTGGCCGAGCGGTTGGAGCCCGAGGAGATGTTCCGCGCCTTCCTCGACTACCGCGAGAGCCTCGGCATGGTCATCCACCCGGCCGAGCACGGGACCTTCGCGCGGCTGCGCGAGCAGCTGGCGACGGGGGAGCCGGTCGTCATGCCCCTCCTCGCCGACCGCGACCTGTCGGCCACCGGCGTCGAGGTCGACCTGTGCGGGCACCGCGCGCGCATGGCCGCCGGGCCGGCAGCGCTGGCGGTGGAGACCGGCCTGCCGCTCTACCCCGTCACCCTGCGGCACGAGCGCCTCGGGCGCACCTGGGGCATGGTCGTGACGATCCACGATGCCGTCGACGTGCCGTCGGCGGAGTGTGCTGACGCCGTGGCGCGCACGACCCAGGCCTGCGCCGATGCCTTCGGTCGGGCCATCACCGAGCACACCGAGGACTGGCACATGATGCAGCGGGTCTTCGTGGAGGACCTCGACCCCGCACGTGACGCGGAGCGACGGAGGGCGGCATGAGGGTCGGTCTCGTCAGCCCGTACTCCTTCGACGTGCCCGGAGGGGTCCAGTTCCACATCCGGGACCTCGCTGACTACCTCGTCGCCCACGGGCACCACGCCTCGGTGCTCGCACCGGCCGACGAAGGCACCGAGCTGCCGGACCACGTCGTCCCCGCCGGGCGTGCCGTCCCGATCCGGTACAACGGGTCGACGGCTCGACTGCTCTTCGGGCCCGTCGCCGCGGCCAAGGTCAGCCGTTGGCTCGAGGAGGGCGACTTCGACGTCGTGCACATCCACGAACCCCTGGCGCCGAGCCTGTCGGTGCTGGCGCTGTGGGCCGCGTCGAGCCCGGTGGTCGCGACCTTCCACACCTCCAACGTCCGCTCCCGCGTCATGCAGGCGGCATACCCGCTGCTGCGCCCGTCGTTGGAAAAGATCCACGGGCGGATCGCCGTCTCGGAGGATGCGCGACGCACCGTGACGACCCACATCGGTGGCGACGCGGTCGTGATCCCCAACGGCGTCGACACCGGAGTCTTCGCCCGGGCGACCCGCGACCCGCGCTGGTCCGGGGCTCCGGGGCGGCCCACCCTGGTCTTCCTCGGCCGCATCGACGAGCCGCGCAAGGGCCTGCCCGTGCTCGCTGCCGCGATGCCCGCGATCCTCGACGCGATACCGGGCGCCCGGCTCCTCGTCGTCGGGCCGGGCAGCCTCGAGCCCGCCCGGGCCCGGCTGCCCGAGCGGGTCCTGGCTGCGACGGAGTTCCTCGGGGCGCTGTCCGACGAGGACAAGGCGAGCGCTCTCGCCTCGGCCGACCTCTACATCGCGCCGCACACGGGCGGGGAGAGCTTCGGCATCGTCCTCGTGGAGGCGATGGCGGCCGGGGCCCCGATCCTGGCGAGCGACCTCTCCGCCTTCCAACGGGTGCTCGACGCCGGCCGGTCGGGCATGGCAGGGGCGCTCTTCGCCAACGAGAGCGCGGAGGACCTCGCGGCTCGGGCGGTGGAGCTGCTGCGCGACCCGGCACGGCTGCGGGTGCTGTCGGAGCGTGGCCGCACCCGTGCGCAGGCCTTCGACTGGCAGGTCGTCGCCCGCGAGATCGTGGCCGTCTACGACACGGTCGTCGACGCGGGTGGCCACCAGCGTCAGGTCCCCCGGCTCCGCCCGGGCCTCGACGCCCGAGCGGGAGGGGGGCCGCGATGACTGCGGTGAGCTGGATCGTCGTCGCCATCTGCCTCGTCCTCGTGCTCGCGTGGTACCTCTCGTACAGCGCGGCACGCCTCGACCGTCTGCATGCCAAGGTGGAAGGGGCCCTGTCCGCCCTCGACGCCCACGTCGTCCGGCGTGCCGAGGCGAGCCTCGAGCTGGTCAACTCGGGGGCGATCGATCCCGCGAGCGGATTCCTCATCGCCGCGGCAGCGAGCCAGTCGCTCGAGCGGGTCAACGAGCACACCTTCGAGTCGGACCTGCTCGAGGGACAGCACTTCGCCGGGCGCGAGAGCGTCGAGAGCGAGCTGACGGAGGCCCTGCTCGCCGCGCTCCCGCCCGAGGTGGTGCTCGAGGTGACCTCGGCCGGCGGTCCCGGCGCCGCTGCCCTGGACCGGGTGCGCGAGGCCGGACTGCGCGTGCAGCTGGCTCGCCGCTTCCACAACGACGCGGTCAAGGAGGTCCAGCGAGTCCGGGCCAAGCGTGTCGTCCGTGTCTTCAGGCTGGCCGGCCACGCCGACCTCCCGCAGACCGTCGAGTTCGACGACGCCCTGCCCTCGGCCTGATCTGGCGCCACCGCCCCCGCTTGGGCATGATCACCCCATGACCCTCGCGGATCTCACCCTCTTGGCTCCGGTCAACGGGCTGCTCGGCCTCGCCGGCATGCCTCGTCTGGCCCTCGAGCACCTGGTCGCCGCCCAGGCCGTGCTCCTCGTCGGCGACCAGCTGGCCGCAGCACTGCCGGCCCGCAGGCGTCGGCATCGCCGTAGCCGCGGAGGAGGCATCGGCTTCTTCGGCCTGTGCTGCTGCATCCTCCCCCTCGTGGTCGTCGGTGTCGTCGGCTACCTGTTGTGGAAGCGCAGCCAGAACGGCGGCAACACCCAGGTCGGCGGGGGGCATCAGCCCTTCGCTGCCGGTCATCAGGTCCCGCCGCCCCCGGGCGGCACCCCCCAAGCACCGCCGCCCCCCGGTGCCTCGGACCAGGTGCCCCCGCCCCCGAGCAGCACCCACCCGGTGCCTCCGCCCCCGAGCGGGCCCTCGACCCCGGAGGGCCCCGCCCAGCCCTAGCTGCACCGACCGTGCTGGATCAGCGGTCGCAGGCTGGGGGTCGGCCCGACTCATGGAAAAGTCCCGACTCCTCAAGGACAACGTGCCGTCCGTCGGTGAGGTGTCGGGACTTTTCCTTAGGGCCACCCCTAGGCCTGTGCCGCGACAAGGGCCCCCGGGCTTGCCGCGACCAGACTCAGGCCGAGGCGCTCGCTGCCTCGACGATGTCTGTCGCCAGTCGGTCAGTCTCCTCCTCGTCGAGGTCGTGGACCGTGAGTCGCAGGTGCCGTGAAGGCGCGGCGTCGTCCTCGAGGCTGAACTCGCCGCCCGTGCGCACGAGCCAGCCGCGCCGGGTCAACCGCTCGGCGACCGGTGCGGCCGCCACGGGGAGCCCGACCCACAGGCTCATCCCGTCGCCGGCTGCCGTGGGCAGGCCCCGCTCAGTGAGCGCGGCAGCGAAGTCGGTATTACGACGCGCGTAGTGGCGCCCGGCGTGCTCGATGAGCTCGAGCGAGTCGCCGTCGGTCATCACCGCGTGGGTGATCCGCTGCAGCAGGTGGCTCACCCACGTCGTGCCGGGACTCAGGCGCATCTCGAGGCGTGAGGCGGTGTGCTCGTCGCAGGCCGTCACCGCGAGGCACATGTCGGGTCCAGCGAACTTCGAGACCGACCGCACGAGGGCCCACCGCTGGTGGTCCGGGCCGATGATCGAGTGGAAGGGCTGCTGGGAGAGGTACGAGTAGTAGTCGTCCTGGATGACGAGGACGTAGGGGTGGTCGGCGAGCACCGCGCGCAGCTGATCCGCCCGACCTGCGGTGAGCGAGGCCCCTGTCGGGTTCTGGGCCCGCGGGGTGCTGACGACGGCCCGCGCCCCCTGGGCCAAGGCCCGGCGCAGACCGTCGACTGTCATGCCCTCGGCGTCGACGGGCACCGGGACGGCGCGGTACCCACCGAGCTGGGCGAGGTGGATGCTCGCGAGGAAGCAGGGGTCCTCGAGGGCCACGACGTCGTCGCGCAGCAGGGCCTGCGCGAGGAGTCGCTCGACCGCGTCCACGGCACCGCTGGTGAGCGTCAGGTGGAGGTCCGACGGACTGGTCGGCACATCAGGTGCCATCCACCCTTCGGCCCACGCCCGCAGGTCACGGTCGATCGTCGGCTCGCCGTAGAGGACGGGCCGGCGACCGGCCGCCGTGGCGAGCGCGGGTGCGAGGTCGGGGATGAGGCGCGGGTCGGGGTTGCCGTTGCCGACGTCCCTCAGCGCGCCTGAGGGGGCGTAGCCCTCCTGCGGCACCCGGGTGCGACGGGCGACCCGGGTGCCGGCACGGCCCTGGGAGACGACGACGCCGGACCGGGCCAGGTCGCGGTAGGCAGCCACGGCCGTGTTGCGGTTGATCCCGAGCTGCTCGGCGAGCGCACGCACCGGGGGAAGGGCCGCTCCGGGAGCAAGCCGCCCCCGCTCGACGAGGCCGCGGATGCTCTCGGCGATCTCCGCCGCGGTGCCTCCGGTGATCTGCGCTGCGTCGGTACCCACGAGCGTGAGTCTAGGTGCAGGGACCACCCTCCGGACGGTCGCCCGATCATTGTCCTGTGCCGTGCTAGGTTCTGGCCTAGATCAAAAGCGCCACACCCGTGGTCACGACGAGGGAGCACAGCATGAGCACGCAGACGACGACCGGGACCGCACGCGTCAAGCGCGGCATGGCCGAGATGCTCAAGGGTGGCGTCATCATGGACGTCGTCACGGCGGAGCAGGCGAAGATCGCCGAGGACGCCGGCGCTGTCGCCGTCATGGCCCTCGAGCGCGTCCCGGCGGACATCCGCGCCCAGGGTGGCGTCTCCCGCATGAGCGACCCCGACATGATCGACGGGATCATCGAGGCCGTCTCGATCCCGGTCATGGCCAAGGCGCGCATCGGCCACTTCGTCGAGGCGCAGGTCCTCCAGTCGCTCGGTGTCGACTACATCGACGAGTCCGAGGTGCTCACCCCGGCCGACTACGCCAACCACATCGACAAGTGGGGCTTCACCGTCCCCTTCGTCTGCGGTGCGACCAACCTGGGTGAGGCGTTGCGCCGCATCACCGAGGGCGCCGCGATGATCCGTTCGAAGGGCGAGGCCGGCACCGGTGACGTGTCCAACGCGACGACCCACATGCGGCAGATCCGGCAGGAGATCCGCCGGCTGCAGGGGCTGGCCGAGGACGAGCTGTACGTGGCGGCGAAGGAGCTGCAGGCCCCCTTCGAGCTCGTCAAGGAGGTGGCGGAGTCCGGCAAGCTGCCCGTCGTCCTCTTCACCGCCGGTGGCATCGCCACGCCGGCCGACGCCGCGATGATGATGCAGCTGGGTGCCGAGGGCGTCTTCGTCGGCTCCGGCATCTTCAAGTCGGGCAACCCGGCACAGCGGGCCGAAGCGATCGTCAAGGCGACGACCTTCCACGACGACCCCGACACCCTGGCCAAGGTCTCCCGCGGGCTGGGCGAGGCCATGGTCGGCATCAACGTCGACGAGCCGGCCCGCTCCATCCAGTTCGCCGAGCGCGGCTGGTGACGACGCCCTCCATCGGCGTCCTCGCCGTCCAGGGCGACGTCCGGGAGCACCGGGCCGCGCTCGAGGCGGCGGGGGCGCGCACGGTCGCCGTGCGCCGGCCCGACGAGCTCGCGACGCTCGACGGCCTCGTCCTGCCGGGTGGTGAGTCGACGACCATCGACAAGCTCACCCGCACCTTCGGGCTGCGGGACCCCCTTCGCGCTCGGATCGCCGACGGGCTGCCCGTTTACGGCAGCTGCGCCGGGATGATCCTGCTTGCGGACCGGATCGTCGACGGGCACCCCGACCAGCAGACCCTCGGGGGTCTTGACGTCACGGTGCGGCGCAATGCCTTCGGACGACAGGTCGACTCGTACGAGACCGACCTCGAGGTGACGGGTGTCGACGGAGGGCCGGTCCGCGCGGTCTTCATCCGAGCGCCGTGGGTCGAGCAGGCCGGTCCGCAGGTCGAGGTGCTCGCGACCGTCGGGGCGAAGGGGGCGGACCGTCCCGTCGTCGTGCGGCAAGGGCGACTCCTCGCCACGAGCTTCCACCCCGAGGTGACCGGTGACGCCCGGGTACACCGTCTCTTCGTCGAGATGGTGCGCGCGGCCGCGTAGGATCGACCCTCGGACCACCTGCCAGCAACATCGAGGAGACCAACGTGTCCGGCCACTCCAAGTGGGCAACCACGAAGCACAAGAAGGCGGCGATCGACGCCAAGCGCGGCAAGCTCTTCGCCAAGCTCATCAAGAACATCGAGGTGGCGGCGCGGACCGGCGGCGGCGACCTGGCCGGCAACCCCACGCTCTACGACGCGGTCCAGAAGGCCAAGAAGAGCTCGGTCCCCAACGACAACATCGATCGCGCCGTCAAGCGCGGCTCCGGCGCCGAGGCCGGTGGCGCCGACTGGGAAAACATCACCTACGAGGGCTACGCCCCCGGCGGCGTCGCGATCCTCATCGAGTGCCTCACGGACAACAAGAACCGCGCGGCGACCGAGGTCCGCACCGCCCTGTCCCGCAACGGCGGCAGCCTCGCCGACCCCAACTCGGTGGCCTACCTCTTCAACCGCAAGGGCGTCGTCATGGTGCCCAAGGCGGAGAAGGGGGAGGACGAGCTCCTCGAGATCGTCCTCGAGGCGGGGGCGGAGGAGATCAACGACTTCGGCGAGACCTGGCAGATCGTCTCCGAGGCGACCGACTTCGTCGCCGTCCGCACCGCGCTGCAGGAGGCGGGCGTCGACTACGACTCCGCCGAGGCCTCCTTCCTGCCGAGCATGCAGGTGCCGCTCGACGCCGAGGGCGCCAAGAAGATGATCCGCGTCGTCGAGGCCCTCGAGGACAGCGACGACGTCCAGGACGTCTACACCAACGGCGACATCTCCGACGAGGTCCTCGCCCAGCTCGAGGCCGACGAGGAGTGATCCGGCGTGTCGGCGGCGCACCCGTCGTCGCCGACACGTAGCCTCGTAGAACAGGTGTTCTAGTCGAGGTCGGAGGAGGTCCCCGTGCGCGTGCTCGGCGTGGACCCCGGCCTGACCCGGTGCGGCCTCGGCGTCGTCGAAGGGCAGTCCCGCGCCCTGCGCATGGTGGCCGTCGGCGTCGTGCGCACCTCCAGCGAGCGCGACACCGGCGAGCGGCTCGTCTACGTGCAGGACCAGCTCGACGCCTGGCTCGACCGTTTCGAGCCCGATGCCATCGCCCTCGAGCGGGTCTACGCGGCCGACCACGTCCCGACGGTCATGACGACCGCCCAGGTCAGTGGTCTGGTGCTGCTCGCCGGGGCCAGGCGCGGGCTCCCCGTCACCCTCCACACGCCCACCGAGGTCAAGGCAGCCGTCTCCGGCTCCGGCCGGGCAGACAAGGCGCAGATCACGACGATGGTCACCCGCATCCTCTCCCTCTCCGAGCCGCCGAAGCCGGCCGACGCGGCCGATGCCCTCGCCCTCGCCATCTGCCACCAGTGGCGGGGTGCGGGCACCGCCCGACGCGAGCTGGCGGCAGCCAGCGAACGGGCCCGACTGCGAGCGGTGGCCGGCTCGTGATCGCCTCCGTCACCGGCACCGCCCAGCACGTCGGGCTCGACCGGGTCGTCGTCGACGTCCACGGCGTCGGTCTGCTCGTCCACACCCCGCCGGCCGTGGCGGCCGGGTGCCGCACCGGTGCCGCGGTCGAGCTGGCGACGAGCATGGTGGTCCGCGAGGACTCGATGACCCTCTACGGCTTCGCGACGCCGGGAGAGCGCGACACCTTCGAACTGGCCCAGACCGTGACCGGGGTCGGGCCACGCGTCGCCATGGCCATCCTGTCCGTCCTCAGCCCGGAGCAGCTCGCGGCGGCGGTGGCGGGCGACGACATCGCGACCCTCACCAAGGTGCCCGGCATCGGCAAGAAGGGGGCCGAGCGCATCGCCCTCGAGCTGCGCGACAAGCTGCCCCACGTGCCCGGGCGCGAGGGAGCACCCAGCGGGGTGGCGGCCCCCACCACCGGCTGGCAGGACCAGGTCACGGAGGCACTCGTGGGTCTGGGCTACTCGGCCAAGCAGTCCGCAGACGCGGTCGCCGCCGTGGCCGACGAGCACGAGGGCGGCGACGTCTCCCGCGCACTGCGCGCAGCCCTGCAGGTGCTCGCCCGATGAGCGGCTTCAGCTCCGAGATGCGGGTGGCCGACGAGGACCCCCGCGAGGGCGACGGCTCCTTCGACGCCACCGCCCGCATCGTCGACGCCGGCGGCACCGACGACGACTCGACCGTGGAGGCCGCGCTGCGGCCCCGCCGCCTCGCGGAGTTCCCCGGTCAGCCCAAGGTCCGCGACCAGCTCGGCCTCGTCCTCGAGGCGGCCCGCCGACGTGGCGCACCCCCGGACCACGTGCTGCTCTCCGGACCTCCCGGCCTGGGCAAGACGACCCTGGCGATGATCGTCGCCGCCGAGCTGGAGCAGCCCATCCGCGTCACGTCGGGGCCGGCGATCCAGCACGCAGGAGACCTCGCGTCGGTGCTGTCCTCCCTCGTCGAGGGGGAGGTGCTCTTCCTCGACGAGATCCACCGGATGTCCCGACCCGCCGAGGAGATGCTCTACCTCGCCATGGAGGACTTCCGGGTCGACGTCGTCGTCGGCAAGGGGCCGGGGGCCACGGCCATCCCGCTGGAGCTGCCCCCCTTCACCGTCGTGGGGGCCACCACCCGCGCGGGCCTGCTGCCGGCCCCGCTGCGCGACCGCTTCGGCTTCACCGGTCACCTGGACTTCTACGACGTGCGCGACCTCGAGCAGATCCTCGCGCGCAGCGCCCGGCTCCTCGGGGTCGCCGCGGACGAGGACGCTCTCGCCGAGATCGCCCTGCGCTCCCGGGGCACGCCACGCATCGCCAACCGCCTGCTGCGCCGCGTGCGGGACTGGGCCCAGGTCCACGGCACGGGCCAGGTCGACCTCACGGCGGCCCGGGCGGCCCTCACCCTCTTCGACGTCGACGAGGCCGGCCTCGACCGGCTCGACCGCGCGGTGCTCGACGCGATGTGCCGACGCTTCGGAGGCGGACCCGTCGGACTGTCGACGCTCGCCGTCGCCGTGGGGGAGGAGACCGACACCGTCGAGACGGTCGCCGAGCCCTATCTCGTGCGGGAGGGCTTCATCGTCCGCAGTCCGCGCGGTCGGCTGGCCACGGCCGCGGCCTGGCAGCACCTCGGGCTCGCCCCGCCCGACGGTGAGCAGATCCCCCTTCCCATCCCGCACCGCTCCGACAGCGGCCGGCTCGGCTGATCGGGCACCCCGCCACCGTCGTGTCCGTTGGAGACGTCACGACCGCTGACCTAGACTCGACCACTGGCTCGGGTCCCCCCGAGCCGCTGTGACGTCGGCGTCGACCTCGCAGCCCCGACCCAGGAAGTCCGCACCCATGAACCAAGGCTCGCAGAGCGCCAGCCTGATCCTGCTGATCCTCCCGCTGATCCTCATCGGATTCATGCTCTGGACCACGCGACGTCGGCACAAGACCATGGCGGAGTTCACGGCCTCCCTCCAGGTGGGGGACGAGGTCTTCACGACCTCGGGCATCTTGGGGCGCATCACCGAGCTGGACGACGAGCGGGTGCGCCTCGAGGTCGCCCCCGGCACCGTCCTCACCCTGGACCGACGAGCGATCGGCATGAAGGTCGAACCCGCCGCCGGCACCACCGAGCAGGGCGGGCAGGACTGACATGGCGGAGCGCCGACGCACCAAGGACGTGGCCCGCAAGGACCACGCCAAGCGCACCCTCGTCTGGCTCTTCGCTGGGATCATCGTCCTCACCGGAGCCCTCGGGTACGGCGTCTGGCAAAAGGACGCGTCCTGGGCGCCGCGGCTGGGGCTCGACCTCGCCGGTGGCACCCAGATCGTCCTCGAGCCGCGCGTCGAGGGCGGTGGCACCGTCTCGCAGCAGCAGCTCGCCGAGGCCCGCGACATCATCGTCCAGCGCATCGACTCCCAGGGCACCACCGGTGCTGAGGTGACCACGCAGGGCGACTCCAACATCGTCGTCGCCATGCCGGGGACCCCGACCAAGGAGCAGGAGGACGCCATCGCGGCGTCCTCGCAGATGCAGTTCCGCCCCGTGCTCGCGACCGACATCGGCAGCGAGGAGATGCTCGAGCCGACCCCGAGCGGCAGCGCCACCTCGGGCTCGTCGAGCCCGACCTCCGGCTCGTCGAAGAGCTCGTCGCAGACCTCGCAGCCGAGCGCCAGCCGCAGCAGCTCGACCTCCGCCTCCCGTGACCGGCAGCGCACGGCCGAGCCGGAGCCGAGCTCCTCCACCTCGGGCAAGAGCTCGGGCTCGGCGACCTCGTCGAAGAGCTCGTCGGCCACCGGGTCGTCGACCGCTCCCGCCCAGGACTGGAAGCCGACGGCCGAGCCGACCGGCCCGATCGACCCCAACAACATCAGCAGCGACCTGTGGAAGGACTTCCAGGACCTGGACTGCTCGAAGCCTCCGGAGGAGACTCCCTCGACGAAGACCGACGAGGCCATCGTCGCCTGCAAGCAGGACGGCTCGCTCAAGTACGTGCTCGGTCCGGTCGTCGTCGCCGGTACGGAGATCGCCAATGCCGAGGCGGGCTACCGCGTCGGCCCGCAGGGCCAGCAGACCAACGAGCCCGAGATCTCCCTGACCCTGACGAGCAAGGGTCGTGGTGAGTACGGCGACGTCTCCAAGGACATGGTCCAGCTGCCCGGGCTGTCGCCCGCCAACCCGACCAACCCGCCCGGCAAGTACAACGCACTGGCAGCCGTCCTCGACTCACAGGTGCTCATCGACCCCGGTTTCAACGAGGCCATCCCCAACGGTCAGGCGAGCATCTCCGGCTTCACCATCGAGGAGGCCAGGAGCCTGGCGAAGTCGCTGAAGTTCGGAGCCCTCCCGCTCTCCTTCGACGTGCAGACCCGGCAGGAGATCAGCCCGACGCTCGGCTCGGAGCAGCTGCGCTACGGGATCATCGCCGGCATCATCGGCCTGCTCATCGTCTTCGGCTACGCCCTGGTCCAGTACCGCGCGCTCTCGGTCGTGGTCGTGGGCTCGATGGTCATCGCCTTCGGCATCACCTACCTGGCCATAGCCCTGCTGGCATGGGGCTACAACTATCGCCTCGACATGGCGGGCGTGACCGGTCTGATCATCGCCATCGGCGTCACCGCGGACAGCTTCATCGTCTACTTCGAGAGAGTGAGGGACGAGCTGCGCGAAGGGAGAAACCTGCGTGCCGCCGTCGAGGCCGGCTGGGCGCGTGCCAAGGGCACCATCCTCGTGGCCGACGGCGTCAACTTCCTCGCCGCCGTCATCCTCTACGTCCTCGCGAGCTCGGGTGTGCGGGGCTTCGCCTTCACGCTCGGCCTGACGACGATCATCGACCTCGCCATCTTCTGGCTCTTCACGCACCCGATGCTCACCATCCTCGCGCGCGGCAAGTTCTTCTCGTCGGGGCACCGGTGGTCCGGCTTCGACGTCAACACGCTGCGGGAGGCCAAGGTCCGGTACAAGGGCCGTGGCAACTTCGACATCGAGAGCGCGAGCGACCGTGACAACCCGGCGACCGTGCCGGCCGAGGGAGGCGCGCGATGAGCCGCATGGCGGACTGGGGCAATGACCTCTACACGGGCAAGCGCTCGATCGACTTCGTCGGTCGCTCGCGCACCTGGTACCTGTGGTCGGCCGTGATCATGGTCGTCGCAGCCCTGGGCTTCGTCGTCCAGGGCCTCAACCTCAGCCTCGAGTTCACCGGCGGCTCCGAGTTCCGGGTCGCGACCCAGTCGGCGCCCAGTGACTACGAGCAGCGGGCGACCGACGCCGTCCGCGAGGTGGCCGGTGGCGACTCGTCGGCCAATGTCTCGACACTCGGTGGCAGCACCGTGCGGGTGCAGACCGAGGAGCTGAGCAACGACGAGGCCCGTCAGGTCTCGCGTGCCCTGGCCACGGCCTTCGACGTCGAGACCAACAAGGTCAGCTCCAACTTCATCGGTCCGTCGTGGGGCAAGTCGGTGAGCCAGCAGGCACTGCGCGCCCTCGTCGTCTTCCTCGTGCTGACGACCGCGATGATGGCGCTGTACTACCGCAACCTCAAGATGGCCGTGGCGTCGATGATCGCCCTCGCCCACGACATGCTCATCACCGTCGGCATCTACACGTGGACCGGCTTCGAGGTCTCCCCGGCGACGATGATCGGCTTCCTCACGGTCCTCGGCTACTCCCTGTACGACACGGTCGTCGTCTTCGACCACGTCAAGGAAAACACCCGTGCGGCCTTTGCCAACCGACGGATGAGCTTCGCCGACGCGGCCAACCTCGCGGTCAACCAGACCCTCGTCCGGTCGATCAACACGACGGTCATCGCCAACCTGCCGGTGCTTGCGGTCATCATCATCGGCTTCGCGGTGCTCGGCCCCGGCACGCTGCTCGACCTGTCGCTGGCGCTCTTCATCGGCACCACGGTCGGCGCCTTCTCCTCGGTCTTCATCGCGACCCCGCTCCTCGTGGACCTGCGCCGCAAGGACCCGGAGGTCGTCAAGCTGGCCGCGGACGCCGACAAGCACCAGGCCCGTGAGCAGCGGCGCTCGCCCGTCCTGGCGACGTCGGTGCCCGCGGACAGCTCGGAGTCGGCCTCGTCGCCCTCCGGCACGTCGGCGACGACGCCTGCGTCGGGCGACAGGCAGGACGCCGAGCCCGTCGACACCGACGGGCCGCAGACGGTGACCGGGCGCAAGGTGCACAAGTACGCCCAGTCGGGCGGGCCACGCAACCAGCCGAAGAAGACCCCGCGCAACCGTCGGGGCAAGTCGTGACGGACGCCGCCCTGCAGGACCGCATCCGTGCGGGTCTGCGGGACGTCCCGGACTTCCCCGAGCCGGGCGTGACCTTCAAGGACATCACACCGCTCCTGGCCGACGCCGAGCTCTTCGCGGCGGTCGTGGAGGCCCACGCCGAGCCGTGGCGGGGGAAGGTCGACCGAGTCGCGGGGCTCGAGGCCCGCGGCTTCATCTTCGGCGCGGCCATCGCGCTGCACCTGGGGGTCGGCTTCGTGCCCGTGCGCAAGGCCGGCAAGCTGCCGGGGGAGACGGTCGGGCTCGACTACGCGCTCGAGTACGGCACGGCGCGCATCGAGGTGCACGCCGACGCGCTCACGCCGGGTGCCAGCGTGCTCGTCGTGGACGACGTGCTCGCCACGGGTGGCACTGCCGCCGCGGCGTGCACGCTCCTCGAGACCTGCGGCGCACAGGTGCCGGGGGTGGAGGTCCTCGTCGAGCTCGAGGCCCTCGACGGACGTCGCGCACTGGCAGGCCGTGCCGTGCGGAGCCTGCTCACGGTCTAGGCTCACTCCATGAGCGAGCGCAACACCGGCGGCGGGTTCTCCCCACGGTCCTTGGCGCGCGCCTCGCTGGCCCGCATCGGCAGCGGGCGCGCGGCCACTCCGGGGGCCCTGGACCCGCTGCTGCAGATCGTGCGCCAGAGCCACCCCAAAGCCGACCTATCGGTCATCGAGCGCGCCTACGACGTCGCTGAGCGCGCTCACCGTGGTCAGGTCCGCAAGAGCGGCGACCCCTACATCACCCACCCGCTGGCGGTGGCCACGATCCTGGCCGAGCTGGGCATGACCCCCGTGACCCTGGCCGCAGCACTGCTCCACGACACGGTCGAGGACACCGACTACTCGCTCGATGACCTCGAGGAGGAGTTCGGCTCGGAGGTGGCCAAGCTCGTCGACGGCGTCACCAAGCTCGACAAGGTGACCTACGGCGACAACGCGCAGGCAGAGACCGTGCGCAAGATGATCGTCGCCATGGCGCGCGACATCCGGGTCCTCGTCATCAAGCTCGCCGACCGGCTGCACAATGCGCGCACCTGGCGGTACGTGTCCGCCGGGTCGGCCCAGCGCAAGGCGCAGGAGACCCTCGAGATCTATGCGCCGCTGGCCCATCGCCTCGGGATGAACACCATCAAGTGGGAGCTGGAGGACCTCGCCTTCGCCACCTTGTACCCGAAGGTGTACGAGGAGATCGTCCGGCTCGTCGCGGAGCGGGCACCTGCCCGCGAGGAGTACCTGACGACGGTCAAGGCCCAGGTGGTCACCGACCTGCGCGAGGCCCGGATCAAGGCCACGGTCACCGGGCGGCCCAAGCACTACTACTCCGTGTACCAGAAGATGATCGTCGGCGGCCGCGAGTTCGGCGAGATCTACGACCTCGTCGCCGTGCGCGTCCTGGTCGACACCGTCCGTGACTGCTACGCGGCGCTCGGTGCACTCCACGCCCGCTGGAACCCGCTGCCTGGGCGCTTCAAGGACTACATCTCCTTGCCGAAGTTCAACATGTACCAGTCGCTGCACACGACGGTCATCGGACCCCAGGGCAAGCCGGTCGAGATCCAGATCCGCACCCACCAGATGCACCGACGCGCCGAGTACGGCGTCGCCGCCCACTGGAAGTACAAGGACCGTGGCAACCCGGACGGCGGCAAGGTCGACGACGGGCAGATGGGCGAGATGGCCTGGCTGCGTCAGCTCCTCGACTGGCAGCGCGAGACGGCCGACCCCAGTGAGTTCCTCGACTCCCTGCGCTACGAGATCAACACGCGCGAGGTCTACGCCTTCACGCCGAAGGGACAGGTCATCGCGCTGCCGGCCGGGTCGACCGCGGTCGACTTCGCCTACGCCGTGCACACCGAGGTCGGGCACCGCTGCATCGGCGCCCGCGTCAACGGTCGCCTCGTGCCCCTCGACTCTCCGCTGGAGAACGGCGACGCCGTGGAGGTCCTCACCTCGAAGGCCGAAGGAGCGGGGCCGTCGCGTGACTGGTTGAACTTCGTCCGCTCCGCCCGTGCGCGCAACAAGATCAAGCAGTGGTTCACCAAGGAGCGCCGTGAGGAGATGGTCGACTCCGGCAAGGAGGCCATCGCCAAGGTCGTGCGCAAGCAGAACCTGCCGCTCCATCGCATCGTCACCGTCGAGAGCCTCACGGCCGTCGCGAGCGAGCTCCGGCGGCAGGACGTCGACGGGCTCTACGCCGCAGTCGGGGAGGGGCACGTCTCCGCCCAGCACGTCGTCTCACGCCTCATCGCCGCTGCCGGGGGTGAGGACGGTGCGACCGAGGACCTCGCCGAGGCGACGCTGCCGGGCCCCGTCGGCCGCAGCCGGAGCTCGAGCAATGATCCGGGTGTCGTCGTCAAGGGCATGGAAGACCTCTGGGTCAAGCTCGCCAAGTGCTGCACGCCCGTCCCCGGCGACGAGATCATGGGCTTCATCACGCGCGGCAACGGCGTCTCCGTGCACCGGGTCAACTGTCCCAACGCGACCTCGCTGAAGAAGGAGTCCGAGCGGCTCATCGAGGTCGAGTGGGCGCCCAGCAGCTCGAGCGTCTTCCTCGTCCAGGTCCAGGTCGAGGCTCTCGACCGGGCCGGTCTGCTCTCCGATGTCACCCGGGTGCTCTCGGAGTCCGGCGTCAACATCCTGTCGGCGGCCGTGCAGACGTCACGTGACCGCGTGGCGATCCTGCGGTTCACCTTCGAGATGGGGGAGGTCGCGCACCTCAGCCACGTCATGCAGCAGGTCAAGCGCATCGAGTCCGTCTTCGACTGCTTCCGCATCTCCGGCGGGTCGAGCAAGTAGGGCTGACGCCGGTTCCTGAGGAGAAGAGAGCCCGACCCCAGACCGGTCCCTGAGGAGAAGGGGGCCCGACCCCCGACCGGTCCCTGAGGAGAAGGGGGCCCGACCCCCGACCGGTCCCTGAGGAGAAGGGGGCCCGACCCCCGACCGGTCCCTGAGGAGAAGAGAGCTCGATGCCCGACCGGCCCCTGAGGAGGTCGCGCAGCGACCGTCTCGAAGGGCCGGGGACCATGCCCGCTCCCGTGTAGGTGCGGCGGCGAGCTGCCGAAGTCCTTCGTCGTCGTGTGGTCACGTCGTCGTCCTCGACTTCGGCTTGACGCTGCGCCACCGCGCCTCCACGTCCGCTGTGCTGCGGTCCGCTCTGCAGGGGTGACGGACCCTTCGAGACGCTGCGGCCGCAGGCGGCCTTGCTCCGGTTCCTGAGGAGGCGTGCCAGCGGCGTCTCGAAGGGCAGGGACCGTGGGGGGTCAGCCGCCGAACTCGTCGAGGCCCTTGCGGGCCTGGTCGAGCCACGCCTGCTGGGCGGCCAGTTGCTCACGCAGCTTCGTCGCCTTCGCGGCATCACCCTTGGCCTCTGCAGCGTCCGCATCGGCCTGCAGCTCGGCGACCTTCGCCTCGAGCTGGGAGGCCAAGGAGCTGGCTCGGGCGGACAGCTCGGGGTTGGACGAGGACCACTTCTTGTCCTCGACATCGCGCACCGCCTGCTCGACCCGCTGCATCCCCTTTTCCATCCGGGAGACGTCAGCGCGCGGCACCTTGCCCGCGGCCTCCCAGCGGTCCTGGATGGAGCGGAGAGCGGCCTTCGTCTTGTCGAGGTCCTTGACCGGCAACAGCGCCTGGGCCTCGGCGAGCAGGCCCTCCTTGACCTCGAGGTTGCCCTGGTGGGCCTCGTCCTCCTTGGCCGCCTCGGCGTCCTTGGCGTTGAAGAAGGCGTCCTGCGCGGTGCGGAAGCGCTCCCACAGCTTGTCGTCGTCCTGACGCCCCGCACGACCCGCCCGGCGCCACTCGTCCATCAGCCGCTTGAAGGCACCGGCCGTGGCGTTCCAGTCGGTCGAGGTGGACAGCCGCTCGGCCTGGACGACGAGGTCCTCCTTGACCGACTTGGCCTCCCCACGACTCTGCTCGAGGTGGGCGAAGTGGGCGCGCCGGGTCTTGTCGAAGCCGTTGCGAGCCTTCGAGAAGCGCTGCCACAGTGCGCTCTCCACGTCCTTGTCGAGGCGCGCCTTGCCCCGCTGGTGCGCCTTCCACTCGTCGAGGAGGGCCCGCATCCGGGTCGTCGACTGCTTCCAGTGCACGTTGTCGACGGGCTGGGCGGCGATCTGCTCGGCCTCGGCGACGATCGCCTCGCGCTCGGCCGCAGCGACCTTCTTGGCCTCGGCGCGGACAGTGGACTCGGTCTGACGCTTGGCGGTCAGGCCTTCTTCGAGCTCGGCGACGAGCGCACTCAGAGCCGGCAGGTCGCCGACCACGTTGGGCTGCTCCGCGTGCTCCCGCAGGGTCTTCAGGCCGTCACCGATCTCCTTGGCGGAGACGTCGGGGACGTCGAGACGCTGGCGCAGCAGGGTGGCGGAGGCGAAGAGCTCGTCGTACTTGCGGGCGAAGTACTGCAGGGCCTCCTCGGGGGTGGCGCCGGGGTAGGAGCCGACCTCGCGTTCGCCCTCTCCGTCCTTGACGAAGACCTTGCCCTCCTCGTCGACCCGGCCGAAGGCAGCGGAGGCCGAGTGGTCCGTCGTCATCGCGGGGGCCTCGGCGGCGGGGGTCGGGGTCGGGCGGGGGGCCATGCGGGCCAGTGCCGCAGGCGAGGGCGCCGAAGGGCGCGGGGCGTCGGTGTCGTCACTCACAGGCCCGAGGTTACCCATTCACGTGACCGGGCGGGGCGCGCACGTAGGGTTGGACCGTGCTGACCATCCCCTTCCCGGCGCAGGCCTTCGGGACCAACTGCTACGTCATCGCCGACGGCCCGGGCGAGGAGTGCATCATCGTCGACCCGGGCATCGGCATCGAGGAGACCTTGCGCGAGGTCCTCACGACGCACCGGCTCAAGCCGGCGGCGGTCCTGCTCACCCACGGCCACGTCGACCACGTCTTCTCCGTGACACCCGTCTGCGGTGGCGAGCTCGCCGCCTACATCCACACCGATGACCGCTACCGCCTCGTCGACCCCCTCGGCTCCTCCTCCCTCGGGCCGGCGCTCAGCGGCATGCTCGAGCAGCAGTTCGGCAAGAAGGCCACCTGGCGCGAGCCCGAGCGAGTCGTCGAGGTGACCGACAGCGAGACGGTGAGCGTCGCAGGCATCGACCTCGAGGTGCTGCACGCACCCGGGCACACCGAGGGCTCGGTGATGTTTGCGATGCCGCGCGTGCCGGACGGCGTGCCCGCCGACGCGGAGGTCGACCGCACGCTGATCACGGGCGACGTGCTCTTCGCCGGGTCGATCGGGCGGACCGACCTGCCAGGCGGGTCGCACGAGGCGATGCAGGACTCCCTCCGTCGGGTGGTCCATCCCCGCCCCGACTCCAGCCTCGTCCTGCCCGGCCACGGACCCGCGACGACGCTGGGCCGTGAGAAGGCGACCAACCCGTACCTGCAAGGACTGCGATGACCCACCCCGCCGCCCGCCCCACGAAGGTCACCCCGCTCTCCGGCTTCCCCGAGTACCTGCCCGAGCAGCGCATCGTCGAGCAGCACTTCATCGACGTCATCCGCTCGACCTTCGAGCTGCACGGTTTCCCGTCGATCGAGACCCGCGCGGTCGAGCCGGTCGAGCGGCTTCTCGGCAAGGGAGGCGACGCGGACAAGGAGATCTACGGGATCCACCGCCTGGCCGATGACGAAGGGGGTGCCGCCGGCGGTCGCGAAGGCCAGCTCGGACTGCACTTCGACCTCACCGTCCCCTTCGCCCGGTACGTCGTGGAAAACGCGGGTCGGCTCAACTTCCCCTTCCGCCGTCACCAGATCCAGAAGGTCTGGCGCGGTGAGCGGCCGCAGGAGGGGCGCTACCGCGAGTTCACCCAGTGCGACATCGACGTCGTCGACGCGGGTGAGCTGGCGCCGCACTTCGAGGCCGAGATGCCGCTGGTCATGGCGGAGATCTTCGCCAAGCTGCCCATCCCGCAGATGATCATCCAGGTCAACAACCGCAAGATCCCCGAGGGCTTCTACCGGGGTCTGGGCATCGACGACGTGGCGGGCACGCTGCGCATCGTCGACAAGCTCGACAAGATCGGGCCGGACAAGGTGGCCACCCTGCTCGTCGAGGCGGGGCGCACCGCGGAGCAGGCGCAGGCCTGCCTCGACCTCGCGGCCATCCGGACCGAAGACACCACCTTCGTCGACCGGGTGCGTGCTCTGGGTGTGGAGCACCCCGTGCTCGACGAGGGTCTGGCCGCACTGGCCGCGGTCATCGAGACCGGGGCCGCGGCGGCGCCCGGTGCGATGGTCGCCGACCTGCGGATCGCCCGCGGTCTGGACTACTACACCGGCACCGTCTACGAGACGCAGCTCGTGGGCTACGAGTCGTGGGGGTCCTTCTGCTCCGGTGGTCGGTACGACGAACTGGCCACCGACGGCAAGACGACCTATCCGGGGGTGGGCATCTCGATCGGCTTGTCGCGCCTGCTGGGTCTCCTCCTCGGCAAGGGGCTGGTCGGGGCCACCCGGAAGTCGCCCTCGGCGGTCCTCGTGGCCGTCACGGACGAAGGGAGCCGACCCCGCTCCGTGGCCGTCGCGACGGCGCTGCGGGCGCGCGGCATCCCGTGCGAGGTCGCCCCGGCAGCTGCGAAGTTCGGCAAGCAGATCCGCTTCGCCGAGCGTCGCGGGATCCCGTACGTGTGGTTCCCGGGTGCGAGCGACTCCGGTGGCGACCAGGTCAAGGACATCCGCTCCGGCGAGCAGGTGGATGCCGCTGCCGAGTCGTGGACCTGCCCGGTCGAGGACCTGCAGCCACGCGTGGTCGCCCTGGGGGAGTGAGCTAGCTCGCTGCACGACGCCAGATCCCCTCCGGCCCGTGGAGCACCGGGTCCTGGCGGCGGTTGCGTGCGGCGGGCCCCGTGACGGCCCCCGAGGGGAGGGGGTCGTCGTCGCTCGCGTCGACGAAGGCCACCCTGTAGCCCACCTCCGCCAGCAGGCTCACGACCGCGCCGAAGGGGAGCGACGCGGCGTCGACCTCCATCCGGCCCACCGTGGCTGGGCTCCACCCGAGGCGGGTGGCCAGCTGCCGCTGGGTCAGCCGATGGAGCCGGCGAAACCGGCGTGACAGCAGGCCGACCCTGCGTCCGGCGGCCACCCACCTGCGCTCCGCGCACGGCGACGAGGGGCAGGCGGTGCAGGGCTCGTAGTCGTCGGGTGCGGTGCCGACCGGGCACGACATGGGGCAGGCGATCGGTGACTGGTCCATGCGTCGATGCTGGCGGGGGAGTCAGGGCAGCACCAGACGGACGTGAGGTCTGGGGAGGGCGCCTCCGTGGTGATCCCGGGTGTGGACAGAGCCCCACGTCGACCCCGTCGAGCTGACCTCAGGGTGCAGTGGCCGAGGGGGCGCCGCCCGTCCTCTGGTGGGGCCGAAGGCCGCAGTCCGAGAGCTCGAGGAGGGCGAGGTCGCGGATCACCTCCCGGTCGCCACGCCGCCACGCCCCGGCTGGGTCGGGGCTGATCCGGGAGAGTCGTTGCAGCGGCTGGTTGGACATCGCCCGCAGGGCGAAGAGGTCGAGGTCGTCGACGCTGTCGACGAGGGACTGCGCCGCCGTCGCCCGGCGGACGAAGCGCCACCGCGCCGCGAGCCAGAAGGCGCCGACGATGAGGATCGGCGTCAGCGCCGTCACCCAGCCAAGGGTCGTGGCGAGGCTCTCCACCGCGCTCACGAGGTCTCGGCCAGCCTCTTCGATCGTCGTCCCGGCCCCTGCGGCATCGCGGAAGGGGGTGGCCACCTTGTCGTCGAGCACCGGCAGGTCGTCGACGGTGTTGCCCGCCGTCGTCAGCTTGTCCCGAAACCCGGACCCGGCGGACTCGAGTCGGTGGCCCGGCTCGGCGAGCTCCAGGGTCGAGTTGTGCACCGCCCGGCCCACGCGTGCCCAGAGGAGGACCCAGGCGATCATGAGGAGGTCGGCGACGACCTGACCAAGACGTCGGGCCGGGAGATCCGCATACAGCTTCATGAGCCCATTAGACTCCTCGCCGTGGTCGCGACCACCCGTGGGCACAATGGGGTGCCCACGGCACGACCCCGACCCGAGAGAGGCCGACACCGACGGTGAGCCGCCCGACCCCCCTCCAGCGGGCCGTGCGCACCTGGCTCACCCAGCTCGACGTCGAGCGCGGGGTCTCCACCCACACGCTGAGCGCCTACGCGCGAGACGCCGGTCGCTATCTCGACCACCTTGCAGCGGCTGGTGTCACCGACCCGGGTGAGGTGACCGAGCAGCACGTCTCCGCCTTCCTCGCCGCACTGCGCACCGGCGACGCCGACCACCCGCCGCTCGCGGCCAGTTCCGCGGCTCGCACCCTCGTCGCCGTCCGCGGCCTGCACAAGTTCCTCGCGCTCGAGGGCCTCACCGACCACAACCCGGCCGAGGACGTGGCGCCGCCGTCACCCCCTTCGCGTCTGCCCAAGGCGATCCGACTCGACGAGGTGACCCGGCTCATCGACGCGGCCGGAGTCGGGGACGGCCCGGTACCCCTGCGGGACCGGGCGCTCCTCGAGCTGCTCTACGGCACCGGAGCTCGCATCTCCGAGGTCGTGGGCCTGGACATCGACGACCTCGACCTCGAGGTGGGCGCTGCGCGACTGCTCGGCAAGGGCGGCAAGGAGCGCATCGTCCCCATCGGCAGCTACGCCGTCGAGGCCGTCCAGGCCTGGCTGGTGCGAGGCCGCCCCGAGCTGGCGAGCGCCGGCCGCGCCGGCCCCGCCGTCTTCCTCAACCGCCGGGGCGCCCGGCTGTCCCGGCAGAGCGCGTGGGCCGTCATCACGACGGCGGCAGATCGGGCCGGGCTCTCCGGGCACGTCTCGCCACACACCCTGAGGCACTCCTTCGCCACCCACCTGCTGGAGGGCGGCGCCGACGTGCGCGTCGTGCAGGAGCTGCTCGGGCACGCCTCGGTGACGACGACGCAGATCTACACGATGGTCACCGTGCAGCAGCTGCGCGAGGTCTACGCGCAGGCCCACCCCCGAGCCCGCTGATAGGGTCATCGCTGATCAGCGAGAGGCTGACCGACCCACGACGATGGAGTGATCCGACTGTGGCATCAGAGGTGACGCCGCCGCTCGACCTCGAGCACGACCTGACCCAGTACGGTCCGACCGGCCGACCCATGCCCTCCTTCCCGGAGCCCGAGCCCCTGGCATCGCACGGCCCCGCCCGCATCATCGCGATGTGCAACCAGAAGGGCGGCGTCGGCAAGACGACGACCACCATCAACCTCGGCGCCGCTCTCGCGGAGGCCGGTCGACGGGTCCTGCTCGTCGACTTCGACCCGCAGGGTGCCCTCTCCGTGGGGCTGGGCGTGCCGACGCACACCCTCGACACGACGATCTACGACCTGCTCGTCTCCCGCGGCCACGAGATCACCGAGATCATCCAGCACACCTCCGTGCCGGGGCTCGACGTCGCCCCGGCCAACATCGACCTGTCCGCGGCCGAGGTCCAGCTCGTCGGCGAGGTCGCCCGAGAGCAGATCCTCGCCCGCGTGCTCCGGCCCGTCGTCGACGACTACGACGTCGTCCTCATCGACTGCCAGCCCTCTCTCGGCCTGCTGACCGTCAACGCCCTCACGGCCGCCCACGGCGTGATCATCCCGCTCGAGACCGAGTACTTCGCCATGCGAGGTGTCGCGCTGCTCGTCGAGACCATCGACAAGATCACCGATCGGCTCAACCCCGGCCTGACCGTCGACGGCATCCTCGCGACGATGTACGACGGCCGTACCCTGCACAGCCGCGAGGTCGTCGGCTCGGTCGTCGACCACTTCGGGGACAAGGTCTTCCACACCGTCATCTCCCGCACGGTGAAGTTCCCCGACGCCACGCTCGCGGCCGAGCCGATCACCACCTACGCCACCGGTCACTCGGGGGCCAACGCCTACCGGCAGCTGGCCCGCGAGCTGATCTCGCGCGGCGGCGCTCCCTGATACCCGTGGAGGCCCCACCGGCCACCACGGCCCCCGAGGCCACCGAGTCCCACGCGCCGGATCCCGACGTCGCCGTCCCCGGCGGTGTCATCACCAAGCGGGGTGCGGAGCAGGCCTTCACCGTCCACCTCGACAACTTCGAGGGGCCCTTCGACCTGCTCCTGGGACTGATCAGCAAGCACCAGCTGGACATCACCGAGATCGCGTTGGCCAAGGTCACCGACGAGTTCATGGTGCACCTGCGCGCGCTTCAGGCCAGCGAGCCGTCATGGGACCTGGGTCAGACGAGCGAGTTCCTCCTCGTCGCGGCCACGCTGCTCGACATCAAGGCATCGCGCCTGCTGCCCAACACGGGTGATGGTGACGAGGAGGACCTCGAGCTCATCGAGGCCCGTGACCTGCTTTTCGCCCGCCTGCTGCAGTACCGCGCCTTCAAGGACGTGGCCGCGCGCTTCGGCGAGACGCTCGCGACGACCGGCCGGATGACGCCACGCCAGGCCGGTCTCGAGCCCCACCTCGCCTCGCTCCTCCCGGAGCTGGTCATGAGCGTGACGCCCGAGCAGCTGGCCATGGTCGCCGCCCGGACGCTCGCCCCCAAGGAGCCCGAGACCGTCGGCCTGACCCACCTGCACGCACCCGCCGTCAGCGTCCGCGAGCAGGCGGCCCTCGTCGTCGACCGGCTGCGGTCGGAGGGCACGCTCTCCTTCCGCACGCTCGTGCAGGACGCGGACTCGACGCTCGTCGTCGTGGCCCGCTTCCTCGCGCTGCTCGAGCTCTTCCGCGACAAGCAGGTCGCGCTCGACCAGCCCGAGGCCCTCGGCGACCTCGAGGTCAGCTGGACCGGTAGCCAGGAGGGCACCGTGGACGTCGGTGCCGAGTTCGACGAAGGGGAGGCACCGCCCCCTTCGTCCGAGGAGGAGATGCCCGATGAGTGAGCCGACACCCTCACCCCCCGCCGCAACCGCCCCACCGGCGGGCGTGCCGGAGGGGGACGACGTGCAGGTCGCCTTCGACGTCGGAGACCTGCCCGGCGGCGCCCGCGGCGCCATCGAGGCCGTGCTGATGATCGTCGAGGAGCCCGTCACCGACCACGCGCTGTCGTCGGCTCTCGAGCTGCCCGTCGAGGAGATCCGAGCGCACCTCGGCGCCCTCGAGGAGGCCTACGCCGACGGCCGGCACGGCTTCACCGTGCGCAACGTGGGGGGAGGATGGCGCTTCTACAGCCACCACGCCTATGCCCCGGTCGTCGAGCGCTTCGTCCTGGACGGTCAGCAGTCCCGCCTGACAACCGCCTCCCTCGAGACCCTCGCCGTCATCGCCTACCGGCAGCCGATCTCGCGGGCGCGCATCGGCGCGATCCGCGGGGTCAACGTCGACGGTGTCGTGCGCACCCTCCTCACCCGCGGCCTCATCGTCGAGGTCACCAAGGACGAGGAGTCCAATGCGACGCTCTACGGGACGACCCCGTACTTCCTCGAGCGGATGGGTCTGAACACGCTCGACGACCTCCCGCCGATCGCCCCCTACCTGCCCGATGCCGCCGTGCTCGACGAACTCGTGAATGAGGCCCGCCCATGACTCCGCCCCAGAACCGTCGCCCCGGAGGACCGCAGGGTGCACCCCGCGGCAAGGGACCCAAGAAGCCGCCGCGACCCGGCCGACGCCCGCAGCCCGACCGCGGCACGAGCGGCCGCAGCCGGCAGGGACAGCCGCAGCTGGCCCCCGAGCCCCCGCAGGCACCCACGATCGACGTCCACGACCCCCAGGGCACCCGCCTGCAGAAGGTGCTCGCCGCGGCGGGCATCGGCTCCCGCCGCGCCTGCGAGCTGCTCATCAGCGAGGGGCGCGTCGAGGTCGACGGACAGATCGTGCGTGAGCTCGGCGTGCGCGTCGACCCGCTGCGCCAGACCGTCCACGTCGACGGCGAGCGGGTGCACCTCGACGAGTCGCGCGTCTACCTCGCCTTCAACAAGCCCACCGGTGTGGTCACGACCATGTCCGACGAGCTGGGCCGGGTGAGCATCGGCGACTACGTCGCCGGGCGACCCGAGCGGCTCTTCCACGTCGGGCGGCTGGACGCCGACACCGAGGGCCTGCTCATCCTCACCAACGACGGCGACCTCGCGCACCGCCTCCAGCACCCCGCCCACGGCGTGCTCAAGACCTACATCGCGGAGATCCCCGGCCCCGTGCCCAAGGACCTCGGCAAGCGGCTGCGCGACGGGGTCGAGCTCGAGGACGGCCCGGTGCGGGTCGACTCCTTCAAGGTCGTCGACTCCCGGCCGGGCAAGGCGATCGTCGAGGTCATCCTCCACGAGGGGCGCAAGCACATCGTCCGCCGCATGCTCGACCACGTGGGCCACCCGGTCCTCTCGCTCGTGCGGACCCAGGTCGGCCCGATCACGCTCGGCACGACGAAGTCGGGCCGGTGGCGCAACCTCAGCCGGCAGGAGATCAGCGACCTGTACAAGGCTGCCGGGCTGTGACCACGGCCGACGAGGCGAAGGGGGCAGCCACAGCACTCCCTCCGGTGCACGTCATCGGCACCGGGCTCATCGGGACGAGCATCGGGCTCGCCCTGACCGCGGTCGGGGTCGACGTCAGCCTCGAGGACCAGTCGGAGACCTCCGCCGCCCTGGCCCGCGACCTCGGCGCCGGCCGGATCAGCGGGGAGGTGGCCCCGGGGGTCGTGGTCGTCGCCGCGCCACCCGACGTCTCCCCGCGGCTGGTGCTCCGTGCCCTCGAGCGCTGGCCCGAAGCCGTGGTCACCGACGTCGCCTCGGTCAAGCAGGTGGTCCTCGCCGACGTCTCCCGTGCCGGCGTGCCCATCGACCGCTACGTCGGCAGCCACCCCATGGCCGGCCGCGAGCGCTCGGGGGCCATCAGCGCCCGCGGTGACCTCTTCACCGGGCGCGCCTGGGTGCTCTGCCCGCACCCGGGCAGCGACCCCGCCGCGACCGAGCTCGTCGCTGCGGTGGCCCGCGCGACGGGTGCCGCGGTCACGACGCTCAGCCCGGCCGAGCACGACGCTGCCGTGGCCGCGGTCTCCCACGTGCCCCAGGTGGCGGCGTCTCTCGTCGCCGCCCGCCTCGAGCACCTGAGTGACGAAGCCGTCGGCCTCGCCGGTCAGGGCGTGCGTGACGTCACGCGCATCGCGGCCAGCGACCCCGGGCTGTGGACCCAGATCCTCTCCGGCAATGCACTCGCGGTCGCCGACGTCCTGCGCTCCGTGCGGGACGACCTCGGTGAGCTCGTCGCCGCGCTCGAGGCCCTCGGCGCCGACGAGGACGACGTGGCCGATGCCCCGGGGGCGCGGGCCGTGTTGGCCCGCGCCATCGCCGACGGCAATGCCGGTCACGCCCGCATCCCCGGCAAGCACGGTGCGCCGCCCGCCACCTACGCCGTCGTCAGCGTGGTCGTCGACGACCGCCCCGGCGAGGTCGCCCGACTCCTCACCGACATCGGTGACGCGGGGGTCAACATGGAGGACCTGCGCCTCGACCACGGGCTGGGCCTGCCCTTCGGTCTGGCGGAGGTCTCCGTGCTCCCGGCCGCAGCCGGTCCGCTCACCGAGGCCCTCACGACGCGAGGGTGGCAGCTGCACTCCTGACGGGCGACTAGGCTGGGCCCTCGTGACCAGCCAGCCCGCCCCCTTCGTCATCGCCATCGACGGCCCCTCGGGCTCCGGCAAGTCCAGCGTCTCCCGTGCGGTCGCGACGCGGCTCGGTGCCGGCTACCTCGACACCGGCGCCATGTACCGGGCCCTCACGTGGTGGTGCCGGCACACCGAGGTCGACCTCGGTGACGCTGCGGCCATCACCGCAGCCGCCGTCGCTCTGCCGCTCGACATCGGTGACGACCCGCAGGCACCCAGCGTCACCGTCGACGGCACGGACGTCGCAGCGGACATCCGCACGAGCGAGATCTCCTCGCTGGTCTCGACCGTCGCCACGGTCCCGGACGTGCGCGTGGAGATGCAGCGTCGGCAGCGTGCGCTCATCGACGACATCGCCGCCCGGCACGGGGCCTGCGTCGCCGAAGGGCGGGACGTCACGACGGTCATCGCCCCGGAAGCCTCCGTGCGGATCCTGCTCACCGCCAGCGAGGAGGCGCGCCTGCGCCGTCGCTCGCTCGAGGTGCACGGCGCCACCGACGAGGCAGCCATCGCCGCGACCCGCGACCAGGTCGTCCGTCGCGACCGTGACGACTCGACCGTCTCGCAGTTCACCGAGGCGGCCGACGGCGTGACCGTCGTCGACACCTCGGACCTCGACTTCGCAGGATCGATCGACGCGGTGATGTCGCTCGTCGATGCCGCGCGCGGTCGCTGACCCGCCCCGACCACCAGCCGCCACCGGCCGGTGGCTGCGACAATGGGCGACACCACCAACTCCAGGAGCACCGTTGAACACCACCCCTGAACCCGCCGACCCCACCGGGACGGATGACGCGGCGCACGCCGAGGGCGTCGAGCGGGTGCTGCGTGCCGGGCTCGAGGACTTCGAGCTGACGGCTGAGGACCGGGCGATCATCGACGGCTTCCAGCCGGAGGCCGACGAGGTCGCGGCCGGACCGCTGCCGGTCGTCGCCATCGTCGGACGGCCCAATGTCGGCAAGTCGACCTTCGTCAACCGTGTGCTGCGCCGTCGTGAGGCCGTCGTCGAGGACACGCCCGGCGTGACCCGCGACCGGGTCGCCTACGACGCGGAGTGGTCGGGCCGCCGATTCACCCTGCTCGACACCGGTGGCTGGGAGATCGGCGCCCAAGGCATCCACCTGCGTGTCGCCGAGCAGGCCGAGGTCGCCATCGACATGGCCGACGTCGTCGTCTTCGTCGTCGACGCGGTCGTCGGTGCCACGGACGACGACGAGGCCGTCGTCAAGCTGCTGCGCGCGTCCGGCAAGCCGGTCGTGCTCGTCGCCAACAAGGTGGACGACCAGCGCTTCGAGCCGGACGCGGCCGCGCTGTGGAACCTCGGGCTCGGCGAGCCCCATCCGGTCTCCGCGCTGCACGGCCGGGGGAGCGGGGACGCGCTCGACGCCGTCCTCGACGTGCTGCCCGTGGTCTCCGCTCGTGGTGGCGCGGTGCCCGAAGGGGGTCCCCGCCGGGTCGCGCTCATCGGCCGCCCCAATGTCGGCAAGTCCAGCCTGCTCAACAAGCTTGCGGGCGAGGAGCGGGTCGTGGTGGACAACGTCGCCGGGACAACCCGCGACCCGGTCGACGAGCTCGTCGAGGTCGGTGGTCGGCAGTGGCGCTTCGTCGACACCGCCGGTATCCGTCGGCGGGTCCACCAGACCCGAGGCGCCGACTTCTACGCCTCGCTCCGCACGCAGGCCGCGCTCGAGAAGGCCGAGGTCGCCGTCGTGCTCATCGACACGCACGAGCCGATCACGGAGCAGGACCTGCGCATCATCAGCCAGGTCGTCGAGGCCGGTCGGGCGCTCGTCATCGGGTACAACAAGTGGGACCTGCTCGACGAGGAGCGACGCTTCTACCTCGAGCGCGAGATCGAGCGCGATCTCGTGCAGGTCACGTGGGCCCCGCGCGTGAACCTCTCGGCCCAGACCGGCCGCCACGTCGACCGGCTGACCCCCGCGCTCGACACGGCGCTGGAGTCGTGGGACCGCCGCGTGCCCACGTCGCGGCTCAACGCGGTGCTCGGCGAGATCGCCTCGTCGCACCCGCACCCGGTGCGCGGCGGCAAGCAGCCCCGCATCCTCTTCGCCACCCAGGCGTCCACCCGTCCGCCGCGCTTCGTCATCTTCGCCTCGGGCTTCATCGAGGCTGGCTACCGGCGCTTCCTCGAGCGGCGGCTGCGTGAGGAGTTCGGCCTCGAGGGCACGCCCATCGAGATCAGCGTGCGGGTGCGCGAGCGACGCGGCCGGCGCCGCTGAGGTGGTCGCGACGCCGCCTCGGCGGAGTCGTCAGACCGCACTGACCGGCAGCTGACGGCGGGCGCCCGCGCCGACCTTCTGCCGGGCCAGCGGCGCCCACGCCTGAACGGCGCAGAAGGGTGCGCACTGCTCTCCCTTCGTCCCCCGGGTGCCGACGTGGACACAGCACTGCGTCAGCCGCTCCTCGATCATCGTGTTGATGTCCATGAAGGGCTTGACGCTGATCCGCTTGACCCGCTCGCCCATGAGACGACGCAGTCGCTCGTGCTGACCCGGCAGTCGTGACGTGACGAGCGTCGTCAGGGTCGACAGGCCGAGGTCGCAGGTCTGGCAGACGGCCTTCCACAGGTCGCCGACCTGCGGGTGGGAGAGAGAGGTCTGCTCGCTCAGCAGGCCGAGCACGGCGTCCTTGACGACCGCGCGCATCTGCTCGGGGATGGCCTGGTCGGTGATCCGGTTGGCGAAGCTCTCCGGCGCGAGGTCGAGCCACTGCTTGAGCTGGTCGTGCCCGACGATGGCGGTGAGCGATCGCCAGGTGTCGGAGTCGTCCCGCAGCAGATAGCCGACCGACGCGCAGTGCGGGTGACTGCACGGCAGTGCCGTGAGGTCGCGCCACGTCACTAGTCCCTCCGTCTGGGGCCCCATCCGGGCCAGGACACCGGTGTGCGTCAGCCGGTCGGTGGCGTCGATCGCACCGGATCGGCCGGAGCCGAAGATCGGCTGGATCGAGACCCCGCAGACGAAGGGGGTCTCCAGCGAGCGGGTGATGACGTGCCCGATCTCGTCGTCGTTGACCCCGAGCTCGGCGGTCATCGTCAGGGTGGTGAAGACCCCGGCCTCGCTCAGGCGGGAGATCGCACGGTGCTTGTGGGCCCGCAGATCGCCGCCACGGTGGTGCAGCGAGGCCTCGGCGCTCGATCCGTCGTACTGGAGGTAGATCTCGACGCGCTGCCGGTGCCGGCGCAGCAGCGCGACGAGGGCGTCGTCGCGGGCGACGGTCAGACCGTTGGTGTTGATGAGGATCCGCACCACGGGCCGCGCGACGAGCTCGTCGAGGAGCCGCTCGAGGTCGGGGTAGAGCGTGGGCTCACCACCGGAGAGCATGAGCACGTCGAGCCGGCCGTCCTCCCGGGCGAGGCGGGCGTCGACATTGGCCAGCACCTCCTCGACGCTCGCGACGCCGGTGAGCGCAGGAGCGGAGTCGGCGAAGCACGTCGGGCAACGCAGGTTGCAGTGCTCGGTGACGTCCTCGAGGAGGATGCACGTGTGCTGGGTCTGCATCTCGGGCAGGCCGTCGAGGTAGGCCGCCGGTACCGGGTCGAAGTTGCCGGAGAGGTCGGGGACGTGCGACTTGGTGGGGGCGGTCCACTCCTCGAGGTAGGACAGGATCTGCGGGTCCTCGTCGTAGAGGGTGCGCACGAGCCCGTGGTCGGGGCAGCCCCGCTCAAGCCAGATGCGCCCGTCGCGCTCGGCGAGCCAGCCGCTGAGCCGGCGTACCTCGGTCAGGTCGGCGTCGGGCGACTCCTCGTGGCAGGTGGGGCAGAAGGCGTTGACGTAGCGATGGATCCGGTCGCCGCGCAGAGGACGACCCGGTCCGGCATCGGGCTGCGCGGCGGGGCGAGGCGTCACAGCAGGACCCCGCTCGAGTCGTTCTGGTACATCTGGGCGAAGCCGAAGACCAGGGCGGTGCAGACGCCGGCGCTCGAGATGAGCCACAGGCCGCCGGCCACCAGGCAGGCCACGCCCCAGCCGCGCAGGCGGTCCGGGATCATCAGCACGCAGCCAGCCAGGAGCAGGATCACCGGGGTGGCGATGACACCGAGGACCACCAGCCAGGCTCCGTCCCCGGCGGGCCCGGGCACGACGCTGCTGACACCCCAGGTGAGCAGCGCGATGACGACGGGTCCGAGGAGGCCGACGAGCGCGCCGATGCCGGCGCCCGCGCCCATGCCGAGCCCGGTGCGTGGGGGAGCGGGGTAGGGGCTACCCGATGGCGGGGGCTGGACCATGCTCGACTCCTTGGGGTTGACGGCGCACCGCGACGGCGCTGCGCCAGATGAGGAGGGGGAGGGTGGCCGCGAGGAAGAGCTGGGGCCGGGTCAGGCCCAGCCACGCCACCTCGTTGCCACGGACGGCCTCGACACCGAAGCGGAAGAGTGCGTACCCCGTGATGTAGAGGGTGAAGAGATCGGCCGCGTCGGCGAGCCGGTCCCGGCAGATCCAGATGGCGAGCAGAGCCAGCAGGTGGAAGGCGATCTCGTAGGCGAAGGACGGGTGGAGCCGGGTGCCGAGAGGGACACCCCAGGCTGCGGCGTCGGCGGTGGAGGTGACCGGGACCGCCCACGGCACGTCCGTGGCGGTCCCGGGTGGCTCGGTGAGCAGGCACCCCACGCGACCCACGGCCATGCCCGCAGCCACGGCGGGCGCGAAGAGGGCGCCCGTGCGCCACTGCATCCGCAGCAGCCGCTTGCCGACGAGCACCGCGACGTACGCGAAGGCGAGCCCGCCGAGGATGCTCCGGTTGCCGTAGAGCCAGTGCACCGCGAGCGGGTCGTTGGCGCTGGGCTGGAGGTGCTGGAGCCACGTGCCGAGGCGGGCGCCGACGGCGCCGAAGCCGACCGCGAGGGCGACGAGCGCCCAGATCCGCTCGTCGGACACCCCCCGGCGCCATTTCTCCAGGGCGAGGACTCCGCCGGCGGTCAGGACTCCGATACCGACCCACAGGTCGTGCGTCATGGACGGCGTCCACGACGTCGGGAGGCTCGGGTCCATGCCTCCTGATCCTGCCAGTTGACGTGGTGTGGTGGGCCGGAGCGAAGGGAGCGACCCGCCGGTGGACCCGATTCGGCCACGGCCGTGGGAGTGGGTTAAAGTGACGTTCGCTCCTGCGGGAGCGGCCACGGGCTGTGGCGCAGTTTGGTAGCGCACTTGACTGGGGGTCAAGGGGTCGCAGGTTCAAATCCTGTCAGCCCGACCAGCGGAAACGTTGGCATGAAGACGATCTCGGGCAACCGAGATCGTCTTCGGTTGTGCTGGAGTGTTGCCGTCCGCGTGTCGTCCTGCAGCTCACCCGGCCGAAGGGAGCACACCCCCCGGTTGCCGGGAGTCAGCCTCGGCGCCGACACCGAGCTTCAGGACGACACTCCGTCGGTGCGAGACAGAGCTGGTCATGTTGCCCGGAGACCGGGCAAGATGACCGCGCCCGCCGCAACTCCGAGGAGGATCGATGACCGTGAACCGCTTCGTCGTGGCGCTGACCGCCGCGAGCGTGACCTTGACCCTCCCCTTGGGCAGCGCGCAGGCGGCGAACGTGCAGGACCTGCCACAGCACTACAGCACCCCCGGGGCGCACCTGCGGGGCGGCCAGACGACGCTCGTCTCCAGATTCTGGGGATGGGGGCCCAGCGGGTCCTCGGACGTGGTGTACGTGGTCGGGGACAGCATGGCCGGCCAGATCGCCCACCCGGTACACCTGGCCTTTCCCTCGGTGAGGGTCAAGCCTCGAACGAAGGCCTCGACGCCCTTCCGTCTCCCCGCGACCGACGACAGCGAGTGGGCACGCTACTCGCGTGCCGTCCTGGACCAGATGGTGGCGGACGAGCGGGAGGGCAAGGACGTCGTCGCAGTGTTGTCGATGCAGAAGGGGACCGCCGCGCAGCGACGGACGACGATCCGCAAGCTCACGGCCTACGGCATCGAGGTCCGGCAGGTGACGTCCACGCCTCTGCCGACCGACGGCACGCGGCCCGGGCAGGACTGGACGATGAAGAGCACCGGTTCAGGCCGGTGGTGGACCGTGACCGCAGGGCGGGCGACGGGCACGACAACCGTGGACCTGCGCGGGATCGTCGCCAGACCGGCCACGGGCGGGCGCTACAAGGGGGTCGTCAACGGCTCGCCCGTCTACCGGGAGGGCAGCCACGTGACGGTCGCCTTCGCCGACCGCACGCTGACCTGGCATCTGGCGAGGAAGCTCGGCCTCTGACGTCGTCCCGGCGGAGCGTCAGGGCACGAGGTAGTCGCTGTCGCGTGCGTCGGTGATGGCCATCATCCCGGGCGCGTGCCCGATGGCGAAGGGGGGACGAGACTCCATGATCGCGGCCTGCGGGGTGACTCCGCAGGCCCAGAAGACCGGCACCTCCCCGTCGCGGGCGGGCACCGGCTCACCGAAGTCCGGCGCGGCCAGGTCGCGGATGCCGAGCGCGGCCGGGTCGCCGACGTGGACCGGCGCACCGTGGACGGCGGGGTATCGCGAGGTCACCCGGACCGCGGTCGCCACCTGGTCGGCCGGCATCGGCCGCATCGACACCACGAGCGGCCCGCCGATCGAGCCGGCGGAGCGGCACTCGCGGGTCGTGGCGTACATCGGGACGTTGCTGCCGACCTCGATGTGGCGCACCGGCGCACCGGCCTCGAGCAGGGCCGCCTCGAAGGTGAAGCTGCACCCGACGAGGAAGGCGACGAGGTCCTCCCGCCACACGTCGCGCACGTCGGTCACCTCGGCGACGAGCTCGCCGTGCTCGTAGACCCGGTACCCCGGCAGGTCCGTGCGCAGGTCGCCGTCGAAGATCGAGCAGCTCACCTCGCCGGGCTCGGTGACGTCGAGGACGGGGCACGGCTTGGGGTTGCGCTGGGCGAAGAGGAGCACGTCGTAGGCCTGCTCGCGGGGGACCGCGATGAGGTTGGCCTGCGTCCAGCCGGCGCTCCAGCCGGAGGTCGGGACGGACAGCCCTGCGCGAAACCGGGCGCGGGCCTCCTCGGGGGTCAGGGTTGCCGGGTCGAGGTCAGCCATGGTGGGTGCTCCCTTCGAGGACGAAGCGCAGGTGCTGCCCGGGTTGTGCCTGCGCGGCACGCCCGATATCGGCGGTGACGACGACCCCGATGACTGGATAGCCGCCCGTCACCGGGTGGTCGGCGAGGAAGAGGGTCGGCTGACCGGTGGGCGGCACCTGCAGGGCGCCGGGCACCATCCCTTCGCTCTTGAGCTCGCCCTCACGGGCCCGCTCCAGCCGCGGTCCGGACAGTCGCATGCCGACGCGGTCGCTCTCGGAGGTGACCTCGTAGGTGCCGCCGAGTAGGGCCTCCACGGCGCCGGGGGCGAACCAGTCGTCGCGGGGTCCGCGCACGATCCGCAGCCGCACCTCGCCGGTGGTCGGCGCCGCGACGGGCGCCACGTCGACGAGCGGCACGCCGGAGGGTGCCCCTCCCACGGGCAGCACGGTGCCGGGCAAGGGCACGGCCGGGCCCAGCCCGGCGAGGGTGTCGGTGGATCGTGAGCGCAGCACCGGCTCCACATCGATGCCACCGCGCACGGCGACGTAGCTGCGCAGGCCGGCCGTCGCCGCCCCCAGCCGAAGGGAGGCCCCGTCCGGGAGCCAGGTGACGGCTGCGTGTCCGACGGGCCGCCCGTCGATGGTCATGGGCGTCGTGGCACCGGTGACGACGACCCACATGCCCCCGCGCGCCCGCACCTCCAGCCCGCCGAAGGTCACCTCGAGGGCGGCCGTCGCCTCCGGGTTGCCCAGCAACCGGTTGGCGAGGCGCAGCGAGCCCGGGTCCGCGGCCCCGGAGCGGCCCACGCCGAGCCCGGCGAGCCCGACCCGGCCCAGGTCCTGGACCGTCGTCTGCGGCCCGGTCGCGACGACCTCCAGCGCCCGCGGGGCGCTCACGACGTCACCTCGACGTAGCGCACGGTGGTGCCGGGCACGAGCAGCGCGGGCGGCTCGCGCCCGATGTCCCACACCTCGAGCGCCGTGCGACCGATGAGCTGCCAGCCCCCCGGGGACTCCCGGGGGTAGACGCTGGCGAACTCGCCGGCGATGGCCACCGAGCCCGCCGGGACCCGGGTGCGCGGGTTGTCGCGGCGGGGGACCCGCAGCCGATCGTCGCCGCCGACCATGTAGCCGAAGCCCGGCGCGAAGCCGCAGAAGGCGACCGTCCACGGCGTTGCAGTGTGCGCCTCGACGACGCCTCGCTCACCCAGCCCGGTCAGGCGACCGACGTCGGCCAGGTCCTCCCCGTCGTAGACGACAGGGATCTCGACCTCACCGGCGGCGGCCCGGCTGTGGGTGCCCACGGTCAGGGTGGACACGGTGCGGGACAGACGCTCGACGTCGGTACGGGCCGGGTCGAGCGTCAGCAGGAGGGTCGCGGCGGCCGGCACCATGTCGACGACCCCGTCGGGCAGGTCCTCGTCGAGCTGGGCGTAGAGCGAGAGGACCTCCTCGAGGACACCTAGCTCGACGAGCAGCGCGGTGTCGCCGGCGGGCAGCAGCTTCATGCGGCCTCCCCGACGAAGGGGGTGAGCCGCACCCCGGCCTCCTCGAGACCGGCACGCACGCGCCGGGCGATCTCGACGGCACCGGGGCTGTCGCCGTGCACGCACAGCGACCCGGCTGGGGCCGGGACCACCGTCCCGTCGACGGCGACGACCTCTCCCTTCGTCGCGAGGCGGACGCACCGCTGCGCGATCTCGTCGGGGTCGTGGAGCACGGCGTGGGCCTCGCGCCGCGAGACCAGGGTGCCCTCGGGGGTGTAGGCCCGGTCGGCGAAGGCCTCGCCGACGGTCGTCAGACCGGCCTCGCCGGCGAGTCGCAACCAGGCCGAGCCGGGCAGGCCGAGGACCGGCAGCGTCGGGTCGTACTGCACGACGGCCGCGACGACCGCGGCGGCCTGCTCCTCGTGGTGGACGATGGCGTTGTAGAGCGCGCCGTGGGGCTTGACGTAGCGCACCCGCGTCCCGGCGACCTTGGCGAAGGCCTCGAGCGCGCCGATCTGGTAGAGCACGTCATCGGTCAGCTCGGCCGGCGCGATGTCGATGAAGCGCCGGCCGAAGCCGGCCAGGTCGCGGTAGCCGACCTGGGCCCCGATCGCGACGCCCCGCGCCGCCGCCCCCTCGCAGCTGTGCCGCAGGACGGTGGGGTCGCCGGCGTGGAAGCCGCACGCGACGTTGGCGCTCGTCACGACGTCGAGCATCGCGTCGTCGTCGCCGAGGGTCCAGCTGCCGAAGCTCTCGCCGAGGTCGGCATTGAGGTCGATCTGCATCATCTGCTCCTGTCGTCGTACGTCTCGGCCGGTCCTGCGGCTCACTGCTCCCAGAGGTCGAGGATCCCGCTGAAGGACTCGTAGCCGAGGTAGATCGTCAGCAGCCACACGGCGAGCCCGACGTAGGCCAGGACCTTGGGGTAGCGGTAACCGCCGAGCAGGCCGCGGCGCATGAGCGCCACCCAGATGAGGATGCCTACCTCGCGCACAACACGGTGATCGTCGACCATCTCGAGGCCGGGCGCCACGATGCGGCGGAGCAGGCCCTGGGCGAGTACCTCGACCAGGCCGAGGCCCAGCTGCTCAGCGCGCTGAGGGCCTCGGTCTGATCCAGCTCGTCAGCTGGCGGTGGCCCCCGCTGCGTGCGCGGCGCGACTGCGAACGGCGAGGAGACCACCCCCGACGAGCGCCGAGACGAGCGAACCCAGCAGCACGCCGATCTTGACGTGCTCGTCGGCGACGCTGGCCGCGCCGTAGGCGAGCTCGCCGACGAGGAGCGAGACGGTGAAGCCCACGCCGGCGACGAAACCCATGCCGATGATGTCCGGCCAGCGCAGGCTCTCGTCGAGCTCGAAGGCCGGCAGGCGACTCAGCGCGAAGGACGTCAAAGTGATGCCGACCGGCTTGCCGATGAAGAGGCCCGCGATGATGCCGAGGGTGATCGGGTCCTGCATGGCCGTGCGGAAGCCCTCGAGCCCGCCGACGGTGACGCCGGCCGAGAAGAAGGCGAAGACCGGCACGGCGACGAGGGTCGTGAAGACCCCCCACTGGTCGGCCAAGTAGGCCGTCAGGCCGTCGTAGACCGGCGTCCCGTCCTCGTCGGTCGAGCTCTGCACCCGAGCCCGCTGGGTGGCGACGACGGGGACGGTGAAACCGAGCAGCACGCCGGCGACCGTGGCGTGGATCCCCGATGCGTGGACGAGCGCCCAGGTCAGCACGCCGAGCGGCGCGAGCAGCCACCACGTGATGACGCCGCGCTGCACGAGCACCGCGAAGACCGCGAGGGGCACGAGGGCGAGCAGCAGCCACTGCAGGTGCAGGCCCTGCGTGTAGACCACGGCGATGATCGTGATGGCGATGAGGTCGTCGACGATCGCGAGGGTGAGCAGGAAGACGCGTAGCGCTGGGGGCAGGTAGCGCCCGACCACGGCCAGGACCGCGACCGCGAAGGCGATGTCGGTCGCGGTCGGGATGGCCCACCCGCGCATCGCGCCCTCCGAGTCGGACGAGACCGCGATGCCGGCGAAGATCAGGGCCGGCACGGCGACACCGCCGAAGGCAGCGGCGATGGGCAGGGCCGCCTGCCGCGGGTCGCGCAGCTTGCCCGCGACGAACTCCTCCTTGAGCTCCAGCCCGACGACGAAGAAGAAGATCGCGAGCAACCCGTCGGCGGCCCACTCGCCGATCGTCAGGTCGAGGTGCAGGGCGTGGGGGCCGATGGTGAAGTCACGGACCGAGGTGTAGAGGTCGGTGGCGGGGGAGTTGGCCAGGAGCAGGGCCACGACGGTGGCGGCGAGCAGGAGCGCGCCGCCGACGGCATCGCTCTGGGCGGTGGCGTGCACGCCGCGCCACAGCTCGTGGGGAGCCAGACGGCTCGTGGATCGGGGGGACTGGGACATGGGTGGGACCTGTCTGGTGGAGGAGAGGTGGGCTGCCTGTCGGCGCCCGTCGTCGCAGGGCGCCTCAGCCGCTCGGCGGAGGGCAGCCAGCGATCTCCCCGTGGGCATTGGTGCCCCACGTGCTGATCCAGCCGTTGGTCCCGGGGTGGCGCACCGTGCGCATGTGCGCACGCATCCGGGCCGCCTGGGCCAGCAGGCGGGGGCGCGTAGCGTCGCGCGACTCGGGACCGGTCACGGGGTGAGTCTATAGAGCGACGAAGGGAGGTGAGCGGCGGACTCGCCGCGGTCACCTCCCTTCGTGCTCGTGCCTCCGGTCAGCGACCGCAGGCGTCCAGCGCCGCGGACTCCTCGGCGATTGCCTCGGAGCCGTAGTCCTCCGGCTCCGACTCCGGGATGTCGCGCCCGTGCAGGGAGGCACCGGCGGTCTCCTTGACGAAGAGCATCGCGATCATGCCGATGACGCAGGCGCCCATCATGTAGGCCGCAGGGAACTCGAGGAAGCCGGTGCCCTCGACGGCGGCCTCGTTGACCGACGCCGCCGTGCCACCGAAGGCGGCCGTGAAGACGTTGTAGGTCACGGCGAAGCCGGCGAAGCGCACGTGCGCGGGGAACATCGCGGGGAAGGTCGCCGAGATCGTCGACAGCTGGGGGATGTACAGCAGACCCAGCACCGCGAAGCCGACCATCGCCCCGACGAAGCCGGTGCCCATGAGGAAGTACATCGGCAGCGCGAAGACGAAGAGGCCGATGAGCGAGAACCACCACATGGGGCGGCGTCCGACGATGTCGGAGAAGTGCCCGGCGAAGGGGATGACCATCATCATCAGCACCTCGCCGACGATGATGACGACGAGCGACTCGGTCTCACCCATACCGATCTTCGTGCCGAGGTAGGTCGGCATGTACGTCAGCAGCGTGTAGTTGACGACGTTGAGCGGGATGACCAGGCCGGCCATCGTCAGCATCGGCTTCCAGTACTCGACCATGAGGTCGCGCAGACCCCTGGTCGCGGAGTCCTCGCTCTCGCCGGCCTCGTCGAGCTCCTCGTAGACCGGGGTCTCGTCGAGCTTGGAGCGCAGGTAGAGGCCGATGGCACCGAGCGGGCCGGCGACGAAGAAGGGCAGACGCCAGCCCCAGTCCTCCATGGCGGCCTCACCGAGGACGAGCTGGAGGACGAGCACGATGCCGGCACCGAGGGCGAAGCCACCGAGCGTGCCGAACTCGAGGAAGCTGCCGTAGAGGCCGCGTCGCTTGTCCGGGGCGTACTCGGCCATGAAGGTCGCGGCGCCGCCGTACTCACCACCGGTCGAGAAGCCCTGGATCAGGCGCAGGATGATCAGCAGGATCGGCGCGCCGATGCCGATCGTCTCGTAGGTGGGCAGCAGACCGATGCAGAAGGTCGCGGCCGACATCATGATGATCGTCATCGCGAGGACGCCCTTGCGACCGAGCCGGTCTCCGAGCGGGCCCCAGAAGAAGCCGCCGAAGGGACGGGCGATGAAGGAGACGGCCAGCGTGGCGAGGGTCAGCAGCGTCTCGTGCTCGCCGGGGAAGAAGTGGTGCCCGATGTACGTCGCGACGACGGCGTAGGCGCCGTAGTCGTACCACTCGGTGGCATTGCCCATCGCGGAGGCGGCGACGGCCTTGCGGATCGTGGGACGGTCGGGCAGGTCCTCGAAGGCCACGCCCCCCGCGCCTTCGGACGCGGGGTCACCCGCGGTGTTCTGCGTGCTCATGGATCTCCTAGGGTTGATCTTTTTCCGCGCAGGCGCGGCTTGGCACGTTGCTCGACGTTACGGAGATCCACTTCCTGCCGCCATCCGAAACGCCGTGACCAGCGGGTGGAAGCGGTGTCTCAGGTTCCGGATTGCGGGTCCTTGCGACGCCACCTGAAGACCCGGCGGTGGATCGCGATCGGCGCGACGAGCGCGGTCGTCGTGGCGGTCGCGAGGGGGACGAGCACGAGGTAGAGGCCGCGCTGGAAGGAGTCCCGGCACCCGGCGAGTGCAGGATCCTCGAAGAAGGCCCTCCTGCAGGTCGACGGCGCGCACGGCCGTGCGCTCGAGGGGTGCCTGCCACGGAGCGTGGTCGGCGTGCGGTCCGGCTGTAGAGTCGTCCATGCTGCCCATCTACCCCATCGCAGGTGGATCATGCCGCCCGGTGCATGTCACGCGGGGCGGGGGTAGGAGCGTCTGACGTGACCACGAGAGGAGCACACCATGCCCGAGCGGACACCAGGCCCGAGCGTCAAGGACGACGAGCTCTACGAGGAGCTGCGCGACGACGGAGCGAGCAAGGAGAAGGCCGCCAGGATCGCCAACGCCGCGGCCAACAGCTCACGCTCCGAGGTCGGGCGCCGCGGCGGAGAGTCCGGGTCGTACGACGACTGGAGCGTCGACGAGCTGCGCGAGCGCGCCAGAGAGCTCGAGATCGAGGGGCGGTCGTCGATGGACAAGGCCGAACTCATCAACGCTCTGCGTCACCACTGATCCCGTCCTCGTCGGGAGAGCGCGAAGGGGGGCGGACCGCACCGGGTCCGCCCCCCTTCGCCCGGCCGTTGCCGGGGGAGTGCTCAGTCCTCGGTGAGGACCGGGTACACGCCGTTTTCGTCGTGGACCTCACGACCGGTGACCGGCGGGTTGAAGACGCACGCGCAGTGGATGTCCTCCTCGACGGTCACGGTGTGCTTGTCCGCGTCGTCGAGCATGTACATGACACCCGGCTCGAGGATGTACTCCTCGCCGGTGTCGCGGTCGAGGAGCGTGCCCTTGCCCTGGTAGACGTAGACCGCCTCGACGTGGTTGGCGTACCAGAACTCCGAGGACGTCCCGGCCTTGAGGATCGTGATGTGGAAGCTGAAGCCGACCTTGTCCTTGGCCAGCACCATCCGGCGGCTCTGCCAGTTGCCGTGAGTGACGTCGTACTCGGTGCCGTCCAGATCGTTGACGTTGAGGACCTTCATGCGGATCTCCTTGTCTCGTGGTGCAGTTCGGTGGGGCGAAGGGGGGTCAGGCGCCGGTGCGAGCCGGCGCGCCGAGGACCTCGCGGGCCGCGTCCTCGAGCTGGTCGAGACCCGCAGCCATCTCCTCCTCGGTGATGGTCAGCGGTGGCATGACCTTGACGACCTCGCTGGACGGACCGGAGGTCTCGACGAGCAGCTTGTGGGCGAAGGCCGCCTTGGCGATCTTCTCGGCGACCTCCTTGTCGGCGAAGGCGACACCGGAGAGGAGGCCGCGACCACGCAGCTCGCTGCCCTCGGCAAGGCCCGCGAGGACCTCGAGGCGCTCGCGCAGCTGGGCCGTGCGCTCGGCGACGTTGCGCTGCAGCGTGTCGTCGGTCCAGTAGGTGCGCAGCGCCGTGGTCGCGGTGACGAAGGCCGGGTTGTGGCCGCGGAAGGTGCCGTTGTGCTCGCCGGGCTCCCAGTCGTCGACCTCGGGCTTCATGAGCGTGAGCGCCATCGGCAGGCCGTAGCCGGAGATCGACTTGCTCAGCGTGATGATGTCGGGGTCGAGGCCGAAGGGCTCGAAGGAGAAGAAGGTGCCGGTACGGCCGCAGCCGGCCTGGACGTCGTCGATGATGAGCAGGACGCCGTGCTCCTTGCACAGGCCCTCGAGCTCCTTGAGCCACTCGCCCCGGGCCGCGTTGAGGCCGCCCTCGCCCTGGACGGTCTCGACGATGACCGCGGCGGGCAGGTTGTGACCAGAGCCGCTGTCGGCCCAGATGCGCTTGAGCCAGGCGAAGTCGGAGGTCTCGCCGACGATGTAGTCGTCGTAGGGGGCCGAGGTCGCGTGGTAGAGCGGCGTGCCGGCACCGGCCCGCTTGAAGGCATTGCCCGTCACGGCGAGCGAACCGAGCGTCATGCCGTGGAAGGCATTGGTGAAGGAGACGATCTCCTCGCGCCCGGTCACCTTGCGCGCGGTCTTCAGCGCCGTCTCGACGGCATTGGTGCCGGTCGGGCCGGGGAACTGGATCTTGTGGGTCATGCCGCGCGGCTCGAGGATGACCTCGGTGAAGGTCTCGAGGAAGTCGCGCTTGGCCTTGGTGTGCATGTCCATCGAGTGCGTCACGCCGTCACGGGTGACGTAGTCGAGGAGAGCCTGCTTGAGCACATCGTTGTTGTGCCCGTAGTTGAGTGCGCCTGCACCAGAGAAGAAGTCGGTGTAGACCTCGCCGTCCTCGGTGGTCTGGTGCACGCCCTTGGCCGTGTCGAAGATGACCGGCCAGTTGCGGCAGTAGGAGCGCACCTCGGACTCGCGCTGGGTGAAGATCTCGGTGGCGGGGTTGGTCATGTCAGGGATCCTTCCTCGAAGGGAGTGTGTGGGGAGCTGTCGTGGCGGCCGGGTCAGAACGGTCCGATGCGGTGCAGCACCTCCGGGTCGTGCCCTTCGTCGGGGAAGTGGGCCTTCACGAAGAGGTCGGTCTCCTCGTGCTGTGCGTCACGAATGCGGGCGAAGCGGGCGAAGAGGGCCCGGGAGGCCGCGTTGTCGTCCGTGATGGTCGTCTCGAGCATCGTCACGTCGGGGACCTGCTCGGCCAGGTGGTCGAGCATGCGGCCGGCCAGCCCGTGGCCTCGCTGGTCGGCGTCGACGGCGACCTGCCAGACCATGAGCGTCTCGGGGGAGTCGGGCCGGACGTAGCCGCTGACGAAGCCGACGACGGCACCGTCGCGCTCGGCGACGACGCTGGTCGCGGCGAAGTCGCGGGCCCACAGCAGGTAGGCGTACGACGAATTGAGGTCGAGCGTCTGCGAGTCACGGGCGACGCGCCACATGGCACCACCGTCCTCGACGGTCGGCCGTCGCAGGACGAAGGGGGAGTCGGTCGAGTGCGGGTCTGGGTCAGCGGTCACCTGTTGCAACCTAACGTGACCAGCCCACAGATCAAGTCAGCATGCCCCAAGGTGGGCGAATTCGCTTGTGCCACAAGAGGGTTCGTCGATTCGTGATCCCGACCACCCGGGACGAAGGGGGGAGTGGCCCCCGTCACCCGGTGGCCGCGGCGACCCGATCGACGGCCTCGGTGAGCAGCTCGGGAGAGGTCGCGAAGTTCAGCCGGGCGTGGCCCTCGCCGGCTCCGAAGGGGAGGCCCGACATGAGGGCGACCTTCGCCGTCGTCGCCAGGTGACGCGCCGGGTCCGGCCCGAGGTCGAGGGCCCGCAGGTCGAGCCAGGCGAGGTAGGTCGCCTCGACGGGTCGCCAAGTGGCTGCCGGCAGGCGCTCGGCGAGGAGGCGGGCGAGCAGGGCCCGGTTGGCATCGAGGTCGGCGATGAGGTCCGCGAGCCAGTCGCGGTCCTGCTCGAGGGCGACGGTGTGCAGGCGCACGGCCAGGTGGCTCGTGCCGTAGGGCAGCCCGTCCGGCAGGGCGGCGACGACGTCCCCGGCGGCGGACCCACTGACGATGCCGGCCGCCTTGACCCCGAGGAGATTCCACCCCTTCGCCGCGGAGAAGACGGCGAGCCACGACTGGGTCTCGGGCAGGGCCAGCGCAGGAGTCCAGGTCGCCCCCGGCAGGACGAGCGGAGCGTGCACCTCGTCGCACACGACTCCCACGCCGTGCCGGTCGGCGACCTGGGCCACCGCGCGGAGCTCATCCGGCGTCGGGACCGTGCCGGTGGGGTTGTGGGGGTTGGCGAGGAGGAGCGCGCCCCGCCCTTCGCGCCCCATCGCCTCGTCGAGCGCTGCAGGGTCGAGCCGGCCCGTCGGGCCGAGGGGCACGGTCACGAGGCGACGCTGCGACTCGAGCACGGTCGAGTGGAAGGGCGGGTATACGGGGACGGTGATGTACACGGGGTCGCCCGGTCTCGTCAGCGCGCACATGGCCGCCCGCATGCCCGTCATGACGTCGGCGACCGGGCGGGTCAGCGCCGGGTCGACCGCGGCCCCGTACTCGGTGTAGAAGGCGGCGACTGCCTCCATGTACGCGGCGTTGACGGGGTAACCGGTGTCACCGTCACGGGCGATCCGGCTCAGCTCCTCGACGACCGCGGGGGAGGGCATGACATCCATCTCGGCGATCCACAGCGGCAGCACGTCGGGGGCGTACTGCCGCCACTTGATGCTCGTGCGCCGGCGCAGGGTGGTCTCGTCGAGGGTGAGCAGGCGTGGTCCCATGCCTCCACTCTGGCACCCGGTGCACCGCCTACGCTGGACCGGAGGCCCGTGGCCGTCGACATGATCGGAAGGAGTGACACGTGCGCCCAGACCTACCCGACGAGGCACCGGAGACGCGGGTGGACTCCGACGACCTCGGCGAGGGCGAGGACGAGTACGCCGACGCATCCGGTGTCGCTCACCCGCCGCCACGCCGAGACGCCTCCATGACCCTGCTCACGTCGATGCTCGAGCGTCCACTCGACCCCGGGTACCAGGCCGCCGCCGACCGACGGGTCGCACGTGGGCTGCCGGCGAGCGCCGGGAGCAGGCGGTGGGTGCTCTTCAGCTGGCTCCTCGTCATCGGTCTGGTCGTCGGCATCAGCACGGCCGAGCTGCGCGGGCGCGACGGGGCACGCGCTGCTGCACGGGCGGACCTGATCCGCCAGATCGAGGACCGTCAGGCCAGCGTCGAGACCCGCGACACCCGTGCGCGAGCCCTCCAGCAGGAGGTCGACACGGCGACGGCCCAGCTCGACCCGGACCTCGTCGGGACCCAGCGCGAGGAGCTCGACGCCCTGCGGGTGGAGAGCGGCCTGGCCGCGGTGCAGGGGCCCGGTCTGCGGATCACCCTCGACGACGCCCCCGGCGCCCAGCGCAGCGCTGACGGCGACCCGCGGACGGGTACCGATGCCGAAGGGAGGGTCCAGTCCCGCGACATGCAGATCATCACCAACGGTCTCTGGGCCTCGGGGGCGGAGGCGATCACCGTCAACGGGCAGCGACTGACCTCCAGGACGGCCATCCGGTTCGCCGGCGAGGCGATCCTCGTCAACTTCCGACCGCTGACGCGGCCGTACACCATCGAGGCGATCGGCGACCCCACGCAGATGCAGACCCGCTTCGCCGAGGGCAGCGCCGGCTCGTACCTCACCGGCCTGCGCAACAACTACGGCATCCAGACCTCGCTGACCGCGCAGCAGGAGCTGGACCTGCCGAGCGCCGTCAACGTCAGCACCCGGCTGGCCGACGTCATCCCGCGCGGTGGCACGGTGCCCGAGGAGACCCCACTGAAGAAGGAGACCAAGTGATCCCCGCCCTGGGACTCGTGGCCGGGATCATCCTCGGTCTCGTCCTGCAGCCCGACGTGCCGATCTGGATGCAGCCCTATCTCCCGATCGCCGTCATCGCTGCGCTCGATGCCGTCTTCGGTGCCGTCCGGGCCACGCTCGACGGGATCTTCGACGACAAGGTCTTCGTCATCAGCTTCCTGTCCAATGTCGTCGTGGCTGCCTTCATCGTCTTCCTCGGTGACCAGCTGGGCGTCGGGTCGCAGCTGTCGACCGGCGTGGTCGTCGTCCTCGGTGTCCGGATCTTCTCCAACGTCGCCTCCATCCGGCGACACCTCTTCAAGGCATGACGGGCTCGCGGGACGAGGCCGACGAGTCGGCCCCGGAGCAGCTGTCGGTGAGCGCGTGGCGGCGGGTCTACCTCATGGCGCGGCCCCGAGCGACCCGGGCCAATGCCTTCGCCCTCCTGCTCGCCTGCCTGCTGGGATTCGCCATCGCCACGCAGGTCCGCCAGACGCAGGCCCAGGGGTTGGAGGACCTGCGCCAGGACGAGCTCGTGCGCATCCTCGACGACGTGACCCAGAACGGCGCACGGCTCGACGACGAGATCGCCGAGCTCGAGGCGACCCGTGACGGCTTGGCCGACAGCGACGCCACCTCGCCGGAGGCGATCGCCGCGGCACAGGAGCGTGCCGACACGCTCGGGATCCTTGCGGGCACCGAGCGCGCCACGGGTCCGGGGATCCGTCTGCACATCGAGGACGGCGACGGGCAGGTCGACGCGGCGGTCCTGCTCGACACCATCCAGGAGCTACGCGATGCCGGCGCCGAGGCCATGCAGATCGGTGACGTGCGCATCGTCGCCAGCACCTGGTTCAGGGACGCCGACGGTGGCGTCGAGGTCGACGGCACCACCGTGACCGGCCCCTTCGACATCATCGTCATCGGGGACCCGCAGACGATGAGCTCGGCGATGGAGATCCCGGGCGGCGTCTCGGAGTCGGTCCGCAGCAAGGGCGGCGACGTGACGATCACCGAGTACCAGTCGATCAACGTTGAGGCGTTGCACACCGATTCGTCACCTCGTTACGCTCAGCCCGTCCCGGAGCCGACCGACGGCTCGAACTGATCCGGGCTCGATGAGGAGAGAGATGAGCGACGCGACCTACCCCGAGGACCTGAGGTACACGAGCGACCACGAGTGGGTGCGCGACGCGGGGGAGGGCACGGTCCGGGTAGGCATCACCCACTACGCCCAAGAGGCACTGGGTGACGTCGTCTACGTGAGCCTCCCGGCGGTCGGCGACACGATCGAGCCCGGCGACTCCTGCGGTGAGGTCGAGTCGACGAAGTCGGTGAGCGACCTGTACGCACCGCTCGGCGGCACGGTGACGGCCGTCAACGAGGCGCTCGACGCGACGCCCGAGCTGGTCAACTCCGACCCCTACGAGCAGGGGTGGATGTACGAGCTCAAGCTCGCCGAGGGTGCGGACACCTCCGGTCTGCTCGACGCGGCCGGCTACCGGGCCGAGATCGGCTGACGTCTTTTGCACGACCGTGACCGGCCCGATGTCGGGCCGGTCACGTACGCTTGATCACGCACACGACAGGAGGAGCGCTGGATGAGCGGCAACGAGGCCAACAGGCCCGCACGGCAGGACCCGGCGACGCAGCAGTTCACGGGCGTCGACAGCGGACTGCCGGCGGAGATCCCCGACTCCGACTACCACCTCACGCGTGAGGAGCAGGCGACCGTCGACGCCCTGCACCCGGGCACCGCGCTCCTGATCGTCCTGCGCGGCCCCAACACCGGCGCGCGCTTCCTCCTCGACGACACCGAGGTGACGACCGGTCGCGGCCCAGAGAGCGACATCTTCCTCGACGACGTCACCGTCTCGCGCAAGCACGCGGTCTTCTCCCGCGAGGACCAGGGCTTCGGCGTGCGTGACGTGGGCTCGCTCAACGGCACCTACGTCAACAAGGAGCGCATCGACCAGACGAGTCTGCGCACCGGTGACGAGGTCCAGATCGGCAAGTTCCGCCTCGTGTACTACGCCAGCGCCGCCAGCTGACCGTTGACCGACGAGCGGCTCGGGATCGGTGCGCTCATCGCCCGGCTCCAGGGCGAGTTCCCCGACGTCACGATCAGCAAGGTGCGCTACCTCGAGAGCGAGGGCCTGCTCTCGCCGGAGCGGACCCCCTCGGGCTATCGCAAGTACACGGTGGCCGACGTCGAACGTCTCCGCTTCGTGCTGTCCGCACAGCGCGACCGCTTCTGGCCGCTGAAGGTCATCCGCGAGCGTTTGGACGCTCTCGACCGCGGTCTGGAGGTCGGGCACGACGGTGACGTCGCCCCGCCGCCACGTCCTCAGGCCGAGCGCCCCGACCGGCTGGCGGCACGCGCTGGGCAGCGGCCCCTGCGGTTGACCGCGATCGAGCTGCAGCACGCCGCGGACATCGACACCGGGACCTTCCGCGAGCTCGTCTCGTACGGCCTGCTCCCCAAGGGACGCGACCACTTCGACGCCGACGACCTCGGAGTGGCCCGGGCCTGCGGGTCCCTGGTCGCCGCAGGCGTCGACGTCCGACACCTGCGGCCCTTCAAGAGCGCCGCCGAGCGCGAGGTCAGCCTCGCCGACCACGTCCTCGGCCAGCAGGCCCTGCGCGACCGGGGTGCGGCGGCGGCGGGTCTCGACGACGCGACGGTCCGCCGGCAGGTCCTCGAGGACTGTCTGGAGCTGCACGTCGCCCTGGTGCGTCGAGGCCTTGACTCCACCCCGTGACCGGAGGGATACGGTAGGAGGGTGAAGCCGCTCGACGTCCTCGGTGTCCGGGTGGAGATGCCCACCTCCCAGCCGATCGTGCTCCTGCGGGAGCGCGACGGAGGTCGACACGTGCCGATCTGGATCGGCGCGGCGGAGGCCACCGCGATCGCCTACGCGCAGGAGGGCATCGAGCCGCCACGACCCCTGACCCACGACCTGCTCGTCGACGTCATCGCCGCGGTCGGTCGCGAGCTGACGACGGTGCGGATCGACGCGGTGCTGGAGGGCGTCTTCCACGCGACCCTCGTGCTCGACGACGGGACCGAGATCTCCTCCCGTACCTCCGACGGCGTGGCCCTGGCCCTGCGGACTGGCGCGCAGATCGTCGCCACGGACGCCGTCCTCGACGAGGTGGGCATCGAGTCCTCCGACGAGGAGGAGGACGAGGTCGCGAAGTTCAAGGAGTTCCTCGATGAGGTCTCACCCGAGGACTTCGAGGCACCCGACGAGGACCCTCCGGCGACCTGAGCGGACCGGGCCGCGACGAGATCGTTACCGACACGCGGGCGCCCCGCACGGCGCGGATGTTTGACGCCTCACGCCCCCCGCCGTAGCGTCGAAGACACACCGGTACGACACCGGTGTCATTCCCAACCGTCATCGGCTGGGACCGACGGCTAGGTGGGAGGGCGCAGTGGACGCCACGAGTGACGAGAGCAGGACCCCGGTCCGCGCCCAGGGCGTGCTCTTCGACGACGACCTGCCCGAGCTGTCCGAGGACATCGGCTACCGCGGGCCGGCTGCGTGCAGCGCCGCGGGCATCACGTACCGCCAGCTCGACTACTGGGCCCGGACCGGCCTCGTCGAGCCCTCCGTGCGAGGTGCGGCAGGCTCGGGGAGCCAGCGGCTCTACGGCTTCCGCGACATCCTCGTCCTCAAGGTCGTCAAGCGACTGCTCGACACGGGCGTCTCCCTCCAGCAGATCCGGGTGGCCATCAAGCACCTGCGCGAGCGCGGGGTCGAGGACCTCGCCCAGATCACCCTGATGAGCGACGGCGCGAGCGTCTACGAGTGCACCTCCGCTGACGAGGTCATCGACCTCGTCCAGGGAGGGCAGGGCGTCTTCGGCATCGCCGTCGGTCGCGTGTGGCGTGAGGTCGAGGGATCCCTGCTCGAGATCCCGAGCGAGCGCATGGGCGGCGACGACGCCGCCGACTCCGGCCCCACGGAGATCCCCGGCGACGAGCTGTCCGCCCGTCGCCGCGCCAAGCTCGCCTAGAGCGCGACGACCGGCGGCACGCTGATAGCCTGAGCGCGCTGCTCACCCCACGGGGGAGAGTCCTCGCGGATCACCGCGGGGCGCCGAAGGGGCAAACTCCCCGGAACCTCTCAGGCGCCAGGACCTCGTGGATCAGGCACCTCTGGAGCGTGCGCGACAGATGGGGAGGCTGACCATTGCACACCTGCGTCCAAGGGAGCCTCATGAGCGCCTCATCCCCCCTGTCCGAGTTCGTCGGCCGCCATGTCGGCCCGCGTGATGCCGATGTCACGCAGATGCTCGGACTGCTCGGCCAGCCCAGCCTCGACGCCCTCTGCGACGCGGCCGTGCCCGGGGCCATCCGCCAGACCCGCTCGCTGGACATCGAGGCCTCGCCGAGCGAACTCGCCGTCCTCGAGGAGCTGCGAGACCTCGCGGCGAAGAACTCGGTGCTCACGTCGATGATCGGTCTCGGCTACTACGGCACGATCACCCCGTCGGTGATCCAGCGCAATGTGCTCGAGAACCCCGCCTGGTACACCGCCTACACGCCGTACCAGCCGGAGATCAGCCAGGGCCGTCTCGAGGCCCTCCTCAACTTCCAGACGATGGTCGCCGACCTGACCGGTCTGCAGACGTCGGGGTCCTCCCTCCTCGACGAGGCCACCGCGGCTGCCGAGGCGATGACCGTCATGCGTCGCTCAAGCAAGGTCGCCAAGGACGCCGTGCTCGTCGTGGACACCAACACCTTCCCCCAGACGCAGGCCGTCATCACCACCCGCGCCCAGCCCCTTGGTCTGGATGTCGTGATCGCCGACCTCACGGCGGTGACCAGCGCCGACGCGCTGCGCGCTACGGCCGGTGACCGCGAGGTCTTCGGAGTCCTCGTGCAGTACCCCGGCGCCGACGGTCGGATCACCGACTGGCGTGCTCTGGCGGACGCCGCACACGAGGTGGGTGCACTCGTCACCGCCGCGGCCGACCTGCTTGCGCTCACCCTGCTCACCCCGCCGGGGGAGTGGGGCGCCGACGTCGCAGTCGGCACGACCCAGCGCTTCGGCGTCCCGATGGCCTTCGGCGGTCCGCACGCCGGCTACATGTCCGTGCGCGCTGGCCTCGAGCGGACGCTCCCCGGTCGACTCGTCGGCGTCTCCGTCGACGCCGCCGGCCGTCCCGCCTACCGCTTGGCGCTGCAGACGCGCGAGCAGCACATCCGGCGAGACAAGGCGACGAGCAACATCTGCACCGCGCAGGTGCTGCTCGCGGTCATGGCGTCGATGTACGCCGTCTACCACGGTCCTGACGGACTGCGGGCCATCGCCGAGCGGGTCCACGGGACGGCCGTGGGCCTCGCGGACCGGCTGCGGTCCGCCGGTGCCGATGTCGCCGAAGGTCCGTGGTTCGACACGCTGCGCGTGTCGGTGCCCGGCCGCGCCGACCACGTGGTGGCGGCCGCCCTTCGTGCCGGGGTCAACGTGTGGAGGGCAGACGCCGACACCGTGCTCGTCTCCGTCGACGAGACGACCGACCCCAGCGAGGTCGCTGCCGTGGCCTCGGCCTTCGGCGCGCAGGCCGGGGAGGTCGACCTGCACGAGGTCGACGCCTCGCACGCACCCCGAGTCTCGCCGGCCTGGCCGGAGCAGCTCGTGCGCACGAGCGAGTACCTGACGCACCCGGTCTTCCACGAGCACCGCAGCGAGACCGCGATGCTGCGCTATCTGCGCCGCCTGTCCGACCGCGACTTCGCGCTGGACCGGGGCATGATCCCGCTCGGCTCGTGCACGATGAAGCTCAACGCCACCACCGAGATGGCAGCCATCACCTGGCCCGAGTTCGCGTCGCTGCACCCCTTCGCCCCCGATGACCAGACGGTGGGGATCCGCCAGCTCGTGGGGCAGCTGAGCACCTGGCTCAGCGAGGTCACCGGGTACCACTCGGTCTCGCTCCAGCCCAATGCCGGCTCGCAGGGTGAGCTCGCCGGCCTGCTGGCCATCCGCGCGTACCACGCGGCCAACGGCCAGTCGGAGCGCCGCATCTGCCTCATCCCGGCCAGCGCCCACGGCACCAACGCCGCGTCGGCCGTCATGGCCGGCATGCAGGTCGTCGTCGTCAAGACCGCCGAGGGCGGCGACGTCGACATGGACGACCTGCGCGCCAAGGTCGACAAGCACCGTGACGATCTCGCGGCGATCATGGTGACGTACCCCAGCACCCATGGCGTCTTCGAGGACACGATCAGCGAGCTGTGCGCGCTCGTCCACGAGGCCGGCGGTCAGGTCTACGTCGACGGAGCCAACCTCAATGCCCTCGTCGGGCTCGCCCAGCCCGGCGACTTCGGTGCCGACGTCAGCCACCTCAACCTGCACAAGACCTTCTGCATCCCGCACGGCGGCGGCGGCCCCGGCGTGGGGCCGGTCGCGGTCCGCGAGCACCTGACTCCCTACCTGCCCAACCACCCGCTGGCACCTGCTGCCGGTCCGGAGACGGGCGTCGGTCCGATCAGCGCCGCGCCCTACGGCTCGGCCGGCATCCTGCCGATCTCCTGGGCCTATGTCCGCCTCATGGGCGGCGACGGCCTCGCACGGGCGACCCAGATCGCAGTCCTCAACGCCAACTACGTGGCGGCTCGGCTCGGTGAGCACTACCCGGTGCTCTACACCGGCCCCGGCGGCATCGTCGCCCACGAGTGCATCCTCGACCTGCGCGGCCTGACCAAGGAGACCGGCGTGACGGTCGACGACGTGGCCAAGCGCCTCATCGACTACGGCTTCCACGCCCCGACGATGAGCTTCCCGGTGGCCGGCACCCTCATGGTCGAGCCGACCGAGTCGGAAGACAAGGGCGAGATCGACCGTTTCTGCGACGCGATGATCGCCATTCGCGAGGAGATCGACGCGGTCGCCGCCAGCGGCGACGTCGAGTCCTCGGTGCTGCGCAATGCGCCGCACACCGCCGCGGAGCTGGCAGGGGAGTGGCCCCACTCCTATGACCGCTCCACGGCGGTCTTCCCCGTGGGCGTCGACGCGGCAGACAAGTACTGGCCGCCGGTCTCGCGCATCGACGGCGCCTACGGCGACCGCAACCTCGTCTGCTCCTGCCCCTCGCCCGAGGCCTTCGAGGACTGACCCCTCCACCCGAGCCCCCTTGCGCATCTCCCTGGGCAGATGCGCAAGGGGGTTCGCATTTCCCTAGGGAAATGCGGGGTGGGGTGCGTATTTCCCTAGGGAAATGCGCGAAGGGGGGTGGTGGCCGGGTCAGGCGACGCCGAGGACCCCGGTCACGCCGACGGTCGAGCCGTGCTGGGTCTTGTCGACCCGCACCTGGGTGGGGATGCGAGAACGCATCTCGCTGACGTGGCTGACGACGCCCACGCAGCGGCCGCCGTCCCGGAGCCCGTCGAGGACGTCGAGCACCTGCTCGAGGCTGTCCTGGTCGAGGCTGCCGAAACCTTCGTCGACGAAGAGTGTGCCGAGCTCGACCCCGCCGGACTCTTCCCGGATCGTGTCGGCCAGACCGAGAGCCAGGGCGAGGGAAGTCGTGAAGGACTCCCCGCCGGAGAGGGTCGCGGGGTGACGGTCCTGCCCCGTCCACAGGTCGCGCACGAGCAGGCCCAGACCACCGCGACGCTGGCCCCTGGCGGAGGAGTCGTCGTGGGCGAGCTCGTAGCGGCCGTCCGCCATGGCGGTCAGCCGGGCATTGGCCAGCTCGACGATCCGCTCGAGCCGCGCCGCGAGCACATAGGTGCTCAGACGCATCCGCTTGTCGTTGTCGCTGCTCGTCCCGGTGACGAGGTCGGCCACGCGCCGCACGAGCGCGGCCTCGTCCACCGCGGGACCGAGCACGCTGCACTCGTCGACGACGAGTCGGGCGACTCGCGTGACCTGCTGATGCACCGCCCCTGAGGTGGCCTGCCGACGTCGCGTCTCGTCGGCGTGCACTCGAGCAGCCCGGGCCGCTTGCTCCATCTCGGCGAGATCGACCTCGTCGGTCTGCAAGGCACCGCGGACCTCGTCGTCGTCGAGCGTGGCGCGGCAGGCGGCCAACTGCCGCTCGTGCGTGTCGACCTGCTCGGCGAGGGCAGCGAGCCGGTGGGTGGGCAGCGCCGAGGCCCGCGCCTCGTCGGCACCGGCGACGTCGTGCTCCTGCAAGGCGTCGGCGAGCCGTTCGCCGGCAGCCTCGAGGAGCTGCGTGGACCGGGCCACGTCGCGATCGGCGACCGCCAGCGCCTCGACGCCCTGCTCGACACGTCGGTGCCGCTCCTGGGTCGCCTCGACCCATCCGACGAGGCCAGAGATGCTGGAGCTGACGGTGCCGAGGTCGGCGGACCGCTGGAGATCCGGCTCGGCGGGCAGCGGGCCAGCCTCCTCGTCCGGGGCGCAGACACAGACCCGGGCGTGCTCGCGCAGATCACTGGCCAGGGCCTCGAGCAGCTCGTCGATCTCGTCGACGAGCTCCTGACGTCGCGCCCGCAGCGAGGCCAGCTCGCTCTCGTGCTCGACGAGGGTCTGGCGCGTGGTGGCCAGACCCTCGGTGCTCTGCGCGATCCGTTGCTCCACATCGGCCGCGCCCGACAGCTCGGTGGACAGGGCTGCGGCCTCGGCCGCGAGCTCGTCACGGACCCGGATCTCTGCCGCCGCATCGAGGTCGTGCGGGACGACACCGGGGTCGCCCGCCGTCGCCAGCCGGACGACCTCGGTGCGGGCGGCGTCGAGGCGGGAGCCCAGCTGCTCGCGCCGTCCGCGCGCGAGCTCGTGTGAGGCCTCTGCCTCGTCGGCCAGTGACTGGGCCTCCTCGATCTCCTCCGGAGTCACGACTCTGGCGGCGGATGCGGGAGCCGGGTGCTCGCACGACCCGCAGACAGCGCACGGGTCTCCGTCGGTGAGCAGTCCCGCGAGCTCACCGGCCATGTTGTCCAGCCGTGCTGCCACGAGCGCCTGGACGGCTCCCCGCAGGTCCTGGGCACGCTCCCGTGCGGCCTGGGCCGTGTCCGTGGCGGCGCGCAGCTCCTCCTCGAGCCGGCCAGCGAGCTGCCGGCTCCGCCTCAGCTCGTCGAGACGTGCGATCTCCGGCTCGACGAGTGCCGACCGACGACGCGCCGCGTGGATCCGCTCGAGTGCCGCAGCGTCCGACTCGGCCTGCTGCTGCACGGCTGCCACGGCCTCTGCCGCGCGCGCACACCGCCCGGTCACGGCCTCGATCCGCTGGTCGAGGACCGGGCCACTGGCCCACACCCTGCGTAGGTGACCTACCTGGGTGCCGGCTCGAGCGAGGGGCTCGGTGCCGATGACCAGACCAGCCCGTACCGCATCGACGTCGCGCCCGGCCAGCTCGTCAGTCAGGCTGAGCTCCACCGCAGCACGGGCCTCCTGCGCCGTGCTCGACGCCACCTCGGCCCGGGCGACCTCCTCGACGTGTGGCAGCACGGCCAGAGCTGCTCGCGCTCGGGCGAGAGCGACCCGCCGCTCGTCGTGGACGTCACCGACCGCCTCGAGACCGTCCAGCTGCGACCGGGCCGCCTCGCCCCGTCGCCGCAGCGCCGCCGTGTGCCGGGCCTCGTCGAGCCGGTCCCGGGTCGAGACCGCAGCGCGGTCGGCGGCGTCGAGACGGGTCAGCGCCTCCGCCGAGCGCTCGTCGAGGGCGGCCGACACCGCATCGAGGGCCGTCGGCAGCGACTCCAGCGCCAGCTCGGACCAGGGCATCTCCGGCTCGGGCAGGTCGGCATCGGCGGCCGAGAGCACGTCGACCAGGTGTGCCAGATGGGTGTCCAGACGTGCCCGGGCGGCCTTGATCACCCCGTCGCCGGCTTGACGTCGCTGGACCAGCTCTTCCTCGACAGCGGCGTAGTCGGAGATGTCGAAGAGCCGCTCAAGGACCTCGCGACGCTCCTCGTCGGTGGCGCGGAGGAAGGCCGCGAAGTCCCCCTGGGGCAGCATGACGACCCGCCGGAACTGCTCGAGACCCATGCCGAGCAGGTCGTCGAGCAGCTGGGCGCTCTCGTCGATGCGCGTGCTCAGGGTCCGCCACGTCGTGCCCTCCAGCTCTTCGAGGCGCACCCCGGCCGGGTCGGTCGTGGTGCCCGTGCCGCGTCGCTTGGGGCGCTCGTGCGCGGGGTGCCGCACGACGCGCAGTCGCCGACCAGCGACCGTGATCTCCAGCTCGACCTCCGTGCGCAGCTCGATCGGGGCGTGCTGGCTGCGCAGCGACGGGCCCCGTCGCTCGCCGGGCACACCGGCGTAGAGGGCGAAGCAGATGGCGTCGAGCAGGCTGGTCTTGCCGGAGCCGGTGGGCCCGTGGATGAGGAAGAGGCCACTGGCGCCCACGGCCTCGAGGTCGAGATCGATCGAGGCGGCGAAGGGACCGAAGGCCGTCGCCCGCAGCCGGTGGATCCTCATGCCACGCCTCGACGCCGACGGCGCGGGGCCGCGTACTCCTCCGCCCGGTGGCGGTCGCGGCGGCCCGCCTCCAGGGCAGCGGCGAGGACGTCGCGCTCGGCCTCGTCGGCCGGGACACCGTGGCGGACGTCGGCGACGAAGTCGCAGCACACGTCGAGCGGCTCGCGGTGCTGCAGACGAGCCGTGTAGGAGCGCACCGGGACGACCTGACCGCGGGGCTCGAAGGTCAGCTGCAGCAGGTGGGGGAAGCGCCGGCGCAGTCGCTCCAGCGCACCGACGGGGCGGACCGGGTCGGTGAGGACGACCTGCACCCAGGCCCGCTCGGCGGAGGCGTGCTGCTGGCTGGCGAGCACCTCGTCGAGGTCACCGCGGACGACGGCCAGCTCCCGCTGCACGGGTGCGGCCACCTGCTCCACCGACACGCCACCCTGCGGGTCGATCTCGACGAGGAGCGAACCCTTGGTGTGCCCGGCCTCGCTGAAGGACATCGCCACCGGTGAGCCGCTGTAGCGCACGTGGTCGGCGACCTGCTGGGGCCGGTGGAGGTGGCCGAGGGCACCGTAGGCGACCCCGTCGAAGGTGTCCGCCGGCACCATGGCGACGCCACCAGTCGTGATGTCGCGCTCGGAGTCACTCGCGGCGCCCCCGCTGGCGAAGCAGTGTGCCATGACCACCGTGCTCGGGCCACGCCCGGCAGCATCCGCCCGGACCCGCGCCATCGCGGCCCCGAGCACCGCGGTGTGGGTCCGCTCGCCGACCGCGAGCGACTCGGTGACCGACGTCGCGGTCGGCTCGAGGTAGGGGAGCGGGTAGACGGCGGTGTCGCCGACGAGCACCGGGCGGCCGACGTCGGCGACGTCGGAGCGGATGTGCAGCCCCGAGCGCTCGAGCAGCCCCGACGCGAAGCCGAGCCGGATGGCTGAGTCGTGGTTGCCGCTGGACAGGACGACGGTCGCACCGGCGTCGATGAGCCGGGTGAGGGCCTCGGACAGCAGCTGCACCGCATCGGGCGGCGGGAGTGCCCGGTCGTAGACATCGCCCGAGACGAGCACCGCCTCGACCGACTCCTCGCGGACGGTCTCCACGAGATGGTCCACGTAGTCCGCCTGTGCACCGAGCAGGCCCACGCCGTGGAAGGCGCGGCCCAGGTGCCAGTCGGAGGTGTGGATCAGCTTCATGAGCACCACGCTATGAGGCGTCACCGACAACGCGGCGGCGCGACACCCCCTTCGCCGGGGCGGGGCGGGGACGAAGGTGGTTGGGGCTGCCCCCCTGCGCAGCCCCAACCCCGGTCCACGGATCAGTCGGCAGCGAGCGCCGCGGCCGGCGCCACGGTCGCGGCCCTCGACGAGCAGCTGCGCCAGGTGCCCGAGGACGACGAGCGCCCAGGACGGCCCGGCGCGCGTGCGCCGCCAGGCGAGCGGCACCGCCTGGAGGGTCGCCACGCCGAAGAGGGCGAGCATCTCGAGGGCGCCCATCGGCAGTCCCGCGTACGAGACGGGGTGCGCGGCGGCGGTGAGCAGCCACAGCAGTGCCGCGAGCGCGAGGTCCACGAGCTCGACGTGGGCGGCCGGCCAGGAGCACAGCCGCTCGAGCCGGCTGCCGGCGTCGTCGGGAGCCGCAGGGAGGTTCACGGGCCGAGCCAAGGCAGGTGCCGGGGGCCAATGCATCAGCCCGTGGTCGGATCCTCGCCGTCGGGTGCGGTCGTGGGTAGATTCACGGGCAGGAGCAGCACCGGTGAGAGGCAGGGGCCATGGGCAAGGACGTCGCCGCGCAGAGCTACACCCGCGAAGAGCGCCAGCGCTACCGCGAAAAGGTCCGCCAGGACCTCGATGTCTTCGAGCGGATGCTCGCCGAGCGGGCCTTCGACGACGAGGTCCCGCTGACCGGCCTGGAGATCGAGCTCAACCTCATCGACGAGGACCAGCAGCCCGCCTTCGTCAACGACGAGGTGCTCGAGGCCATCGCCGACCCGGAGTACCAGACCGAGCTCGCGCAGTTCAACATCGAGCTCAACGTCGCACCGCGGCCCCTGCCCGGGGACTCCGCCCTGCAGCTCGAGGAGAGCCTGCGCGAGTCGCTCAACCGGGCCGAGGCCAAGGCGGAGGAGGCCGACGCACGGATCGTCGCCATCGGCATCCTGCCGACGATCCGTCCCGAGCACTTCGAGGGCGAGTGGATCAGCGACAACAACCGGTACACGGCGCTCAACGACTCGATCTTCGTCGCCCGCGGCGAGGACATCGTCCTCGACATCGAGGGCCCGACGGGGGAGCGGCTGCACACCTTCGCCGACTCCATCGCGCCCGAGTCCGCGTGCACATCGGTCCAGCTGCACCTGCAGGTCGGCCCCGGGGAGTTCGCCGACCACTGGAACGCCGCCCAGGTCATCTCTGCGCCGCAGATCGCGCTCGCGGCGAACTCGCCCTTCTTCTTCGGGCGGCGCCTGCACGCCGAGACCCGGATCGCGCTCTTCAGCCAGGCGACCGACACCAGGCCCATCGAGCTGAAGAACCAGGGCGTGCGCCCGCGCGTCTTCTTCGGCGAACGATGGATCACCTCGATCTTCGACCTCTTCGAGGAAAACGTGCGGTACTTCCCGGCGCTGCTCGCCGAGACGACCGACGAGGACCCCGTGGCCGTGCTCGACGCCGGCGGCACCCCTGAGCTCGGCGAGCTCAACCTCCACAACGGCACGGTGTACCGGTGGAACCGGCCCATCTACGACACCGGCTCGGGGCGACCGCACGTCCGCGTCGAGAACCGCGTGCTCCCCGCCGGCCCGACGATCATCGACACGCTGGCCAATGCGGCCTTCTACTACGGCTCCGTGCGGATGCTCGCCCGCGAGGACCGGCCGATCTGGACCCAGATGTCCTTCCCCGCCGCCCAGGCCAACTTCGAGGCCGCGGCCCGTGACGGACTCCGTGCCCGCCTCTACTGGCCCGGCCACGGCGAGCTGGGCGCCGACGAGCTCACCGTGCGCCACCTGCTGCCGCTGGCCCGCCGCGGGCTGCAGGACTGGGGCGTCTCGGATGCGGTCATCAGCCGGTACCTCGGCGTCATCGAGGGGCGGTGCACCAGCGGGGTCAACGGCGCGGTCTGGCAGACCGAGTGCGTCGCCCGTCTCGAGGAGGGCGGGCTGGACCGGTCAGCGGCGCTGGCCGAGATGACCCGGCTCTACGGGCAGCACATGCACACCAACGAGCCGGTGCACACCTGGCCGCTGCCCTGAGTCGGCGCTGCCGTCAGCAGTTCCAGCTGATGATGCAGGGGTCCTCGCGGTGGTGGCCCAGCACAGCCAGGTGGGCGGCATCGAGAGTGAGACCCGCCGCGAGTCGTGGAGTGGTGCGCAGCCAGACCGTCGCGAGCACTCGTGAGGTGTGCCCGTGCCCGACGAGGACGACGTCACCGTCAGCCAGCGTCGGCGTGACCCGTCGCAGCACCCGGGAGGCACGTGCCGCGACCTCCTCGACCGTCTCACCGGGCGTCGGACCCGGCACGACACCGTCCCGGAAGACGTCCCACGCCGTGCCCGTCTCCTCGCGGATCTCGGCGGTCGACCTCCCTTCGTACCCGCCGTAGTCCCACTCGCGCAGGTCGACGTCGGTCTGCGCCCGCAGACCGGCCAGCTCGGCCGTGTCGGCGGCACGCCGCAGGTCGGAGCAGAGGACGAGAGCGGGCTCGACGCCGTGGGCGCGCAGCCGCTCGCCGGCCTCCGCGGCCTGCGCCCTCCCGTGGTCGGTGAGCGGCAGGTCGGTGAGGCCCGTGTGCAGCCCGTCGCGGCTCCACTCCGTCTCACCGTGGCGCAGCAGGACGAGGCGGCCGGAGCGGGTGGCTGGCATGCGTGCAGCCTAGTGCGGCGATGTCTGCGAGGATCGGCACGCGGCCCATCCGGCCGCACCACGACGACATGCGGAGGTTGGGATGACGAGCGACGAGACCACGGGGGGTACCGGCCAGGGCCACCGCAGTGTCGAGCTGACGCGGCTGGAACTCGGCCGGTACGAGCTGCGCAATGCCCGTGGCGGCACGATCACCATCGGTGACGGCACCACCGACGACTTCACCCCCGTCGAGCTGCTGCTCGCCGCGCTCGCCGGCTGCAGCTCCGTGGACGTCGACCACATCACCTCCCGCCGGGCCGAGCCGGAGAGCTTCGTCGTCGTTGCCGAGGGCACCAAGGCCTCCTCACCCGAGCAGGGCAACCACATGACCGACCTCGAGGTGACCTTCCGGCTCGGCTTCCCGGAGGGCGAAGGGGGCGACGCCGCACGCGCGGCCTTCCCGCGGTCCGTGGCCCAGTCCCGTGATCGCCTGTGCACCGTCTCCCGCACCGTCCAGATCGGCACGCCGGTCGAGATGACCGCCGAAGACGCCTGAGGTCACATGCTCGGTGATGTCGACGTGGTCGTCATCGGTGGGGGACAGGCGGGTCTCGCCACGGCCTACCACCTGCGTCGCGCCGGAGTCGACCACGTCGTCCTCGACGCGCAGGACGAGCCGGGCGGTGCCTGGCAGAGCACCTGGCCCTCGCTGCGACTCTTCTCGCCGTCGGCCTACTCCTCGCTGCCGGGCTGGCCGATGCCGCCGCACCCGGACGCCTTCCCCCCGGTGGAGCACGTGCTGGCTTACCTGCGGGCCTACGAAGAGCGTTACGACCTCGACGTGCAGCGTCCGGTCGTCGTGAGCGACGTGATCGCCGACGACGACGGGCTGACCGTGCTCACCGACGTCGGGCAGATCCGGACCCGGTACGTCGTCAGTGCCACAGGCACGTGGGCGGCCCCCTTCGTCCCGACCGTCGAGGGGCGGACCGACTTCGCCGGGACCCAGCTGCACAGCGCCCACTACCGGGGTCCCGACGACTTCGCCGGGCAGCGGGTCGCGGTCGTCGGGGGCGGCAACTCGGGCGTGCAGATCACCGCCGACCTCGTCGACGTCGCCGAACGGGTGTCGCTGGTGTCGGCCCGACGGCTGCGTTTCCTGCCCGACGACGTCGACGGTCGGCACCTCTTCGACCGGACCACCGCGCGACTGCAGGCGGCCGGCGATGCCCGCGCCCAGACCGAGGCGATCATCGGGGAGATCGTCGCACTTCCCCGGGTCCGGGAGGCCCGGGCCCAGGGGGCCCTGCGGGTCCGGGCGATGTTCGACCGCATCGTCCCGTCGGGCGCCGTCATCGGGAGGGAGCTCCTCGACCTCGACGCGATCATCTGGTGCACCGGGTACCGGCCGGCCCTGCGGCACCTGCGCTCCCTGCGGCTGCGGACTTCGGACGGCTACCCGGAGGTCGTGGACAACCGGTCGACGAAGGATCGCCGGGTCTGCTTCGTCGGCTACGGCGACTGGACCGGGCCCGCCTCGGCCACCCTCATCGGGGTCGGGCGCACCGCCAAGTCCCTCGCGGCCTCCCTCGCCCGCGAGCTCGCCGACGAGACGCACCAGCCCTGAGACCGTCCGGGCGCACGGATGCCCGGTGGGCCTACGGTGGACCCATGGCCACCTTCGTCGAAGTCCACCCCGACAACCCCCAGCCCCGCACGGTCGCCCAGGTGGTCGAGCGGATCCGCGAGGGTGCCCTCGTCGCCTTCCCCACCGACTCGGGCTACGCCCTCGGAGGCCGGCTCGACGACCAAGCCGTCAAGGACCGCATCCGAGACATCCGCCGGCTCGACGACAAGCACCACTACACGCTGTTGTGCGCCGACTTCGCGCAGCTCGGGCAGCTCGTCCACGTCGACAACGCCGTCTTCCGCGCGGTGAAGTCCGCGACACCGGGGCCCTACACCTTCATCCTCCCGGCGACGAAGGACGTGCCCAAGCGGCTGCTGCACCCCAAGAAGAAGACCGTCGGCGTGCGCATCCCCGACCACCCGCTGTCGCAGGCTCTGCTCGCCGGGCTCGGCGACCCGATGCTCATCTCGACGCTCCTCCTGCCGGGGGAGACCCAGACGCCGACCTTCGGGTGGGACGTCAAGGAGGCTCTCGACCACCAGGTCAACATCGTCATCGACGCCGGCGAGGTGAGCACCGAGCCGACCACCGTCGTCGACCTCTCGTCCGGGGAGGCCGAGGTCGCCCGCCACGGGGCGGGCGACCTCGCGCCCTTCGAGTGAGGCGTCAGTCCGCTGCGCCGAGCACCTCGTCACGGGCCGCGACGAAGGCCCGCACGCACGTGCGCACGTCCTCCTCGCTGTGGGCGGCCGACAGCTGCACCCGGATGCGGGCCTGACCCTTCGGCACGACGGGGTAGGAGAAGGCGATGACGTAGACGCCGTGCCCGAGCATGGCGTCGGCGATCTGCGCCGCCTGTCGGGCGCCGTCCTCGCCGGGAAACATCACCGGCGTGATCGGGTGGTCGCCGGGCAGCAGGTCGAAGCCCGACTCGGTCATCAGCTCGCGAAACATGAGCGTGTTGCGCCGCAGCGTCGCCCGCGCATCGTCCGACCCCCGCGCGATCTCGATGGCGGTCAGCGAGCCGGCCGCCACGACCGGGGCCACGGCATTGGAAAACAGGTAGGGCCGCGAGCGCTGACGCAGCAGTGCGATGACCTCGGCGGGCCCGCTGACGTACCCACCGCTCGCCCCACCCAGGGCCTTGCCGAGCGTGCCGGTCAGCAGGTCGACGCGGTCGGCGACGCCACAGGCCTCGGGGGTGCCGCCACCACCCTCACCGACGAAGCCCACGGCGTGGGAGTCGTCGACGAGGACCATCGCGCCGTACTCGTCGGCCAGGTCGCAGATCTGCTCCAGCGGGGCGAGGTAGCCGTCCATCGAGAAGACGCCGTCGGTGACGATGACGGTGCGGCGGGCTCCCTTCGCCGCCTCGAGCTGGGCGCGCAGGTCGTCCATGTCCGCATTGGCGTAGCGGTAGCGGGCGGCCTTGCTCAGCCGGATCCCGTCGATGAGGGAGGCGTGGTTGAGGGCGTCGGAGATGATCGCGTCCTCGGCGCCGAAGAGGACCTCGAAGACGCCGCCGTTGGCGTCGAAGCAGCTCGAGTAGAGGATCGTGTCCTCCGTCCCGAACCAGTCGGACAGCGCCGCCTCGAGACGCGTGTGCAGCTCCTGGGTGCCGCAGATGAAGCGGACGCTCGCCATGCCGAAGCCCCACTCGTCGAGCGAGTCCGCGGCCGCCGCCCGCACCTGCGGGTGGTCCGCCAGCCCGAGGTAGTTGTTGGCGCAGAAGTTGATCGCCTCGGCGGTGGTCGTCGTGATGTGCGCCTGCTGGGCGCTCGTCAGGCGGCGCTCGTCCTTCCACAGACCCGCGTCACGGATCTCCTGCAGGGTGGCGGTCAGGTCGTCCTTGATCGTGTACATGCTCAGCTCCAGTCCATGATGACCTTGCCGCACTCTCCCGAGGCGGCCGTGGCGAAGGCTTCTTCCCACTGCTCCGCGGGGAAGCGGTGGGTGATGACGGAGGAGATGGCCTCCCGCAGCACCGGTGACGTCGAGAGCATCGAGCTCATCGTGTACCAGGTGTCGTACATCTCCCGGCCGTAGATCCCCTTGATGGTGATCATGTGCGTGATGACCTTGCCCCAGTCGACGGGGTAGGCGTCCCTGGGCAGGCCGAGCATCGCGATCCGCCCGCCGTGGTTGAGGTGGTCGATCATGTCGGCGACCGCCGGTGGGGCACCCGACATCTCGAGACCGACGTCGAACCCCTCCTTCATGCCGAGCTCTCGCATGGCCTGGCCGAGGTCGGAGCGGGCGGCGTTGACGAGCAGGTCGGCGCCAGCTCCCCTCGCGAGCTCGAGGCGGGCATCGGACAGGTCGGTGACGGCGATGTGCCGCGCCCCGACGTGCCGGGCGATGGCCACGGCCATGACGCCGATGGGGCCGGCACCGGTGACGACGACGTCCTCCCCGGCCAGGGGGAAGGAGAGAGTCGTGTGGACCGCGTTGCCGAGCGGGTCGAAGACCGCGCCGAGGTCGGGGTCGATGTCGTCGTGGTGGACCCAGACATTGGTCGCCGGGATGACGACCTGGTCGGCGAGGGCGCCGTCACGGTTGACGCCGACACCGATGGTGTTGATGCACAGGTGGCGACGCCCCGCGCGGCAGTTGCGACAGGTGCCGCAGACGATGTGGCCCTCGCCGGAGACCCGGTCGCCGACCCGCACGCTCGTCACGTTGCGACCGACCTCGTCGACCTCGCCGTAGAACTCGTGACCGATGATCTGGGGCGTGCTCGGCACCGCACCGGCGGCCCAGTCGTCCCAGCCGTGCAGGTGCAGGTCGGTCCCGCACAGGCCGGCACGCAGGACCCGGACGCGGACCTCGTCGTCACCGGCGTGGGGCTCAGGGACGTCGGTCAGCTCGAGGCCTGGGCCTCGGCGGGGTTTGACCAGTGCGCGCATCTGCTGTCCTGTCGACGGGTGGTGCGGGGTGACCGCGGTCACGACCCTAGACCCGAGCTGCCCTCCGGCCGCATCACGACGCGGGACGAAGGGGAGACCTCCCCGTGGTCGGGACGGTCGCGGGCCCCTACGGTGGAGGCACCATGACGACGCCCCAGCTGCCGCCCCCTTCGTACCCGCCGATGCCGCGATCGCACGGCAACGCGACCACGTCCCTGGTGCTGAGCATCATCGGCCTGACCATGGTCCCTGGTCTGGGCATCATCGGCTGGATCATGGGCTCGAAGGCCCTTGAGGAGATCGACGCCCACCCGGAGATGGGGTGGACCAACCGGGACCACGCGGTCATCGGGCGCCTCGTCGGCATCGTGGGCACAGCGCTCCTCGGCTTCATCGTGCTGCTCGTCGTCGGCTACGTCGTCTTCATCCTCGGCCTCGTCGCGATCATCGGCACGAGCCCCTGAGCCCGCTCAGGCGCGCTCGAGCAGGACGAGGACCTCGTGGTGGCGCGTCTGGGGAAACATGTCGAAGACGCGTGCCTGCCGCACCGTGTAGCCCGGGAGCGCTGCCAGGTCACCGGCGAGGCTCGCGGCATTGCAGCTGGAGTAGATGACGTGGTCCGGTCGGGCAGCCTCGATGGCGCCGCACAGGTCCGGCCCGATCCCGCGACGCGGCGGGTTGACGACGACGAGGTCGTGGTCGAGCGCGTCGAGGGCGCTCGCGTCACCCACCGTGAAGTCGACGTCGAGGCCGAGCTCGCCCGCCGACCGGCGCGCGCTGAGCACCGCATCGGGGGCGACCTCGATACCCGCGACGCGCCGCTGGCGACCGAGCGCCAGGGCAGCGTTGAGCGCGAAGCCACCCACACCGCAGTAGAGGTCGAGCACGCTGCCGGGGTCGATCAGCCCGACCCAGTCACGGGCCTGCCCGTAGAGCGCGGTCGTCACCGTCGTGTTGGTCTGGAAGAAGCTGCGCGGCCGCAGGTGGAAGACGATCTCGCCGACGCGCATCGGCAGGGTGTCGGCCGGGGTGAGCACGACCTCCTCCTCGCCCTCGAGGACCGCCTTGTGCTCCGGCTGCAGGTTGACCGACACCACCCGCAGGCCGGGGGCGGCCTTGCGCAGGAGGTCGAGCCCGCGCTCGACCCGACCCATCTGCCCGGGGGAGCGGAGCACGAAGCGCGCCATGAGCTCCCCGTCGGGCGAGCCGGTGACGATGAGGTGCTTGAGCTCGCCCTGACGTCCCGGGACGTCGAAGGGGGTCAGCCCGAGCTCGGCGACGGCCGGCAGCAGACCGTCGAGGGCTGCGGCGAGCCGGGGCTCGTAGAGCCCGCACTCCGGCAGCGAGACGCCCCGGCGGTCGGCGTCGAGGATGCCGAAGGTGGGTGCTCCCTTCGTCCCGCCCACCACGAGCTTGGCCTTGTTGCGGAAGGCGGACTCGGGGCCGACGACGGGAGCGTCCCAGACATCGTGCGGGACGATCTCGGCGAGGACCTCGCGCACGTGGGCGTCGAGGTCGGCCAGCTGTTGCTCGTAGGGCGTGCCCATGAGGGTGCACGATCGGCACTCCCCGGCGTCGTAGTGGCGGCAGCGCATGGTCACCATCCCGGCGGAGGTGACTCCACGACCTGCTGGTGCAGCCGGTAGCCGGCGCCGTCACCACCCTTGCCGTCGACGAAGGTGAGGTCGGCGCTCAGCACCTGCCCGTCGACCTGCACGTCCTCCGCCCGGACGACACGAGAGTCAGCGGTGCCCTCCATGAGCTCGCGTGCCGTGTCGGTGCTGCCGTCGGCGAGGACGCAGGACCGGTGCTGCAGGGTGTCGTCGGCCAGGTCGGTGACCACGGCGTAGGCCGCGACCCCGGCGTCGGGGGTCGAGCGGCTGATGAAGCTCACCGCGAGCGGGTCGTCGCCGATGCAGTCGAGCAGGGGCGCGAGCCTCGGGGACTCGGCGAGCCCCCCGGAGCCCACGTCGCCGAGGACGGCATCGGGATCTCCGGTGCGGTCGACGACGAAGGAGGCCCGCTCGTCACCGACGGACGCTCGCGCCCCGCGACCGCTCCCCGCTGGGCCGGTCCAGGTCGCGTCGTCCTCCGACGTCCAGCCCTGGGCCTCGAGGTAGTCGCGGACGCCGGGCGCCACAGGGCCCTCGACGACCTCGACCCGGTTGAGTTCCTGTCGTGTCCGCATGCCCCAGACCGCGTCGTCGGTGTAGGCCGTGACGAGGTCCTCGACGCCGTCACGGGAGGGGCCGGAGCCGGTGAGGTACTCGGGAGCGCCGACGTACATCAGGTCCCCGTCACCGCCGGGGCCCATCTCCTCGCGGATCCTCTCCGCGTCGCTGAAGAAGAGGACGAGCGGCTCCTCGCCCGACGGGGTGACCTCGAGGGCGTCCTCGAAGGCGCTGTCACCCACCCCCGGCAGGGAGTCGATGGCCGAGCAGCCGCCGGAGAGCAGGATGCCGACGGCAAGCAGGGGGGCCACGGCGCGACGGGTGTGCGTCATGCCTGCAGCCTAGCCAGCCGAGGACGCCCTCGAGACGGGATCCACACGAGGAGAGCGGTTCTCATCCGTCACGGAGGGCCGGACGTGGCTGATCGTCAAGTCGCTCTTCACCAAGCTGTCCGGCAAGATCCCGGCGCTGCAGCGCGCGGGCGCCGACGGCGCGAGCGTCGGCACGACCCTGGGCTCCATCGGGTCCCTCGTCGTCTGGATGCTCGGTCTCGTCGCGATCCTCCAGCTCCTCGGCCTGAGCCAGGTGCTCACCCTGATCCAGGGGATGGTCGACGGGGTCCTCGGCTTCCTGCCCAACCTCATCGGCGCCGGGATCGTCTTCTTCGTCGGTGCGCTCCTCGCCAAGGTCGTGCGTCAGCTCGTGCACACCGCGCTCGCGGCGATGCCCTTCGACCGGTGGCTCAAGAGTGCCGGCAGCAAGGCGAGCTCCCTCCCCGGCGCCCCGGCGACCTCGCCGGCCGGTCCGCCGCCCCCGCCGCCCGGTCAGCCGGCGGCTCCGCACCCGGGCCAGCCCCAGCCGCCGCACGGCTACGGCGGTTCCGCGGCACCGCAGGGGTCGGGTGCCTCGATCCCGAAGACGGTCGCCACGGTCGTCTACGCGCTCATCATGATCGTCGTCTCGATCGCCGCGCTGCAGATCCTCGGCATCCAGTCGGTCTCCCGACCCGCCGAGCAGATGCTCCAGTCGATCTTCGACGCCGTGCCGGTGATCATCGCGGCCGGGCTCATGCTCGCCCTCGGTGTCTTCATCGCCCGCTGCGTCGGTGACATCGTCGAGCAGGTCCTCGACGGCGTCGGCCTCGACCGGCAGATCGCCGAGCTGGACGTGCTCCCCGCGGACACCAAGGTCGTGCCCGTCGTCGCCAAGATCGCCCAGATCGCCATCGTGCTCTTCTTCGCGGTCATGGCCGCGCAGCTGCTCGACTCCCCGCAGATCACGGCCTTCCTCAGCGAGGTCCTCGGTCTCGGCGACAAGGTGATCTTCGGCGCGGCGATCATCGCGGCCGGGCTCTTCATCGCCAACCTCCTGGCGAAGCTGCTCACCGGTGTCGGCGCGACGATCGTCAAGGACGCGACGATCGTCCTCTTCGTCGCCATGGGCCTGAAGTACATGGGCATCGCCGACCCGATCATCGAGCTGGGCTTCGGCGCACTCGTCGTCGGTGGCGCCGCGGCTGCGGCGCTGGCCTTCGGCCTCGAAGGCCGCGACGCCGCGGCTCGCACCCTCGACCGGCTCTCGGACAAGGCGCAGGCCCCGTCCGAGCCGTCGTCGACGGGCGACCAGCAGGTCTGACCCACCGCACCACATGACGAAGGGTGGTACCCCCGGTCTCCGGGGTACCACCCTTCGTGCGTCCGGCTCAGTCGGCGCGCAGGATCTCGCCCGCCTGCTCCCGCATCTCGACCTTGCGGACCTTGCCCGTCACCGTCATCGGGAAGGCATCGGTCACGTGGACGTACCGCGGGATCTTGTAGTGGGCGAGCTTGCCGGCGGCGAACTCGCGCACGTCGTCCGCGGTGAGCGAGGCGACGCCCTCCCTGAGCACGACCCACGCCATGAGCTCCTCGCCGTAGCGCTCGTCGGGCACGCCGATGACCTGCACGTCGGCGATCGACGGGTGCGTGTAGAGGAACTCCTCGACCTCGCGCGGGTAGATGTTTTCGCCGCCCCGGATGACGAGGTCCTTGATCCGGCCGACGATCTCGACGTAGCCGTCCTCGTCCATCGTCGCCAGGTCTCCGGTGTGCATCCACCGGGCGACGTCGATCGCCTCGGCGGTCTTGTCCGGCTGCTGCCAGTAGCCGAGCATCACGCTGTAGCCGCGGGTGCACAGCTCACCGGTCTCACCACGCGGCAGGGTCACACCGGTCACCGGGTCGACGACCTTGGACTCGATGTGCGGCATCGACCGGCCGACCGTCTCCGTGCGGCGGGCCAGGTCGTCATCGGTGCGGGTCATCGTCGAGACGGGGGAGGTCTCCGTCATGCCGTAGCTGATGGCGACCTCCGCCATGTTCATCTCGGCGACGACGCGCTTCATCACCTCGACCGGGCAGGTCGACCCGGCCATGATCCCGGTGCGCAGGCTCGACAGGTCGTAGTCCGCGAAGTCGCGGAGCCCGAGCTCGGCGATGAACATCGTCGGCACGCCGTAGAGCGAGGTGCACCGCTCGTCGACGACCGCCCGGAGGGTGGCCGCCGGCTCGAAGGAGGGTGCCGGGATGACCATGCACGCCCCGTGCGAGGTGGCCGCCAGGTTGCCCATGACCATGCCGAAGCAGTGGTAGAAGGGCACGGGGATGCAGATCCGGTCGGCCTCGGTGTAGCGGATCAGCTCGCCGACGAAGTAGCCGTTGTTGAGGATGTTGTGGTGGCTGAGGGTGGCGCCCTTGGGGAAGCCGGTCGTGCCCGAGGTGTACTGGATGTTGATCGGGTCGTCGGGGGTGAGACCGGCGCCGCGCTCGGCGAGCTGGTCCTCGGTGACCGAGACGCCCCCGGCGACGAGCTCCTCCCACGAGGGGTCGCCGATGTAGACCACCTCTCGCAGGTCGGGCAGCTGACCCCGCACCTCCTCGACCATCGCCCGGTAGTCGGAGGTCTTGTGCTGCTGGGCGCTCACGAGCATCCGCAGGCCGGACTGCTGCGCGACGTAGGTCAGCTCGTGCGAGCGGTAGGCCGGGTTGATGTTGACGAGCACGGCACCGACCCGCGCCGTCGCATACTGCAGGATCGTCCACTCGGCGCAGTTGGGTGACCAGATGCCGACCCGGTCGCCGGCGGACACCCCCTTCGCCATGAGGCCACGCGCCACGGCGTCGACGTCCGTGAGCAGCTCGCGATAGGTCCATCTGCGGCCGCTCGGCACGTCCACGAGTGCCTCGCGGTCACCGTGGGTCGCCACGGTCCGCTCGAGGTTGCCCCCGATCGTGTCGCCGAGCAGGGGTGCGTCCGAGGTGCCGGAGGAGTACGAAGGGAGTGCGGGCTGGGTCATGGTCACCTTCCGTCGTCGCGTCGTTGCGATACCCGCGAAGCCTGCCACGCTCCCGGGTGCGATGCTGACCCGGTGAGCAGCGACCTGACGATCCGCGCGGCCACCGACGAGGACTGGTCGCAGATCTTCCCCTTCTGGGCCCGCATCGTCGACGACGGGCGGACCTACGCCTACCCGGAGGGGCTCACGTCCCCCCAGGCGCACGCGTTGTGGATGGAGGCGGCGCCCGGCCGGACCGTCGTCGCCGAGTCGGGTGACCGGGTCATCGGCTCGGCGAAGATGGGGCCCAACCGGCCCGGACGCGGGTCGCACATCGCCACCGCGTCCTTCATGGTCGACCCGGAGGCCGGGACCAGGGGAGTGGGCCGGGCGCTCGGCGAGCACGTCATCGGGTGGGCGCGCGAGCAGGCTTACGCCGGCATCCAGTTCAATGCCGTGGTCGAGACCAACGACCGTGCGGTGGGGCTGTGGCGCTCGCTCGGCTTCGCTGTCATCGGTACCGTCCCGGGGGCCTTCGACCACCCGGAGCACGGCCCCGTCGGGCTGCACGTGATGTTCCTCGACCTGGGGTAGTTGCCCTCCCCGATCCCTGAGGAGGTCGCGAAGCGACCGTCTCGAAGGGCCGCTCAGTCCGCGTCGCCGACGAGGACGGCCTCCCCTTCGGCCGGGCTGTGCGCAGCGGGCGTCTGCTCGCCGCGCAGGTAGCGCGAGCCGTAGACGAAGATGCCGACGCCGATGAGGACGGCCACCGTCGCCATCCAGTAGGGGGCGCTCATGCCGACCTCCTCGCCGAGTCGTCCGGCGGCCCACGGGGCCACGGCACCGCCGGCGAAGCGCACGAAGGAGTAGGCCGACGAGGCCACCGGTCGCTCGACGGGCGCCGAGCCCATGACGGCCTCCGTGATGAGGGTGTTGTTGACCCCGAGGAAGGCACCGGCGAGGACGACACCGATGACCAGCGCCGCCTTGGAGTCGACGAGCAGCGCCATCATCGCCAGGTCGAGGCCGAAGAGCGTCAGGGCGCCGATGATCGAGGGGATCGTGCCGAAGCGGCGCTGCAGCCACGGGGCGGTCTTGACCGAGGTGATGGCGAGGAGCACGCCCCAGCCGAAGAAGACCCACCCCACCTGCGAGGCGGTCATGTCGAGGGGGAAGGGGGTGAAGGCGAGCAGGGTGAAGAAGCCCATGTTGTAGAAGAGCGCGGTGAGGGCGACGGTGAGCAGACCCGGGTGACGCAGCGCCCTCAGCGGCGCGGCGAGCGAGGTCCTGTGGCCCGACGGGGGAGTGGGCGGCAGGAGGAAGGAGGTCACGACCACGGCCACGACCATGAGGACCGCGACCCCGAAGAATGGGGCCCGCCAGGAGATCGAGCCGAGCTGACCGCCGACGATCGGGCCGACGGCGATGCCCAGGCCCAGGGCGGCCTCGAAGAAGATCACCGCCTGGCCGACACTTCCGGCGGAGGCGACGACGATCGTCGACAGGGCCGTGGCGACGAAGAGCGCGTTGCCCAGGCCCCAGCCGGCGCGGAAGCCGACGATCGCCCCGATGCTGTCGGACATCCCGGCGAGCGCGGAGAAGACGATGATCAGGGTCAGGCCGGCGATGAGGGTGCGCTTGGCGCCGATGCGCGAGGAGATGAAGCCGGCGACGAGCATCGCCACGCCCATGATCGCCATGTAGCTGGTGAAGAGGAGCGAGGTCTCGCTCGGGGTGGCGCCGAGCTCGTCGGCGATCGGCTTGAGGATCGGGTCGACGAGGCCGATGCCCATGAAGGCGATGACGCACGCGAAGGCGACGGCCCACACGGCGCGCGGCTGCTTCCACATCGACGGGGTGGTCTCGGCGGGTACTGCGGGGGTTGTCACTGCTGACCTTCCTGCTGGGACGAGCTGGCCTCCAGCACCGCGCGCAGCACCGTGACGGCGGTCGCGAGGTCCTCGGGGGTCAGGGTGGGGTGCTCCCGGATGACCCGGGAGACGGTGGTGGCGCTGCGCTCGCGGACGACCGCGAGCGCGCGGCGTCCGGCGTCGGTGAGGGTGACCCTCGTGGCGCGGGCGTCGGACGGGTCGGGCTCCTTGGTGACCCAGCCGCGCTCGACGAGCGTCGCGACGGCCCCGGACATCGTCGGCTGGGAGGTGCGGTCGAGCTCGGCGAGTCGTCCGATGCCGGTGGGGCCGTGCTCGTCGACGAGCGACAGGACGCGGATGCCGGCGGGGGGAGTGCGGTGGATGTGCTGGCGCGAGGCGCGGACGAGACGGGCGGCATAGGTGACGAGGTCGCTCGCGGTCTGGTCGATGGAGTCGTCGGGCACGTCCCGCCACGTTACATAGGACTCCTATCTATCGCAAGTGGTCGTCCAGCGGAGGATCGGTGGGACTCAGCCGGTGGGGTCGTCGCTCCCGAGCGGGAAGCCGAGTCCAGCTCGGCGGCGAGGTCTCGCTCTCCCATCGCCCGGCCGCGATCGGTCACGTGCCGCGATGGCGCCGGCACTCGCATGACCGAGGACGCCCAGAGTGTGCAGCACGAGGAGGCCGTGCGGGGCCGGATGCGACATGTGGCCAGCATCTGCTTTGCTCAAGCAGACCCGCCTCGACCCCATCGTCTGGAGCACCCATGCCGCACGCCGCCGACAGCCACGACCTCATCCGGGTGCAGGGAGCGAGGGAAAACAACCTCAAGGACGTGAGCGTCGACCTGCCCAAGCGGCGGCTGACGGTCTTCACCGGGGTCTCGGGCTCGGGCAAGAGCTCGCTCGTCTTCGGGACGATCGCCTCCGAGTCGCGCCGGCTCATCGACGAGACCTACAGCGCCTTCCTCCAGGGCTTCATGCCCTCGCTGGCGCGGCCCGACGTCGACCACCTCGAGGGGCTGACGACGGCGATCATCGTCGACCAGGAGCGCATGGGGGCCAACCCGCGCTCGACGGTGGGCACGGCGACCGACGCCAACGCCATGCTCCGCATCCTTTACTCGCGGCTCGGCCAGCCGCACGTCGGCCCGCCGACTGCCTTCTCCTTCAACGTCCCCACGCGCAAGGCGAGCGGGTCGATGACGACCGACAAGGGGACCCACACCGAGCGCAAGACGGTCAAGCAGGCGGTCTACCTCGGCGGCATGTGCCCGCGCTGCGAGGGCATGGGGCAGGTGAGCGACATCGACCTCACGGCCCTCTACGACGACACCAAGACGCTCGAGGACGGGGCCCTGACCGTCCCCGGCTACTCGATGGACGGCTGGTACGGCCGCCTCTTCGCCGGCATGGGTCTGCCGATGGACACACCGATCAAGGACTTCACGAAGAAGCAGCTCGAGACGATGCTGTGGAGCGAACCGACGAAGATCAAGGTCGAGGGCGTCAACCTCACCTTCGAGGGGATCATCCCCAAGATCCAGAAGTCGATGCTCTCCAAGGACCCGGAGGCGATGCAGCCGCACGTGCGCCGTTTCGTCGAGCGGGCCGTGACCTTCCAGACCTGCCCGGAGTGCGAGGGCACTCGCCTGACGCCGGAGGCGCGCGCGTCGAAGATCGAGGGCAAGAGCATCGCCGACCTGTGCTCGATGCAGATCAACGACCTGGCGGCCTGGGTGCGCGAGCTCGACGAGCCTGGCTTCGGGCCGCTGCTCGCCGGCTTGCAGCACCTGCTCGACTCCTTCACCGAGATCGGCCTGGGCTACCTCTCCTTGGACCGTCCCGCCGGCACGCTGTCGGGCGGCGAGGCCCAGCGGGCCAAGATGATCCGCCACCTCGGCTCCTCGCTCACCGACGTCACCTATGTCTTCGACGAGCCGACGATCGGTCTGCACCCGCACGACATCGACCGGATGAACGACCTGCTCCTGCGGCTGCGAGACAAGGGCAACACCGTGCTCGTCGTCGAGCACAAGCCCGAGACGATCGCCATCGCCGACCACGCCGTCGACCTCGGCCCCATGGCGGGGTCGAAGGGGGGCGAGATCGTCTTCGAGGGCACCGTCGACGAGCTGCGGGCCAGCGACACCCTCACCGGGCGCCACCTCGACCACCGCGTCGCGCTCAAGGACGAGGTCCGCTCCGCCACGGGGGCGCTGGAGATCCGCGGGGCCAGCACCCACAACCTCCAGGACGTCGACGTCGACATCCCGACCGGGGTGCTCGTCGCGGTGACGGGCGTCGCCGGGTCGGGCAAGAGCTCGCTCATCCACTCGGGGCTCGACCACCGTGACGAGGTCGTCGTCGTCGACCAGTCGGCGGTCAAGGGCTCGCGCCGCAGCAACCCCGCGACGTACACGGGGCTGCTCGAGCCGGTGCGCAAGGCCTTCGCCAAGGCCAACGGGGTCAAGCCGGCGCTCTTCAGCTCCAACTCCGAGGGCGCCTGCCCGACGTGCAACGGCGCGGGCGTGATCTTCACCGAGCTCGGGGTCATGGCCACGGTCGAGTCACCGTGCGAGGACTGCGAGGGGCGCCGCTTCCAGGAGGCGGTGCTCGAGTACGAGCTCGCCGGCAAGAACATCGCGGACGTGCTCGAGATGTCGATGACCGAGGCGCAGGCCTTCTTCGCCAAGGATGGCCCGGCCTCCTTGCCGGCCGCGCACAGGATCCTCACTCGTCTCGTCGACGTGGGTCTGGGCTACCTCACCCTCGGCCAGCCGCTCACGGCCCTCTCCGGTGGCGAGCGCCAGCGGCTCAAGCTCGCCGTGCACATGGGCGACAAGGGCGAGGTCTACGTCCTCGACGAGCCGACGACCGGCCTGCACCTGGCCGACGTCGACAACCTGCTCGCGCTGCTCGACCGCCTCGTCGACTCGGGCAAGTCGGTCATCGTCATCGAGCACCACCAGGCCGTCATGGCCCACGCCGACTGGATCATCGACCTGGGGCCCGGCGCCGGTCACGACGGGGGCCGGGTGGTCTTCGAGGGGACGCCTGCCGACCTCGTGGCGAAGGGGGAGACCCTCACCGCCACGCACCTGGCGGCCTACGTGGGCCACGAGGGTTAGGTCGCGTGGCGGCCCCGTGGCACGACGACGGCAGCACCAACGCCCAGATCATCCGGGGGGTCACGTCTCCCGCGCACCCTGCTCGTGCTCACCGTGGGTGCCGCGATGGGCATCGCGGGCGCGCTCATGCAGGGGATCACCCGCAACCCGCTCGCCGACCCCGGGCTCCTCGGGGTCAACGCCGGGGCCTACGTCGCCATGGTCGTCGGCTTCTCGCTCGTCGCCGCCACGTCGACGCCAGCAGCATCCCCTTCGCCATGGCCGGAGCCCTGGTGGCCACGACCCTCGTCGACGTCGTCGGCGACCCGAAGGTCAGCTCGCTGTCCGTCGTCAAGGACGAGCGTGCGCTCGTGCTCGACGGGGAGGAGGTCAACGTGGCGCTCGCGCCTGGGTCAGCGCCAGCCGATCCGCCGGCGGCCCTGCTGCGCCTTGCGCATCCGGCGCTGGGTTCGCTCGCCCTGCCGCACGACGAAGGGCGTCAGGGCCAGCCCGAGAGCCGGGAAGAGGTCGCCGAACCGCACGACCGCCCCGCGCCACCCGGGCAGGGTGGTGACCAGCCGCGGCTCCTCGAGGACCTTGCCCACCGCGGACACGACCTCGTGGGGCTGCAGCAGCTTGCCGGAGAAGGAGAGCGCGGCGCCGGGGTCGTCGAGCTTGTCGTGGAGCATCGGCGTCCAGATGCCGTCGGGGCAGATGCACGAGATGTGCACGTCCTTGACCTTGGCTGCCCGCAGGTCGGCCATGGTGCTCAGGCTGAACCCCATGACGGCGTGCTTCGAGGCGGCGTAGACCCCCTCGCCGGGCACGGCGGTGAGGCCGGCGAGCGAGGCGATGTTGATGACCTGGCCACCGCCGTCGGCACGCATCGACTCGACGGCGGCCAGCGTGCCGTTCATCGTCCCGATCGCATTCACCTCGATCATCAGGCGGCGCTGCTGCTCGTCGTGCTCCCACGCGGGGCCGGTGAAGAGCACGCCGGCGTTGTTGACCCAGACGTCCAGTCGACGGCGACGGCGATGATCCGATCGCGCGCGGCACGCACGGCCGCGTCGTCACGGACGTCGAGCGCGAGAGCCGTCGCTCGCTCGCCGAGCTCGCGCGCCACCTGCTGCGCCGCCGCCTCGTCGAGGTCGGTGACGAGCACCCGGTAGCCCCGCTCCACGAGAAGGCCGGCGATCTGCCGCCCCAGGCCGCGGCCGGCGCCGGTGACGACGGCGCCGGCAGGCCATCGGTGCGTCTCGGCGCTCATCGCCGCGCCGCTCGGATCGTGCCGTGCTCGATGGGGCGGGCGACTGTCGTCGTGCCCGTCCGGGGATGGGTCGTCACAAGGTCTCCTGGGTCGGTGTGGTCGGAGCACACCCACGCGTCGTGCGCGCCTCGATCCACGATGGCACGTCCGCGCGTCTCCGGGGGACCGGATCCCACCGGGCCCGGCGCTCCCGGGGCGGGTCGGGTCGGGTCAGCGTCAGAGGATGACGCCGTCGGGGTCGTACGCCGCGCTCACCTGCGTGTGGCGGGTGGCGTTGTCGGCGAGGTAGTCACGGCGGGTCCGTCCGGACTCGAGATAGCCGATGTAGCCACCGACGCTGCGCCCACCGAGCCGCTCGTGCGCCAGCCCGATCCAGTCGTGCGCGGCGGCATAGCTGCTCGAGGTCGCGGACGAGGGGAGGCCGACGTACCACTGCACGCTCGCGGTGTGCGAGCGCCAGGGGAAGGGGGTGGCCCCCGTCGACGGGGAGCTCACCGCTCCGTCGAGCGGGTCGAGGATCGCGGCGGCGGCCAGCCCCCGCGAGCCGGCCGATCGCATGGCGGAGACGATGGCGTCGGCTGTCCCGGTCGTCATCCGGGCGATGATGTCGGACCCGGCCGCACACCGGGTCCGTGGCGTCGTCGAGCCACCGCCGAGGTACTTCACTGCCTCGAGGTGGGAGCGCGAGGTCGTGCTCGTCCGGGTCGGGGTGATGCCGATGCCCTGGCGCAGGGACGCGGCCCGGGCGTCCTGCCTGCCTGGTGGACAGACGCCGAAGATGCGCACCGACAGCGACGACCCGGAGACGTCGACGTGCGCATTGGCCCAGGTGTCCCTGGGCTGGGTGGCCAGCCATTCGGGCCAGCGGCGCAGCACGGTGGCGGCGGAGGACGCCGGGAAGGACAGCGAGAAGAAGCCCATCGAGGCGGCGGGGACCGTCCGATAGGTGAGCATGGTGACGAGCCCGACGCCGGAACCACCGCCCCGGAGCGCCCAGTACAGGTCCGACTCGAGCGAGGCGTCGACCTCGTGGATGCGGCCGCGGCCGTCGACGACCGTGGCGCCGACGAGGCGGTCGGCGGTCAGGCCGTAGCGGCGGCTGTCGACCCCGAGCCCCCCGGCCAGGGTGAGCCCTGCGGTCCCGACGGTGGGACAGGTGCCGGTGGGGATCGAGCGGCCTCGCTGGGCCAGTGCGGCGTGGACGGAGTACAGGCCGGCACCGGCGCCCACGATCGTCTGGGTGTCACCGGATCGGAGGACGACATTGCGCAGGCTCCGCGTGTCGACGACGAGCGACCCGGAGGTCGCCGACGCACCGACGTAGGAGTGCCCGCCGGAGCGACCGGTGACGCGGAGCCCGTGGTCACGGGCGAAGGTCACGCACGTGGCCACGTCACGAGTCGACAGGACGCGAGCCACGGCAGCCGGTCGGCGGAAGTCCCAGCGGGGGTCGAAGAGGGGGACCCGGCTGCTGTAGCTCGACGACCCCGGTCTGGCGATGCTGCCGCGCAGCGCCGAGTCGAGCTCGGCCCAGTCGCGTGGGCTCGGGCCGCTCGTCGTGGCGGCTCCGGCGCGGGCGGGTGCGGCGATGAGGGGGAGTGCTGCCCCCGCGCCGAGGACGGTGCGGCGTGTGATCTCCATGTCCCGGCAGACGTGTGCCCGACAGGGGTGGTTGGGCCGTATACCGAACCGTGATGTCACCACCCTCTCGGCGCGACCACGCACTGTCCACAGGTCCATCGCCGGCCCGCCGGTCGAGGGCTCGGGCGGAGAGGGTAGGAGCCACACCGACGACAGGGAGCAGACGTGATGGGCACGACGGCGGAGCGCACGACGGAGGTCAACCGGGTCGAGATCACCGGTCGGGTGAGCGGGCCACCGGCGAGCCGGACGCTGCCGAGCGGCGACGAGCTCGTGACGCTGCGGGTGGTCGTCGCGAGAGATGACGGGCAGCCGGTGGACACGATCGACTGCGCCTGCTGGTCGGCGTCGGCCAGGCGTGCGGCGGCACGCCTGGAGGACGGCACCCGCGTGCGGGTCGAAGGGAGTCTGCGGCGCCGCTTCTTCCGCACCCCGGCCGGAGCGGCCAGCCGCTACGAGGTCGAGGTCCGACGTCTCGTCAGGGACCGACGGTGAGTCAGGCCGGATGGCCCGTCGACCACCGCGACTCGCACGTCGAGCACATCGCAGCGGGTGAGCCAGCCCTTGACGAGCGGAAGCCTGACCGCCGCCGACGGTCGCCGGCGTCCACGGCGTCGATCAGCCGGCCGGTGAGCCCGGGCGCGACGTTGGCCACGACTCGCGCGCCCCGAGGTCCCCGACGGCGTCCTCATCCGCGACCTCGACGCCGCGCCCCGACGGGAGGTCCGTGCCGCGTGGCGAGCCAGTGCCCACGGCAGCCCCGCCGTACGCGCGGTCCTCTCGCTCTGGGCCGATCCGGATGATGGAGTGGGGCCATGATGACTGCACCCGGCCTGCGGGGCCTGAGCGCCTTCCCCCTCACACCCATCGCCCAGGACGCCGTCGACGAGGCGGCCTTCGTCGGCATCGTCGAGCGAGTCGCGACGGCGGGAGTCGACAGCATCACCGCCCTGGGCTCGACGGGCAGCTACGCCTACCTCGACCGCGCGGAGCGGCGGCGGGTCGTCGAACTCGCGGCTTCCGCCGCCGGCGGGGTCCCGGTCATCGCCGGCATCGGCCACGTCCGGACGCGCGAGGTGCTGCGGCACCTCGACGATGCCCAGACGGCCGGCGCCACAGGGGTGCTGCTCGCGCCGATGACCTACCAGGCCCTGACGGACGACGAGGTCTACGAGCTCTTCGCCGACGTCGATGCGGCGAGCTCCGTGCCCGTCGTCGTCTACGACAACCCCAGCACGACCCACGTGAACTTCGGCGACGAGCTGCACGGTCGGATCAGCGAGTTGACGCACGTCGCCGCGATCAAGATCCCGCCCGTGACCGGGGGAGTCGAGGCGACCAGGGCGCGGGTGGACTCCCTTCGCTCCCACCTCGCGCCCGAGGTGGCGATCGGCACCAGTGGCGACCAGGCGGCGGCCGATGCCCTCGTCGCCGGGTGCGATGCCTGGTACAGCGTCCTCGCGGGGACGCTGCCGGGGCCCTGCCGCGCGATCGTCGACGCCGTGACCGCCGACGACGCCGCACAGGCACAGCACCTGTCCCGCCAGCTCGACCCGCTGTGGCGCCTCTTCAGCGCCCACGGGAGCTACCGAGTGGTCTCGGCCCTCGCCGAGCAGCTGAGCCTCGTCCGCGGCCCCAACCTGCCGCGACCGGTGCTGCCGCTGGACGAAGGGGGTCGCGCCGACGTGCGGGCGGCGCTGACCTCCCTGCGTGAGCAGGGCCTGGTCGAGCCGTGATCCTGCCCCCGGTCCGCGACCCCCGCATGATCACCGTGCGGCGTGGCGGGACGCTCACCGACGAGCACCACCAGATGCTGGCCCTGTGGGCTGCGGACTGCGCCGAGCACGTGCTCCCGCACTTCGAGACAGCGGCCCCTGCGGACCGACGACCCCGCGAGGCGATCGCCGCAGCACGAGCCTGGGCGGCAGGGGAGATGCCGATGATGGCCGCGCGGGCGCTCGGAGGTCACGCCATGGGCGCTGCGCGACCGCTGACCGGAGCCGCGCGCTTCGCCGCCTACGCGGCCGGCCAGGCGGCCTGCGTGGGCCACGTCGCCGAGCACGACCTCGGGGCGGCCGCCTACGCGATCAAGGCCGCGCAGGCGGGGGCGCGCCGGCGCGGGGGAGCGGCCGGCAGGCGTACGGAGGCCGCCTGGCAGCGGGACCGGATCCCCGACGAGGTCCGAGCGCTCGTCCTGGAGGACATGGCCCGACGCAACGACCTCTGCTGGTCGGTCTTCGACGTGTCGGCCTGAGACACGACCACCGCTGAGCAGCGTTGCTCACGTGACGTGGACCCGGCACCGCGGTACCTTGATCGAGGAAGGGATGTGATCCAGATGACACCCGAGATCCACGACTTCGGCTCCGACGTCGAGACCCGACTGAGTGAGGTGGCGCGCAGTCACGGACGCACGATGGAGGCCGAGGCTGCTGTCGTCCTCACCGCCGTCATGCGGGGCCGTGCCCACGACCCCGACGCCGTCATGAAGCTCTACACCTCCGCCCGGCGCGTGGTCTCCAAGGAGGCCCTGGCCCCGCCGACGCAGGTCGACTTCACGCCCGACGGGTACTGATCGCCCGCGCGGCCTCCTTCGACGTCCTCGGCGCCGAATCGGTCGCCGCCGACGTCACGGGCTGGGGCTTCGGCTGGCTCGAGGGGCGGGCAACCGAGCAACGCCTCCATGGAGTTATGTCAGATTGCTCTGGTCCGAGCGCGCCGGCGCCGACTCTGCGCTGGACATCGACACCGGCGGGGGGAGAGGTGGTCGACGTCGTCGAGGACCGCGCACGGCCCGTCTGCGCGTGGAGTTCTCCGACACCAGCGCCATCGCGTGGATCCTGCGCACCTGCATGTGGTGGTCCCGGACCTCACGGTCGAGCGCCACGAGGCCACGCTGCGCCGGCTCGAAGAGCACGACGCCGAGGAGCCGGTAGAAGTAGACGACGCGGCAGCCGATGACTGCCGCGGCCCCGACGCTCATACCGGGCAGTCGCCGGTGGCGAGCGCGTCAGTGACAGGAGAGCTCTAGAGGCCCCCGGTGGACACGGGCGTGACGTCGACGACCTGGCCCATGTAGCTCCTGCGTGCTGATCGATGGGGTGAGCCGGAAACTACGGCTGGCCCCGTCGTCGGCAACGCCGATAATCCACATTATGTCATTTCGCAGTGCGAGGAGCGGCCGCCTCGCGCCGTGTGTCGTCGCCACCCACTTCCCCGCGAAGGAAGGTGATGTCCCCTGGCAGTGGCGCACCGTCACCGTGCTCCCGAAGGGCGCGCGCGGCATCGACTTCACCTGGTCGCGGACGCAGACCCACTCCCCGGTCTCCCTCCACGCGCTGCCCGGGACAGGCGAGGTCTTCGCGACAGCAGACGCCACAGCACCGGCGACCTGTCTCCCCTGGTCACCCGCTCTGGGCGCCCAGCTCGTGCCGGATCCGTCGGAGGTCCTCCATGAGCGAACCGATGAGGATCCACCTCATGCCCTGCGGCGCACTGGTGTCGAGCGGCTCGGTGAGCGCCGGAGCCGTGTCGTCGAGCCCACCGGCCGCGGTGGGTACCGCCAGGTGGAGCTTCATCCGGGTGTCGTGGGCCGCTCGCAGCAACTCCTCGGCGATGCCGGGGACGAGCGGTTCCTCGCGCACCCCTTCGTCGTAGTGGTCGACGTAGGCCCGCGTCATCCCCCGCACCTGGGTCCCGATCCGCGACAGCAGGTCGAGCGTCTCTCGCATCGCCTCGAGCTCACCGCGGTAGCGCGCCGCGCGCGGGTTGAGCGTGAGCGAGTCGGCGGCCGCCTCGATGGTCTCCAGGGCCTCGTCGCGAAGGGGGCTCAGCCTCCGCGCATCGACGATGAGCAGGATGCGCCCCGGCCGGGTCTTCTTCGACACGAGCGCATCGGCGAGGCGCTCCATCGCCTCGGCCGTCTCCACCCCGAGGAGGTCCAGGGCCGTCCGCGCCGGGGCCAACGCGACCGGCGGGACGAGGAGCAGGTGGATGACGATGCCGATGACCGCACCGATCATCGTCTCGACGATGCGGATGAAGGCGTAGTCGGGGGTCGATGCCCCGAGGGTGAGCACGAGCAAGGCGCTGATCGCGATCTGGATGCCCGAGCCCGTGGTCAGTCGCAGCGCCCACGACAGGCCGAAGGCGGCGGTCACCGCGAGCAGCACCACCCACGCCGACGTCCCCAGCACGACACCCATCCCGGTGGCCAAGAGGACCCCGGCCACGACGCCGACGCTGCGCTCCACCCCCTTCGCCAAGGACTGGTTGAGGCTGGGCTGGACGACGAGCATTGCCGCGATGGCTCCGAAGACCGGGGGCGGCCCGTCCGGGATGAGCAGGTCGCAGACGACCCACGCCACGATCGTGGCGAGCACGGTCTTGACGACCTGCAGCAGGGGGTCCCGTGCGGAGGCGCGCACGGCGGCGGTCAGACGCATGACCTCACGTTAGGCGGTCAGCGCCAGCCGTCTGCGGGCAGGCTGTCCACCGAGAACTCGTTGCCCTCCGGGTGGGCGGGCACGACGTGCCCCTCCTCGGGGCGCTGCCGACACCGTTGTGCGCCGCGCCGAGCTTCCAGGGCCAGCGCAACACTCGAGTCCTGCTCTGTCGCAGTGGCGCTGGTCAGGTCGAAGTGAGCACGGCCGAGCACTCGACGCACGTCGTCACGCCGGCGGAAGCAGATCGCGACGTCGCTCGGGCCCGCTGGGAAGAGAGCGGTGCCGGACTCCCCCACTCCCCTGCCGACAACTTCGACACCGCTGCTGCGTCCGGGTGAGACCCTGAGGTCATGAGCGAGCTGCGCGTGCCTCCAGGGCCCGGGGTCCCCGACGGGCTCGTCGTGCCCGCCGGCGAGCTCACCGAGCAGTTCAGCCGGGCCGGTGGACCCGGCGGTCAGGGGGTCAACACGACCGACTCCCGCGTCCAGCTCTCCCTCGACCTCGCCACGACGACATCGCTCACCGAGCGTCAGCGGGAGCGCGCTCTGGCCCGCCTGTCACCCCGGCTCGTGGGCACGACCCTCACGGTCGACGCCTCGGAGCACCGTGCGCAGCGACGCAACCGCAGCGCCGCACGTGAGCGGATGGCCGCGCTGCTGCGCGAGGCCCTGGCACCGCCTCCCCCTTCGCGTCGGGCCACGAAACCCACCCGCGGATCGCAGCGCCGCCGGCTCGCCGCCAAGTCGCGACGGGGCGAGATCAAGCGGGCTCGCTCGCGCCCGTCCGGCGACGACTGACGACACGCTGCGTCGACCCTCCGTTTGACACGACGCCTCGTTCGGTGTGATCTGGCTCACGGGACACACGCGCCGCACCCGCGGCGCGCCCGGGCGGGAAGGACCCCGATGTCCGTCGACACAGCCAACCCCGAAGGGTCGTCCGAGCTCAACGCCGACTCCGAGCTGAAGCAAGGTGTCAGCGGCCGCCTCCTCTACTTCTACGTGCTCGGTGACGTCCTCGGGTCCGGCATCTACGTCCTCATCGGACTCGTCGCCGGCGCGGTCGGCGGCGCCTTCTGGGCAGCCTTCGCCGTCGGTGTCACGGTCGCGACGATCACCGGGCTCGCCTATGCGGAGCTGGTGACGAAGTACCCGCAGGCGGCGGGTGCAGCGCTCTACGTCAACAAGGCCTTCAAGAACAAGACGCTGACCTTCTTCATCACCTTCTGCATGTTGTCCGCGAGCTATGCGGCGGCGGGCTCCCTCGCGACCGGATTCGCCCAGTACTTCGGCGAGGTGTGGGAGGCGGCGCCCGCGCTGGTCGTCGCCCTGGGCTTCATCGTCGCCCTGGCGATCATCAACTTCATCGGGATCACCGAGTCGGTCGTCGCCAACATGATCATGACCTTCGTCGAGGTCACCGGCCTGGTCATCGTGCTCGTCATCGGCGTCGTCGCGACGGCCCAGGGCAAGGTGGACTTCGGACGGATCACCGAGTTCTCGACCGACAGCAACCCTGCGCTCGGCCTGCTCGCCGGCGTCGCCCTCGCCTTCTTCGCGATGACCGGCTTCGAAAACGCGGCCAACCTCGCCGAGGAGACGCGCAACCCTCGCCGCGACTTCCCCCGAGCGCTCATCGGTGGCATGGCCACGGCCGGCGTCCTCTACGTCCTCATCGCCGTGACGGCCGCGATCACCGTCCCCATCCAGCAGCTCGCCGAGTCCGATGCCGCCCTGCTCGAGGTGGTCAAGACGGGGATCCTGCCGCTCTCCGTCGCCGTGCTGACGATCATCTTCGCGATCATCGCGATGGTGGCCATCACCAACACCTGCCTCGTCTGCCTCGTGACCGAGTCGCGCATCCTCTACGGCATGGCCCGCGAGGACGTGGTCCCGGCCCCCTTCGCCAAGGTGAGCAGCCGGCAGGTGCCCTGGCTGGCGATCCTCTTCTCCGTCATCGTCATCGCTGCGCTGCTCGTCTCGGGGGCTGACCTGGCCCAGCTGGCGAATGTCACCGTCGTCTTCACCCTGCTGATCTACGCCCTCGTCATCGTCTCGGCCGTCAAGCTGGATCGCCACGACCGCACCGACGAGACCTTCAGGGCGCCACGGGTCCTGCTCGGGATCGGTGTCGTCGCCAACTTCCTCATCCTCGGCTACGTCATCTACGACGACCCGGGATCGCTCCTGTACTGCGCGGCACTGCTTGGTGTCGGCGTCGTCCTCTTCATCGCTGAGCGAGTGCTCGGCGGCGGCACCCCCACGACCGATCTGGAGAGCTGACATGCACGTGCTCATCGCGACCGACGGTTCCCGCCAGTCCCTGCGGGCCGCCCGGCACTTCAAGTCCTTCGCCGACCCGAGCAAGGTCGAGCAGATCCTCGTCCTCGCCGTCACCCGGCCCCTGGCGAGCGTCTCCTTCGTCGACGAGATCTCCCCCGACGCCAAGGCGCCACGGGCCCTGACGGGCAGCTCCTTCAAGGCCGAGGCCGAGGCCGCCGTGGCCGTCATCGCCGCGGAGTTCGACGACTGGTCGGAGACCACGCAGGTGCGGACCCGGGTCCGTAGCGGGACACCGTCCACGGAGATCAACCGGGCGGCCAAGGTGTCCGGGATGGAGCTCATCGTCCTGGCGAGCGGCAGCCGCGGTCTGAGCGACACCATCCTCATCGGCAGCACCGCGCAGCGGGTCCAGGCGACCGCTCCGTGCCCGGTCCTCGTCGTGCGACCGGTCCCGCGCCCGCGGCGCAGCAGGAAGCGGTCCTGATCTGCGGACCGCGGTGGCCGTCGGGACCGGCAGGTCGCCTCGCACCCCCGCGGTCCTCCCCCTTCGGCCGAGGGGCCACGCGATAGGTTGCGGTCATGGACGACCCCCGCACCACGACCCGCATCGCCGTCCTCATCGACTGCGACAACGTCTCGGCCAAGCACATCGGCGCGGTGCTCGAGGAGCTCGCCACCTACGGCACGCCCACCGTCAAGCGCGCCTACGGCGACTGGACGACGACCCAGCTCGGCGGGTGGAAGCCCGAGCTGCACCGCAATGCGATCCAGCCGGTCCAGCAGTTCGCCTACACGACGGGCAAGAACTCGACCGACTCCGCGCTGATCATCGATGCCATGGACCTGCTGTGGCAGGGCAACGTCGAGGCCTTCGCCCTCGTCTCGTCCGACTCCGACTTCACCCGTCTGGCCACCCGGCTGCGGGAGTCGGGCAAGCGGGTCTACGGCCTCGGTCTGCGCAAGACCCCCGAGTCGCTGCGCCGGGCCGTCGACCAGTTCGTCTTCCTCGAGCTGCTCCAGGAGCAGGCCCGAGAGGACGAGGCCGACCCCGACGACAGCAGCCGGCCCGAGCCGAAGGGCGACTCCCCCGAGTCGAGCGTCAACCTCCAGTCGGCGCTCACCAAGGCGGTCAACGCCACCTCCGGTGACGACGGGTGGAGCACCCTGGGCACCGTCGGGCAGCACCTGAGCCGCGCCCACGCCGACTTCGACCCGCGCGCGTTCGGCCACCAGAAGCTGTCGACCCTCGTCGACGAGCAGCCGTACCTCGAGACCCGCGCGGAAGGTTCGCTGCGGCAGGTTCGCCTGCGGTCGCGCCGCAACTCCGGCCGCTCGAAGGGGGACTGACCCGCCGCGTCGGGCTGCGTCGCCGGTCACGGTGGCGTATACCCGCGCCCACTTCCGGCCTAGGATGTCGCCGGTCTGCTTGTCGTCAGGAGAGTCATTCGATGCGTCGTGCCACCCGTCGCCCCACCGCGACCGTCCGGGCCGTGCTCGCGCTGGGCTGCGCCACAGGTCTGGCCCTGGCGCCCTCGGCATCCGCCGAGCCCACCGACCCGGTGACCCCGTCGACGACGCCGGCCCCCTCCTCCTCCCCCTCCAGCACCGGCGGCACGAGCCCGAGCGTCGCGTGGACCGAGGACACGACCTCCCCGCAGGGTGACAACAACGACACCCCGCTCGGTGGCGAGGACCTCGACAGCCAGATCGCCGAGGCCGACGCCCTGGCGGCCGACCTGCTCAAGGACAACAAGGACATCGCCGCTGCGGTGAAGTCGCTCAGGTCCTACTCCAAGAAGGCCAACTCGCTGCTGCAGAAGAAGGCGAAGGCGCAGGAGGAGTACGACGACGCCAAGAGCGAGGCCGACCAGGCGCAGAAGGACCTCGACGCCTACAGGTCACGGCTGTCGAAGGGGCGCAAGGACCTGCGCAGTTGGGCCTTCGACACCTACACGCAGGGTGGTGGCTACACCGACACGATGACGATGTTTGGCACCATCACCGGCGGCTCGCAGACCTCGGGCAACTCGGCGGGTGACCTCTCCTACCTCACCGACGAGCGCATCCGCACCGTCGACCTCGTCCGTGAGGACACCGTCACGCAGACGTCCCTGACGAAGAAGAAGGACAAGGCCCTCGCTCGGGCCTCCGCGGCGAAGAAGCGCGCCGACCGGGCCAAGGCCCGCGCCGACAAGGTCCTCACGGAGCGCAAGACCGAGCTGGCCGCGCTGCGCCGCAAGCACGCCGACGAGCTGAAGAAGGCCGGCCCGATCGTCAACGCGCTCATCGGCCAGCCGGACTCCCGGGCCCAGGGCGCCAGCGACCGGCTGACGGGCGCGCTCGAGGACCTCGGGCAGGACATCAGCGAGTTCGAGGACGCCAAGCCCTGCTCGACCAACACCGAGACCTACCCCAACGGCCAAATCCCGCCGAGTGCCCTCTGCCCGCTGCTCGGCGCTCCGGGTGAGTCGCTGCGGCCCAAGGCGGCGGCGGCCTTCAACGCGATGAGCAAGGCCTACCAGCGCGACACGGGCAACCTGCTGTGCGTCACCGACAGCTACCGCTCGTACGCGGAGCAGGTCGTCACCAAGCAGAACCGCGGTGGCTGGGCCGCGGCCCCCGGCACGAGCAACCACGGTCTGGGCAAAGCGCTCGACCTGTGCGGCGGCATCAACAACTTCGGTCACCCGGCACACGCCTGGATGCAGCAGAACGCGCCGCTCTACGGCTGGTTCCACCCCTCGTGGGCCGCGGCCGGTGGCAGCCTCCCCGAGCCGTGGCACTGGGAGTTCGCCGGCTGATCAGCCGGCCTGTGACCCCACCTGTGCCTGCGGGGTCTTCACCGGGACGAGCACAGCCAGTCCCGCCGCGAGGACGAGGGCGATACCGAGGATGCCCCAGTACTGCGTGTTGTCCTGGCCCGTCACGAGCGACCCGATCCAGATGAAGAGGCCGAAGGCCGCCGGGGACAGGAAGGACACCACCCGCCCGGTCGTCGCGTAGAGACCGAAGATCTCACCGCCCTGCCCCTCGGGGATCACCCTGGCCAGGAAGCTGCGGGAGGCGGCCTGGGCCGGCCCGACGAAGGCCGTCATCGTCAGCCCGAGGGTCCAGAAGACCATCTTGCCCCCGTCGTGGAGGACGAAGATCGCCATCCCGATGGCGACGAGCGAGACGAGCGAGATGAGGATGACCCGCTTGGGTCCCAGGACGTCGTCGAGCAGACCGAAGAGCATCGTCGCGATGCCCGCCACGATGTTGGCGACCGCACCGAAGATGATGACCTCGCCGGCCGTCAGCTCGAAGGTCCCGGCGGCGAGCACCGCGCCGAAGGCGAAGACGCCGGCCAGGCCGTCGCGGAAGAGCGCGGAGGCACCGAGGAAGTAGACCGTGTGCCGGGACTGCCCCCACAGCCGGCGAAGGGAGGCCCACACGAGCTTGTAGGACGCAACCACGCCGACCCGCGGACCCGGCTCCTTGGGCGCGTCACGCAGCACCGCGAAGGTCGGCAGGGTGAAGAGCAGGATCCACAAACCGCAGACGAGCATCGAGACGCGGATGTCGATCGCGCCCTCGTCGCTCACGCCGAAGAGGCCCACCTCGGGCTGGATGAAGAGGAAGTACAGGAGCAGGAGCACGAGGATGCCGCCGAGGTAGCCCATCCCCCAGCCGAAGCCGGACACCCGGCCGACGTTGCGGGGCGAGGCCACCTGCTCGATCGAGGCGTTGTAGTTGACGCTGGCGATCTCGGAGACGATCGAGCCGGCGCCGAGGAGCACCAGACCGAGCACGAGGTAGCCGGGCTCGGGCATGACGAAGAAGAGCGAGGCCGACAGCGCCGCCAGCAGCCAGGTCTGCAGCCGCAGGTTGCGCACTCCCTTGCCCGAGCGGTCGGAGTTCTGCCCCAGCACGGGCGCGAGCAGGGCGACGAGCAGTCCGCTGACAACCGTCGAGACGGCCAGGGCCGTCGACGTGGTGTTGGTCGACCCGAAGCTCTCGCTCGTCAGGTAGACGGCAAAGACGAAGGTCGTGATGACCGTGTTGAAGGGCTGCGAGCCCCAGTCCCACATGGCCCAGCCGAGGATCCGTCGCCACCCGCCCTGGGGCTCGGCGCGCAGCGCGGTGGTCGGCCCCGGAGGCGTGGTCACATCAGTCACGAGGTGAGGCTATCTCGTCGATGTGCGCTCGGACGGTAGGACGCGCTATCCTGTGGGGTCGCCCCAGATCCTGCCCCGCACGACCCTGACGGTCCGGTGCGTGGCGGCGGGCTGGAGGGGCCACTGCACCGCAAGGACGCGTGTGGCAGGAACACGAGACGCACCCACGGCGTTGACACGACATGAGAGGTCTGTGCGCAGGGGCGCAGACATCGAGAGAGACACCAGGAGACAGCCACATGGCAGAGCGCACGCTGCGCGGTACGCGCATGGTCAGTTTCAGCATGGAGACGACGGACAACGTCGTGCCCAGCGACCGTCAGATCACGGCCTACGTCTGCGACGACGGCCACAAGACGGAGCTGCCCTTTTCGGTCGAGGCCGACATCCCCGGCACCTGGGAGTGCCGCTGCGGCAAGCTCGGCAAGCTCGTTGACGGCCCCGAGCCGGAGATCAAGCCGGCGAAGCACGTGCGCACCCACTGGGACATGCTGCTCGAGCGTCGCTCGATCCCCGAGCTCGAGGAACTCCTCGAGGAGCGTCTGGCGCTGCTGCGCGCCAAGCGTGGCGAGAAGCCGCGCAAGCGCTCCGCCTGACCCACGCGGATGACGAAGGGGGCCGCCGCACCGGATCGGTGCGGCGGCCCCCTTCGTCTGTGTCCCGCCTCAGTCGTCGACGATCTCGCCCTCGACGACGTCTCCGTCGTGGTCGCGGGTGCGCCGCACCCGCGCCTCCCCCGGAGCGACGTCGAGGCCGACTGCGAGCAGCTTGCGGGCGACGACGGCCTCCAGCCCGATGCGCGCGATCGGACGGGTGAAGGGCAGGACGAAGACCAGCCCGACGACGTCGGAGACGAAGCCCGGGAAGGTGAGCAGCAGCCCACCGACGAAGACGAGGATCGCGTCGGCGATCTCGCGGCTGGGCATCTGCCCGCTGCGCAGGGTCGTGCGCAGCGCGGTGGCCGTACGCCGTCCTTCGCGTCGGAGCAACCACGCACCGAGGGCCGAGAGGGCGATGACGAGCAGCAGGGTCGGCCAGAAGCCGATCCAGCGGCCGACCGCGATGAGCGCAGCGATCTCGACGATCGCCCACACGATCAGAGCGAGCGGGATCCACGCCACCCGACGGCGGCGGCGCGGCGTCGGCCCGTGGATCACAGCCGGTGCCAGGTGGGCTCGCGGTCGAGGAGACGGCGCACCTGGCCCTTGCGGTGCGCGATGCCCCAGCCGGTGATCCGGGCCATGGACTCGCGCACGACGTCGCCGTCCATCTTGGAGTCGCCGATCTCCCGCTCGATGAAGGTGATCGGGAACTCGACGACCTTGAGCCCAGCCCGGACGGTGCGCACCGTCAGATCGGTCTGGAAGACGTAGCCGGCGCTCTCGACCTCGTCGAGGCCGATCGTGCGCAGGGTGTCGGCGCGGTAGACGCGGTAGCCGGCGGTCGCGTCGTTGACCGGCATGCCCAGGATCAGCTTGATGTAGAGGTTGCCGGCCATGCTGATCGCCTTGCGGTCCAGCGGCCAGTTGACGATCTTGCCGCCGAGGACGTAGCGCGAACCGATGACGAGGTCGGCGTCGGCGGCCTCCGCCAGCATCTGCGGCAGGTGCTCGGGGCGGTGCGACCCGTCGGCATCCATCTCGACCACTGCGTCGTAGCCGTGCTCCAGTGCCCAGGCGAAGCCGGCGAGGTAGGCGGCGCCGAGCCCCTCCTTGCCCTTGCGGTGCAGCACCTTGACCTGGGGGTCGGCCGCGGCCATGGCGTCGGCCACGTCACCGGTGCCGTCCGGCGAGTTGTCGTCGAGGACGACGACGTCGGCACTCGGGACCGCGGCGCGGGTCCGCTCGACGATGCGCGGGAGGTTGTCGCGCTCGTTGTACGTGGGGATCAGCACGGCGACCCGCTCGATCGGCGGACGCTGCACGGGGGTGGAGTCAGGCACCTGCGGAGGCTTCCTCGGTCTGGTCGGACGGCTCGTCATCGGACGGGGGCTGGTCCTCGACCCTACCCTCGGGGCGGTGGCGCAGGCGCCACGCCACGGCGAGGGCGAGCAACAGGGCACTCCCCCACTCGACCCAGGGACCGAGCCGGTCGGAGATCGTTAGCCCGCTGCGCAGGACGACGTCCTCGACGGGCTGCGCCGCGGTGAAGAGGTCGGTCGTCGGGGTGGTGCTGCCGTCGGGGTGGACGAATCCGGAGACCCCGACGGTCGACACGTGGGCGACGCTGCGCCCGTGCTCGATGGCCCGGATCCGCGAGATCGCGTACTGCTGGGTCGACTCCGCGGTGTAGCCGAAGGTGGCGTTGTTGGTCTGCACCACGAGGAGGCTGGGGTCCCCCTTCGCGTCGGCCTCGCGCACGGCCGAGCGCATCAGACCGTCGTAGGCCACCTCGAAGCAGATCGTGGGCACCGCGGAGAAGTCACCCTCGCGGCCCGGGACGGTGAAGGCGGCATTGCGGTCTCCCTTGGCGAAGCCGACGCGCACGAGGTCCACCTTGTCGCTGAAGAGCCGGTAGAAGTCACGGTGCGGGACGTACTCGGCGAAGGGGACGGGGTGCTGCTTGACGTACCGCTCGGGCTCGCCGCCGCCGGGCCGGTAGTACAGCGAGGCATTGGAGACGGCCGGCGCCGGCTCGTCGATGATCGCCCCCATGATGAGCGGAGTGTCCGTGGCGTCGAGGGCACGCTGGACCTGCTCGGCGGCGTCGGCATTGCGCAGCGGGTCGATGTCGGAGGAGTTTTCCGGCCAGATGACCACGTCGAGGTCGTCGTGGCGGGCGGCCAGCGCCTCCGTCCCGGTGACGTGGTTGGCGAGGACCTGGCGCCGCTCCGCGTTGAAGTCCAGACCGGCGCGCGGCACGTTGCCCTGCACGAGGCCGACCCGGGCCGTCGCGTCACCGCTCGTGGGGATCGGGACGAGAGCGGTGCCGACGACGGCCACCACGGCGATGGCGAGCGCGACCACAGGCGGTCGCCGGGTGACGACCACGAGCACGAGCGGGACCGCGACGAGGGCGACGGCGGCAGTGACGAGCGGCGCCCCGCCGATCGCTGCCCAGCGGGCGAAGGGGGTCTCCGCCTGCGCGAAGGCGATGCGGGCCCACGGAAAGCCGCCGTAGGGCAGCGTGCCGCGCATCCACTCCTGCAGGACCCACAGCACGGGGACGAGGAGGGCGGCGATCAGCTGGTGCCCGGCCCGCAGCAGCGGGCGCTGCACCGCCGCGAGCACGGCCCCCATGAGGGCCACGTAGAGCGCCTCGAAGGTCGCCAGGGCGAACCACGGGAACTTGCCGACGAAGATCCCCGACCAGCTGAGGGTCGGGACGAAGCAGGCCAGGCCCGCGACGAGCCCGAGGAGGAAGCCGACCCGGGCCGTGACATCCCACAGCGCGATGCCGACGAGGGCGACGCCGACGATCGCGAGGTAGCCCAGGTCGTGGTCGGGGAAGGCCAGCCACAGGCACAGGCCGCCGACGAGGGCGAGCAGCAGCCGGACGGGCAGGCGGCTGAGGGTCACTCCCACGGTGTGGTGAGGACGATCGTCGTGCGCGTCGAGACGCCGCCCTCGCTGCGGACCCGCGCCAGGAGCTCCTCGAGGTCCTGGGGGGTGCCGACGCGGACCCGGAGCAGGTAGTTGGCATCGCCCGCCACCGAGTAGCAGGCGTCGATCTCGGGGATGTCGCGCAGCCGCTCGGGGATGTCGTCAGGGTCGCGGGGGTCGAGCGGGGCGACGGAGACGAAGGCCGTCAGCGGGGTGCCGAGCGCGGTCGGGTCGATCGTCGCGGCGTACCCGGTGATGACGCCGCGCTCCTCGAGGCGCCGCACCCGCTGGTGGACGGCTGAGGTGGAGAGCCCGACGGCCTTGCCCAGGTCGGTGTAACTCATCCGCCCGTCGCCGCGCAGGAGCTCGATGATGCGTCGGTCAGCGGCTTCCATGGGTAAACCATAGGTCAGGGACATAGGGTCGGGGCATGTCCGATCCAGCTGGTGACCGTCTGCTCCTGCTCGACTCCGCCTCGCTGTACTTCCGGGCCTTCTACGGGGTGCCCGCACGCACGCCCGGCCCGTCGGGGCTGCCGACCAACGCGATCGCCGGCTTCCTCGACATGATCGCCACCCTCGTCACCCGCTACCGCCCGAGCCACGTCGTCGCCTGCTGGGACGACGACTGGCGTCCGCAGTGGCGCGTCGACGCGATCCCGACGTACAAGGCCCACCGCGTCGCCGAGGACCCCGCCGAGGGCGAGGAGGTGCCCGACGAGCTGAGCCCCCAGGTACCCGTCATCGCCGAGGCGCTCGCAGCCATCGGCATCGCCCGGGTCGGCGCGGCGGGCTACGAGGCGGACGACGTCATCGGCACCTACGGCATGCGCTACCGCGGGGTCATGCCCGTCGACGTGGTCACCGGTGACCGCGACCTCTTCCAGCTCGTCGACGACGCCTCGGCCACCCGGGTCGTCTACACCGCACGCGGTGGGGTGCGCGACCCCGACCTCGTGACGCAGGCCTTCCTCCGGGAGAAGTACGCCGTGGCATCCGGCGACGCCTACGCCGACATGGCCGCCCTGCGAGGTGACACGAGCGACGGCCTGCCCGGAGTCAAGGGCATCGGGGACAAGACCGCGGCCGCGCTCATCGCCGACTTCGGCAGCCTGGCCGGGGTCCGCGAGGCCCTGGCCGCCGGCGACCCGCGGATCAAGGGCGCTCGACGGGCCAACCTCGAGGCCGCGAGCGACTACCTCGACGTCGCGCCGCTCGTCGTGCGCGTCGCGCACGACGTCCCAGTGGGCGACGGCGACATCCGCCTCCCCCGCGACATCGTCGATCCAGCCGCGATGAGCCGGCTCGCCGTCGAGCACGGTCTCACCTCCCCCTTCGACCGGGTGGCGACCGCCCTGCGCGGCTGACCCCACCCGCGACCACGGACTCCCGCATTTCCCTAGGGAAATGCGCACAGGCCCCGTATTTCCCTAGGGAAATGACCGCCAGCCTGGTGATTTGCCTAGGGAAATGCGGGGTGGGGACGGGGTCAGTCGAGGCGGTCGGCGGCGACAACCCCCCGCATCACCTTGTCGACGGCCGTGCGGGCCACGCCGCGCAGGTGCGGCTGCGGGGCCGCGTCTCCGATCTGGTCGAGCAGGTCGACGACCTGCTTGCACCGCCGGACGAAGTCGCCCGCGGTCAGGTCCGAGCCCGAGAGCACCTCGTCGAGGCGCCGGCCGCTGGCCCACCGGTGCACCGCCCACGCCAGCCCACCGTCCGGCTCGCCGGTCTGCTGCAGGGCGTGCGCGCCCTCGAGCTCCTCGAGCTCGCTCCAGCGGCGCACCATGTCCTGCCAGGCGTCGGCCACGCCGTCCGTGGGCATCCGCGGGAAGGCGTCGTGCTCGTCGCGTCGGGGCTCGTGCACGAGCATCGACACGACCGCCGCGAGCTCGGCCGGGTCCAGCCGCGTCCACGCGCCCCCGCGCAGGCACTCGGCGGTGAGCAGGTCCTTTTCGGTGTACAGCCGCCGAAGTCGGGTGCCGAGGTCGGTGACGCTCTCGCCGTCCTCACCGAGGTACCCCAGGCCGACGAGCACCGTGCAGATGCGCTCGAAGGTCTGCGCCACCGAGTTGGTGCGCAGCTCGACCTTGCGCTGCAGCGCGGAGGTCTCGCGCTTGAGCTTCCACCACCGCGCGGCCCAACGGGCGTGCTCCTCGCGCTCGGGGCACTGGTGGCAGGGGTGTGCCTTGAGCTCGCGGCGCAGCTGCTCGATCCGCTCGTCCTCCCCCTTCGCCGTCTCGACGGCCTCCCGCCGCACGCTCGGCGCGTCCTCGTGCGGCGCCTTGATCCGCAGCGTCGCCGCGAGGTCGGACCGCTGCTTGGCCGACTTGGGGTTGAATCCCTTCGGGATCGCCAGACGGCCGAAGGGGGCCAGCGGCCGGTCGAGGTCGGCGGCGGTGAGGCGTCGCACCTGCTTGCCCTCGGTGAGCACCGTCGGTGCGCTCGACTCCCCCTTGTACGAGCGTGGCGGGGCGATGACGACCGCCAGGCCGGCGCGTCGGCCGCCGAGCCGGACGATGTCACCGACCCGCAGCTCCTCGAGCGACACGGCGATCTCCGCCCGCCGGTTGGCACTGCGCTTGCGCGAGCCCTCCTTCTCGAGATCGGTGATGCGTCGCCGCAGCGCGGCGTACTCGCGGAAGTCACCGACGTGGCAGTGCATCGCCTCGGCGTAGGCCTGCAGCGACTCCTGCTGGTCACGGACCTGGGTCGCCAGCCCGACAACCGCCCGGTCTGCCTGGAACTGCGCGAAGGAGGTCTCGAGCACCTCCTTGGCCGTCTGCCGCCCCACCTGGGCGACGAGGTTGACCGCCATGTTGTACGTCGGGCGGAAGCTCGAGCGCAGCGGGTAGGTGCGGGTCTGGGCCAGCCCGGCCACAGCCATCGGGTCCATCCCCCGCGACCACACGACGAGTGCGTGCCCCTCGACGTCGATGCCGCGCCGGCCCGCGCGGCCGGTCAGCTGCGTGTACTCCGCCGGGGTGATCTCCACGTGTGACTCGCCGTTGAACTTCACCAGCTTTTCGAGCACGACCGTGCGCGCCGGCATGTTGATGCCCAGAGCCAGGGTCTCCGTGGCGAAGACCGCCCGGATGCGGCCGGCGGTGAAGAGCTCCTCGACGACCTCGCGGAAGAGCGGGAGCATCCCAGCGTGGTGGGCCGCGAAGCCTCGCGACAGCCCCTCGACGAACTGGTGGTAGCCGAGGACGTCGAGGTCCTCCCCCGCGAGCACCGCGGCCCGCTCCTCGACCGTGCGCCGGTTGCGCTCGCCCTCTCGCTCGGAGATCAGGCGCACGTCGTTGCCGAGCAGCTGCCCGACGGCGCCCTCGCACCCCGCCCGGCTGAAGATGAAGGTGATGGCCGGCAGCAGCCCGTCGCGGTCGAGCTCACGGATGACCTCGGTGCGCGACGCGGCGCCACCGAAGCGACCTCCCCCGCCACGCGGACCCGGCGCGGTGTGCCCACCCCGACCGCGCGCGTCGCGACGGTCCCGGCCACCGCGCCGGTCACGACCACCACGGCCGTGCCCACCTCGACCACCGCGACCGGATCCCCCTTCGTCACCGGTGGAGCGCAGCCGCGAGCGGATCGCGTCGAGCAGCTCGGGGTTGACCTTGGCCGGCGAACCCTCGGCGGCGCCGGCCTCGTCGACGAAGAGGTCGTGGACCTCGCGACCCACCTGCATGTGCTGCCACAGCGGGACGGGACGCACCTCGGAGACGATGACCTCGGTACCGCCGCGCACCTCGGCGAGCCAGTCACCGAACTCCTCGGCATTGCTCACCGTCGCCGACAGCGAGATCACCTGCACCGAGCGCGGCAGGTGGATGATGACCTCCTCCCACACGGCGCCGCGGAAGCGGTCGGCGAGGTAGTGCACCTCGTCCATGACGACGAAGGCGAGGGTGTCGAGGGTCGTCGACCCCGCGTAGATCATGTTGCGCAGGACCTCGGTCGTCATGACGACGATCGGTGCCTCGCCGTTGATCGAGGTGTCGCCGGTGAGCAGCCCGACGTTGTCGTGGCCGTGGCGGGCGGCGAGCTCGTGGTACTTCTGGTTGCTCAGCGCCTTGATCGGCGTCGTGTAGAAGGCCTTCTGCCCCCGGACCAGCGCCAGGTGGACAGCGAACTCGCCGACGATCGTCTTGCCCGCGCCGGTCGGCGCGGCGACGAGCACGCCGTGCCCGGCCTCCACGGCCTCGCAGGCATCGCGCTGGAAGGGGTCGAGCTCGAACCCCACCGAGTCGGCGAAGGTGGCCAGCTGGCCCCTGCTGCGACGGCGGGCGGCGGCATATCGGTCGGCGGGCGAGGACATGCCCCCACGCTATGCCAGCGGCGTCAGCGCAGCGGTGAGGCCTGGTCGTCCGGCAGGTCCGACCAGTCCGGCTCCTCGCCGGCCTCGACCCGCCGCTTGTCGATGAGCAGGCAGACCCCGAGCGCGATGAAGTACAGCAGGCACAGCGGGCCGGCGAGCAGGAACATCGTGAAGGGGTCCGGCGTCGGCGTGATCACCGCGGAGGCGATGAAGATCAGCAGGATCGCCACCCGCCAGGACTTCTTGAGCGTCTTGCCCGAGAGTACGCCGATGGCGCACAGACCGACGAGGAAGACCGGCAGCAGCCAGGCTAGGCCGAAGGCGAGGATGAAGCGGGTGATGAAGGTGAAGTAGTCGCTCGCCTGCTGGATGTTGCTCGACTTGTTGTCGTCCGGCGTGAAGCCGAAGAGGATGAGCAGCGCCTTGGGCAGGGTGACGTAGGCGAAGTAGCAGCCGCCGAGGAAGAGTGGCAGCGCCGTCGCGAAGACGCCGATCGACATCCGCTTCTCACGCTTGGTCAGCCCGGGCAGGATGAAGGCCCAGATCTGCCAGACCCAGATCGGGCTGGCGAGGATCACGCCGGTGAAGAGAGAGAGCCCGAGCTGGGTGGTGAAGGCCGAGGTCGCGTTGCCGAAGTTCAGCGTGACGACGCTGTCGGGGTTGGCCCTCTTGTACTCCGTGAAGGGCAGGGTGAGCTGCTCGTAGACCGTCGGGTAGATGATCCACGCGACGATCGCGCCGAGGACGATCGCCGCGGCCGAGACCATCAGCCGGTTGCGGAACTCGATGAGGTGCGCCTTGAGCGGCATCCGCCCCTCGGGGTCCTTGGGCGTGCGTGGGCTACGAGCCATGCGGGTTGAGGACGAAGGGGGGTGGCTCAGGCCACCGGGCCGGACTGGTTGTCCGTGCGGGGCTTGGCCTCGTCGATGACGGCGTTGCCGTCGGCGGTCGGGGTGCTGCCGCCGTCGCGGGCCTTCTTCGCCTCCTCGCGCTGACGGTCCTCTTCCTTCATCTCGTTGACCTCGGCCTTGAAGACGCGGGCGGACTTGCCGACGCTGCGCGCGGCGTCCGGGAGCTTCTTGAAGCCGAAGAGCAGCAGGATGACGAGCAGGACGAGAATGATCTCCATCGGTCCGATGCCGCTGAGCATGGAAACGCCTTTCGTAGCCGGTACTTCGTCAGTGTACGACCCGGTGAGGGGCCGTCGGGTGTCGCCTCACGACGCACCGTATGCGCTGAGGGCGTCGGCCACTGCATGTCCGACGACGGTGCGCAGGTCCGAGGGCGCGACGACCTGCGCCCCACCGCCCAGCCGCAGCACGAGACGGCGGAGGAATCCCTCGTTGCTCGTCGGGAGCGTGACGAGCAGATCTTCACCCGCCGTTTCGCGAGATGTCACCGGGTAGTACTCCGCGACCCAGTGGGCGGACGGCGCGAGGCGCAGGGTGACCGGCAGGTCGGCGTCACTGGCCTGGTAGGCGCCGGCGCTGAGGTCGCGACCGGTGATGCCCTCGGGCAGCCGGGCCGGCACGTCGAGCACCTCGAGGTCCTCGATCCGGTCGACGCGGAAGAGGCGCACGTCCTGCGCCCGGTGGCACCAGCCCTCGAGGTACCAGTGACCGTCGACGTGGGCCAGCCGCATCGGGTCGACATCGCGCTCGGTGCGCTCGTCGCGACTCGGGACGACGTAGGACAGGTGCACGCGGCGGCCGGCGGTCACGGCGTCGCGCAGGGCCGCTGTGGTGCGTCCGACCTCGGTGTCGTCCTCGACGACCACCACCCGGTCGACCCCGGGGATCGCCCCGGTCGCCTCCTCGAGCTTGGCCAGGGCACGCTCGACCGCGCTGGAGTCGCCGGCGCCGCTCGCGGCGAGCGAGCGCAGCCCGACGATCAGCGAGATCGCCTCGTCGACGGTGAGCCGGAGCGGGCGGGCGATGGCATCGGCATTGGTGACGAAGACGCGGCCGCCCTCGTAGCTCGCCTCGATCATCTCGTCGGGCATCTGCCCGTACCCGCACATGAAGAGCAGGTCGAGGTCCTTGGTCAGCTGCTCCTCGCTGATCCCCAGCCCGGCGGCCGCCGCGGAGATCTCGATCCCCTGGCGGCTCACGAGCCACGGGACCATCGTCAGCAGCCGCTGGACGCGGCTCGTCGCAGACTCGACACCCTGACGACTCATCGGGGGCTCCCTTCGTGCTGGGTGGCGACGGCCCGCAGCCGGGAGACGACGGCCTCGCGCAGCTCGGTGGGCTCCTCGACGACGACGTCGGCGCCGTGACTGGCGATCTCGTCGGCGAGCCAGCGCAGGTCACCGTGCTCGAGGCGCAGGCGGTCCCACTGCGGCTCGGCGTGCTCGACGCGCGCGGCGCGTCGGCGCAGCCCGTGGCCCGCGCCGACGCGCACGCGCAGCACCGCCGGCAGCGGCTGGGGCTCGCGGCCGTCGACGGCGGCGATCATGCGCACCGGGTCGACGTCGTCGGGCGGGGCGACGGTGATCGACTCGCGGGTGACCGTGACGGTCGAGGTGATCCGCGACAGGCGGAAGACGCGCGCAGCCTCTCGGTCGAGGTCGTGGCCGACGAGGTACCACCGACCGTGCCACGCGGTGAGGTACCAGGGCTCGACCCGGCGCGGGGCGGCTCCGCCGGTCCCGGGGCGGGCGTAGTCGAAGCGGACGGCGACCCCCGACAGCACGGCGTCCTTGAGGGGCTCGAAGGCCGGCTCCGCGCCACCGAGCCGCGGCTCGAGACCGGCGAAGGGGTCCTCCCCCACCTCGTCGTCGGCCGCGACCTTGCGCCAGGCCGTCGCGGCGGTGCCGGCCATCGTCGCGTGCGCCCAGGCGCGGCTCGCGAGCCCGACGACGGCGCGCTCGTCGGCGGTGAGCTCGACGGGCGGCAGGGCGTAGTCGCGCTGGTCGATGCGGTACCCCTGCTCGTCCTCGAAGGAGCCGATGTCCTCGGTGACGAGCGGGATGCCCATGGCGCGCAGGTCCTCCTTGTCGCGCTCGAACATCCGGTCGAAGGCCTCGTCGGACTCGACGAGCTGGTAGGCCTCGACCATGCGACGGATCCGCTGCTTGGGCAGCGGCATCCGCGACGAGAGCAGGCTCATCGTCAGGTTGAGCAGTCGCTCCGTCTTGGCCGCGGGGGTGTTGGGTGCCGCCACGTCGCTCCCTTCGTCACGCTGAGGCTAACCTGCCGCACATGATCCACTGGCGCAGCGGCGTGGTCCGCGAGGTGACCCGTGCCCGGCGCGGCGCGGTCCGGCTGCGCGTCGAGGTCGACGGGGCGGACGTCCCCGCGCTGGCCCTCACCGAGGCCGTCGGCTCTCCGGAGCCCGGCGACGAGGTGCTGCTCAACATCTCGGCCCTGCGCCGAGGTCTCGGGACGGGCGGCATGGCGCTCGTCGTCGCCGACGTCACCCGCCCGCCCGCCGACCCGGCAGACGGCCCCGGGCACATCGTCAAGGCGCGCTACACACCGCTGCAGCAGATGGTCCTGGCCCTCGAGGAGCAGGAGTCACCCCACCACGAGACGATGCGCGAGCACCCCGACATCGCCGGCGGCGACCTGCGCGGGCTGCCGGTCGTCGTGGCCGAGCTGCACTCGGCCCTGCCAGCCGTCCTCGCCGGCATCCGGTCGGTCGCGCCGCAGGCGCGGGTCGGGTACGTCATGACCGACTCGGCGGCTCTCCCCTTCGCCCTCTCCGACAGCGCGGCCCGGCTCGTCGAGGCCGGCTGGCTCGCGACGACGATCACGGCAGGGCAGGCCTACGGCGGGGAGCACGAGGCGATCACGGTGCACTCGGCGCTCCTCGCCGCCCGGCACGTCCTCGGATGCGACGTCGTCGTCGTCGCCCAAGGGCCGGGCAATGCCGGCTCGTCGACGACGTGGGGCTGGTCCGGGCTGTCCACCGGCGACGTGCTCAACGCGGTCCACGTCCTGCGCGGGCGGGGCGTCGTCGTGCCGCGGGTCTCCGGCAGCGACCCGCGCCCACGGCACGTCGGGCTCTCGCACCACACGGCCACCGTGGTCTCGCGGGCGCTGCTCGGTGGGGCCGACGTCGTCGTCGCGGACTCGACCGCGGCGCCCTGGCCGGATGTCCGTGAGCAGCTCGAGACGGCGATCAGCACGTCGGCCGGCGCGCCGCACCTGGTACCGCTGCCCCTCGACGGGATCGCCGAAGCGCTCGCCACGAGCCCGGTCCCGCTGACGAGCATGGGCCGGAGCGCGACGGAGGACGTCACCCCCTTCGTCACCGCGGCCCTGGCCGGCCAGCACGCCGCAGCCCTGCTCCCCTGAACTCCCGCATCTCCCTAGGGAAATGCGCACGCCAGCCGCATTTCCCTAGGTAAATGCGCGGCCCCCGGCGACACCTCCCTGAGGAGATGCGCCGGGGGCGGGTGGAGCAGGGGTGAGGTCGGGGTCAGCCGACCTTGACGAGGTCCACGACGAAGATCAGCGTCTCGCCACCCTTGATGGCAGCGCCGGCGCCGCGGTCGCCGTAGCCGAGGTGCGGCGGGATGGTGATCTTGCGGCGACCACCCTCCTTCATGCCGAGGAGGCCGTCGTCCCAGCCCTTGATGACCTGGCCGATGCCGGCGGTGAAGGCGAGCGGGGCGCCGCGGTTCCACGACGCGTCGAACTCCTCACCGGTCGAGTGGGCGACGCCGACGTAGTGCGCCTGGATGGGTGACCCGGGGGTCACCTCGGCACCGTCACCGACGGTGATGTCCTCGACGACGAGGTCGGTGGGCGCCTCGCCCTCGGGGAAGTCGATCTCGGGCTTGGTGGTGCTGGGGTCGAAGGGCATGTGGCTCTCCTTGTCGTGGGTGTGGCGGGGGTGGGGTCGGGTCAGGGTGCGCTGAGGATGTCGACGACGAAGACGAGGTCCTCGTTGGGCTTGATCGAGCCGTCCGGGGTGCCCTGCTCGCCGTAGCCCTCCTTGGACGGGACGACGACGAGCAGACGGTCGCCGACCTTGGAGCCCTCCACGGCCTTGTCCCAGCCGGGGATGACGCCCTGCTGACCGACGACGAAGGGGAAGGGCCCGCGGCCCTCCTTGAAGGAGCTGTCGAAGACCTCACCGCTCTTGAACTTCACGCCGGTGTAGCTGACGTACACTTGGTCGCCCTTCTTGACCGTCTTGCCGGTGCCCTCGATGAGCTTCTCGGTGACGAGCTTCTTCGGCTTGGGTGCGTCCTTGGGGATGGTGATGTCAGCGGGCGCGTCGGCCTTCCACTTCACGGTCGGCAGGGTCTTGTCCTTGGGCGTGACGGCCTTGCCCTTCGCCTCCTGCGGCATGATGCCGCGCACGTCGTAGACGAGGACGAGGTTGTCCTTGCCGTCGACGCCGTACTGGGGCATGCCCTGGTCGCCGAAGAGGTCCTTGGGCGGCATGACGGAGACGCCGTGGGCGCCGACCTTCTGCCCCTTGATCGACTTCACGAGGCCCGGCAGGGCGCCCTCGTTGCCGAGGGAGAGGACGATCGGGGCACTCGTGTACGTCTCGGAGCCCTCGATGGCCTTGCCGTCCTTGCCGGAAAACATGGCGAGGTCGACCTCGACGTAGGCGTCGTCCGGCAGGGTCTCGCCGGACCCCTCGTCGAGCACCTTGCGCGTCGTCTCGGTGACGCTCAGCGGCTTGTCCTCGATCGAGATCGACGGCGCCTTCTTGCCCTTGGCCTCCGTGATGTCGATGTCCTCGACCTTCTTGGTGTCCTCCGGCTTGGGGTCCGCGAGGGTCACCGGCGAGGACTCGGACGACGAGGCCGACGCGTCGGTCTTGCCGTCACTCGTCGCGTCGGTGTCGGAGTCACCGCCACAGGCACTGAGCGCGAGCACGGCGGCGGCGGACACCGCGGCAGCGGTGGTCAGTCGGGGGGACTTCGGCACGATCAACCTCGATGTGTGGGAAACGCGTTGGCCACGGCAGCCTAACCACCGAGTCTGGACACTGCCTGACTCAGGGGCCCGTCGGGGTGGGCCGCGACGCCAGCAGCTCGAGCAGCCGGTCGACCCGCTCGTCCACCGCGCGGAAGGGGTCCTTGCACAGCACGGTGCGCTGCGCCTCGTCGTTGATCTTCAGGTGCACCCAGTCGACGGTGACATCACGCCCGTGCTCGCGTGCCGTGCGGACGAAGTCGCCGCGCAGCCGTGCACGCGTCGTCTGCGGCGGTACGTCGACCGCCTCGCGGATCTGCTCGTCGGTGACGACGCGCGCGATCTTGCCCGCGCGCTGCAGCACGTGGTGGACGCCGCGGCGCGGGTTGATGTCGTGGTAGGCGAGGTCGAGCTGGGCCAGACGCGGGTCGTCGAGGTCGAGCCCGTGGCGGCTCGCGTAGGCGTCGAGCAGGCGGTACTTGATGACCCAGTCGATCTCGGTGCCGACGGCGGCCAGGTCGTCACGCTCGATCGCGTCGAGCGTGCGCTCCCAGAGGTCGAGCACCCGTGTGCTCACCTCGTCGTCGATGCCCTCGCGGGCCGCGTGCTCCGTGGCCCGGGCGAGGTACTCCCCCTGGATCTCGAGGGCACTCATCCGCCGCCCGTCGGCGAGCTTGACCGGGGTGCGTCCGGTCGGGTCGAGGCTGATGTCGCGGATCGCCCGGATCGGGTTGTCGAGCGCCATGTCCGGCAGGGCGACGCCCTCCTCGAGCATCCGCAGCACGAGGTGGGCGGCGCCCACCTTGAGCAGCGTGGTCGTCTCGGTCATCGCCGAGTCACCGACGATGACGTGCATCCGGCGGTAGTGCTCCGCGTCGGCGTGCGGCTCGTCGCGGGTGTTGATGATCGGCCGCGAGCGGGTCGTCGCCGACGACACCCCCTCCCAGATGTGGTCGGCTCGCTGACTGACCGAAAACCGCGCGCCGCGGGGCGAGGGCATGATCTTGCCGGTGCCGGCGATCAGCTGGCGGGTGATGAGGAAGGGCAGCAGCCCGTCGGTGACGGACGCGAAGTCCGAGGTGCGCTGCACGAGGAAGTTTTCGTGGCAGCCGTAGGAGTTGCCCGCGGAGTCGACGTTGTTCTTGAAGACGTAGATCTCCCCCGCGACGCCGTCCTCCTCGAGCCGAGCCTGGGCGTCGTCGACGAGGTCCTGCACGACGAGCTCACCGGCCCGGTCGTGGGCGATGAGCGTGGTCAGGTCGTCGCACTCGGCGGTCGCGTACTCCGGGTGGCTGCCGACGTCGAGGTAGAGACGGGAGCCGTTGGGCAGGAAGACATTGCTCGAGCGGCCCCAGGTGACCACCTTGCGGAAGAGGTAGCGCGCCACCTCGTCGGGTGTGAGCCGCCGCTGACCGTCCGAGACCGCCGTGATGCCGAACTCGGTCTCGATGCCGAAGATGCGCCTGTCCACGTCTGCAGGCTAACCGTCGCCGCGAAGGGAGCCACGCACCCGCCGGAAGCACCGCCGGGGACGGTGCCGCTCCAGCACTGCGGTCTCGAGGGCGTCGGTCGGCAGCAGCCCGCCGGCGTCGCCCCCTTCGGCCGAGCCGGAGAGGACCTCCACGGCGAGCCGGTGGGCGTCCTCGAGGTCCATGCCCGGCCGCCACTGCTCGTCGAGCAGCTCGTTGAGCCGGGCGCTGTCGCCGCCGACCGCGACCCAGCCGCGCTCGTCGGCGATGGATCCGTCGTAGGTGAGGCGGTAGATCCGGTCGTCGGCGACTGCGCGACCGACCTCGGCGACGACGATCTCGACCTCGTAGGGCTTCTGGTCCTGGGTGAAGACGGTGCCGAGCGTCTGCGCGTAGGCATTGGCCAGAGCACGGGCCGTGACGTCGGAGCGGTCGTAGGAGTAGCCCCGCAGGTCGGCGTAGCGGATGCCGGCGACCCGCAGGTTTTCGAACTCGTTGTACTTGCCGACCCCGACGAAGGCGATGCGGTCGTGGATCTCGCTGATCTTGTTGAGCGAGCGGCTGCTCGGGTTGTCGGCGACGAGGAGGATGCCCTCGTCGTAGCCGAGGACGACGACCGAGCGGCCGCGGGCGATGCCGGCACGGGCGAACTCCGCCCGGTCAGCCATGACCTGCTCCGGGGATACGTAGAAGGGTGGCTGCGTCATGCGCGGGCACCTCCCCCGTGACGGTCCGCGAGGACCTGCGTGACGACCTGCTCGCACTTCGCGTCGTCGACGAAGGAGACCCCCGACGCGTCGACGACCCCGACGACCGGCCAGATCCGGCGGTGGACGTCCGGGCCCCCCGTCGCGGAGTCGTCGTCGGCGGCGTCGTAGAGCACCTCGACCGCCACCCGCACCGCGGCAGCCCGGTCGAGGTCCGGGTGCCAGAGCTTCTTCAGGGCACCGCGGGCGAAGAGCGAGCCGGAGCCGACGCTGTGGTGCTCCTGCTCCTCGTAGCACCCGCCGGTGACGTCGTAGGAGAAGATGCGGCCCGCCCCCAACGCGGCGTCGTACCCGCCGAGCACCGGCAGGACGGACAGACCCTGCATGGCCAGGGCGAGGTTGCCGCGGAGCATCGCCGCGAGACGATTGGCCTTGCCCTCGACGGACATGACGACGCCCTCGACCTTTTCGTAGTGCTCGAGCTCGACCTGGAAGAGGCGCACCATTTCCAGGGACACGCCCGCCGTGCCGGCGATGCCGATGAGCGAGCTGTCGTCGGCCGCGTGGATCTTGCGCATGTCACGGTTGGCGATGAGGCTGCCCATGGTCGCGCGGCGGTCGCCGGCCATGACCAGACCGCCGCTGCAGGTCAGCGCGACGATCGTCGTGCCGTGCGGCGCGTCGACGACTCCCGCCGCTCCCGTCGCCCGGCCCCCGGGCAGCAGGCCCGGGTCGACCGCGGCGACGAAGTCCGTGAAGGAGGAGCTGCCGGCCGCGAGGTAGGCGGCCGGCAGTCGTCCGTCGACGGGGTCGCGGCTCACTGGCCGCCCTTCTGCACGAAGCCCTTGACGAACTCCTCGGCATTGGCCTCGAGGACACCGTCGATCTCGTCGAGCACGGAGTCGACCTCCTCGTCGCGCGCGGCGTTGGTCGCCGCGACCTGACCGAAGCCCGTGTCCGGCTCGACGTCGTCGCCGCCACCGCTCGACTGGGGACGGATCTGCTCCTGGGCCATCGTTGCTCCTTCGCTACGGGTCGTGCCCCGACCCTATGCCCCGAGGCCGGCGACGAGGGAGTCCACGTCACCGCCCGAGACGAGGGCCTCCGTGCCGTCCCGACCGAGGGCCAGCGGGTCGGGCATCGCCACGCGGACCACGTGCCCGGCTCGCGGCAGCCGCAGCACGAGGGCGTCCCAGGACGCGGAGACGACCTGCTCGCCGAAGGCCTCGACCACCCGCCCGCGCAACCACGCGCGGGTGTCGGCCGGTGGGGTCGAGACGGCCGCCTCGACCTCGGCGTCGGTCGTCAGCCGGGTGATCCGGCCCGCGGCCTCGAGCTTGTGGAAGATGCCCTTGTCCGGGCGCACGTCCGACCACTGGATGTCGATGGCGCGCAGCCGGTGGTCGTCCCACGCCAGACCGTCGCGGTCGCGGTAGCGCTGCAGGAGAGCGAGCTTGGCGACCCAGTCGATGTCGGCGGCGGCGTCGAGCGGGTCGCCGGCGAGCAGGCCGAGCAGCCGCTCCCAGTGGTCGAGGACCTCGTCGGTCGCCGGGTCGCTGCCCTCGCGATCGACGAAGGCGCGCGCCATCTCGAGGTACTCGGCGAGGATCTGCACCGCGGTGAGGTCGCGGCCGTCGCGCATCCGCACCGTCGCGCGGCAGGTCGGGTCGTGCGAGACCACCCGCAGCGCCTCGACGGGGTGGAGCACCTCGAGGTCGCGGTCCACGGCGCCGGCCTCGATGAGCCGCAGGACGAGCGAGGTCGCGCCGACCTTGACCAGACCCGCGACGTCGGCCTGGTTGGCGTCGCCGATGATGACGTGCAGCCGGCGCCAGCGGTCGGGGTCGGCGTGCGGCTCGTCGCGGGTGTTGATGATCGGCCGCTTGAAGGTCGTCTCGAGACCGACGGTCGCCTCGAAGAAGTCGCTGCGCGAGGAGATCTGGTAGCCAGCCCGCTCGCTCTCCTGGCCGATGCCGACCCTCCCGGCGCCGCAGAGCACCTGCCGGACGACGAAGAAGGGGGTCAGCTGCGCGACGATCCGCTCGAAGGGGGTGCTCCGCTCGACGAGGTAGTTTTCGTGCGTGCCGTAGGAGGCGCCCTTGCCGTCGGTGTTGTTCTTGTAGAGGTTGATGCCCGGCTCGCGTCCGGCCAGCCGGGCGACGACCTCGCGCATGACCAGCTCGCCCGCACGGTCCCAGATGAGCGCGTCGCGCGGCGAGGTCACCTCCGGCGAGGAGTACTCGGGGTGTGCGTGGTCGACGTAGAGGCGCGCGCCGTTGACGAGCACGACGTTGGCGAGGGTCGGGTCCTCGACGTCGGTGAGCTGGGAGGCGTCGGCGCGCGAGCGCGGCAGCTCGAAGCCGCGCGCGTCGACGAGCGGGTGCTCGTCGCTGTAGTCCCACGCCCCGTGACCGGAGCGCAGTCCGTGCGCCCGCGCATAGGTCGTGACGACCTCGCCGGACGCGGTCATCGGGTTGGCCCAGGGCTGCCCCGGCACCGCGATGCCGTACTCGGTCTCGATGCCCATGACCCGCCGCACGCTCATGGGCCCACCCTAGGTGCGGTCCCTCGCGAGCAGTCCGAAGACCCACGAATCGGAGACGACCCCGTCGACGACGCAGTCCTCCCGCAGTGTGCCCTCGAGGACGAAGCCCAGCTTGTGCAGGACTCGCCCGCAGGCGATGTTGCGCGTGTCCGCCATGGCCTCGACGCGGTTGAGGTCGAGGGTGGCGTACGCCCAGTCGAGCAGGGCCGCGCCGGCCTCGGTCGCGTGACCGTGACCCCAGGAGGCCTGCCCGAAACACAGGGTCAGCTCCGCGCTGCGGAAGGTCGGGTCCCAGCTGCTCACCCCGCACCACCCCAGCCGCTCACCGTCCTGCACCCTCTCGACCAGCACCCGCGCACCACTCCCTTCGGAGGCGGCGCTGCGGGACTGGTCGACGAACCTCTGGGCCATCGACGGATCCCTCCACGGCGGCTCGTCCCAGTAGCGCAGGACGAAGGGGGCGGACATCAGCTCCCAGAGGAAGCCTGCGTCCTCGTCCTCCAGGGGGCGCAGCCGCAGCCGCTCGGTCACCAGGGTCGGGGTCACCAGACTCATGACGGCCATGCTCGTGCAACGGGCCCCGGGGCACCACCGACTTTCGGGGCCAGATCCCTTCGAGACGGTCGCTGGGCGACCTCCTCAGGGATCGAGGGGCCAGGGTCGCTGGGCGAACTCCTCAGGGATCGAGGGCCAGGGTCGCTGGGCGACCTCCTCAGGGACCGGGGGGGGGAGGTCTCGCTGGGCGACCTCCTCAGGGACCGGGGGGGGGAGGTCTCGCTGGGCGACCTCCTCAGGGACCGGGGGAAGCGAATTTGCCTAGGGAGATGCGCACACCAGCCAGCCCGAGACCTCCTCAGGGGTCGGACGAGGAGGCCGCATGCTGGAATGGGGCGATGAGGACGACGTGGATGCCGTGGCGGACGCGGGTGCTGGGGTGGCTGACCCGCAAGGGCGTGCCCGCCGAGGAGATGACGGCCGCCCAGCTGTCGCGGATGCGCGCCAACATCCCGATGCGGGCCCCGTACACGTGGTTCTTCGGACGCCCCGAGCGCGGCGTGACCTCGCAGACCCGGCGGATCGCGGCCCGCGACGGCCACGAGCTGAAGATCCGGGTCCACCGCCCCGAGGCCGACGGGCCGCTCCCGCTGCTCATGCACTTCCACGGCGGCGGCTTCGTCCTCGGCCACATGGGCGTCTACGACCCGCTGTGCACGCGGATCGCCGCGCAGGCACGGGTCGTCGTCGTCACGGTCGGCTACCGGATGGCTCCCGAGCACCGCGCTCCCCTGGCGGCCCACGACTGCCTCGACGCCACCCGCTGGGCGATCGAGCACGCCGCCGAGATCGGCGCGCGCACCGATGCCGTCGGGGTGACCGGCGACAGCGCCGGTGGCAACCTCGCCGCCGGCATCGCCCAGACCCTGCGCGACGAGGGCTTCCCCGGACTGCGGCACCAGGCCCTCGTCTACCCCGCGCCGGACCTCACCGACCGCGAGACCGACGACCTGCAGCTGCTCAACCAGCGCTACCCGGTGCTCACCCCCGACATGATGCGGTCCTTCCGCAGCCTCTACCTCGGTGAGGAGGGCGACGACCGCGACCCCGTCATCTCCCCCGCTCTCGGTGACCTCACCGGTCTGCCGCCGGCGCTCGTGCAGACGGCTGAGGTCGACCCCCTTCGTCCCGACGGCGACGCCTACGCGCAGGCGCTGCGTGAGGCGGGGGTCGAGGTCCGCCACACGACCTACCGCGGCGCGCCCCACGGCTACCAGACCTTGCCCGGGCTCGCACCGGCCGCCCAGCCCGCTCTCGAAGAGCTCATCGGCGAGATCGCCCACCACCTGCACGAGGAGCACCCGTGAAGCGCCCCTACCCCGGCCTGCCCCCGCTCGTCGCGACCCTGACGACCTTCCTCGACAACATCGGTCGGGTCTCGATCGTCGACGCCACGCTCGACGACATCCGCGCAGCCCGAGCCAAGGTCTACCCGACCACTCCCCCCTTCTCGTGGATCACCGGGCGGGTGCCCTCGGGCGTGACGATCGACGAGAGCTCCGCGCCGGCCCGCGACGGGGCGAGCATCCCCCTGCGGTGGTACACGCCGGCCGGACGAAGGGAGGACCGCCCCCTCCTCGTCTACCTCCACGGCGGCGGCTGGGTCCAGGGGTCGACCCGGATGTACGACCCGCTGTGCGGCCACCTCGCGGCCGAGCTCGACGCGGTCGTCGTGAGCGTCGACTACCGGATGGCGCCCGACCACCGGGCGCCGACGGCCTCGTACGACGCGATCGACGTCGTGCGCTGGCTCCACGACCATGCCGACCACGGCGTCGACCGGGACCGGATCGGTCTGTGCGGCGACTCCGCCGGCGGCAACCTCTCCGCCATCGTCGCCCAGCAGCTGCGGGACCTGCGCACGAGTGCCGGCGAGCCGGTGATCCGCCACCAGGCGCTGATCTACCCTGCGACGGACCTGACGATGGCCTCGCCCTCGATCAGGGAGCACGCCGACGGGGCGATCCTCACCGAGGACAAGATCATCGCCTTCCGCACCCTCTACATCGGCGACGCGCAGGACGCGGTCGCCTACGCCGACCCGATCGTCTCGCCGCTCTTCGGCGACGTCACCGGGGTCGCCCCGGCCCTGGTGCAGACCGCCGACCTCGACCCGATCCGCGACGACGGCCTGCGCTACGCCGAGGCCCTGCGCGCCGTCGGCGTCGAGGTGCGCGTCACCAACTACCTCGGGCTGCCGCACGGCTTCGCGAGCTTCCCGGGGGTGGCCCGAGCCGGCGCGCAGAGCCGTCACGAGCTCGTCACCGAGATCCGACGGCACCTCGTCGGGGGTGACGGCCGTGCGTGAGCGGGACGAGCCCCTCACCGCCCCGCGGGGCCGGACCGCCCTCGCGGCCGGCGTCGACGTCCTCGTCGTCGCCGTCTTCACGCTCATCGGGCGGCGCACCCACGAGGAGCCGCTCGACCCCGCCGGCTGGTGGGACACGGCCTGGCCCTTCCTCGGCGGGCTGGCTCTCGGCTGGCTCGTCGTCGTCCTGTCGAGCCAGACCTGGCCGACCCGCTGGTGGCACGGCCTGACGGTCTGGATCGCCACGGTCTTCGGTGGGATGGCCCTGCGCGACATGGTCGGTCAGGGCACGGCCCTGCCCTTCGTCATCGTCGCGACGATCTTCCTCGGGGTCACCCTCGTGGGCTGGCGCCTCGTCCTGTGGGCGATCGATCGGCGCCGCCCCCCCCGCCCCGCAGGAGCGCCCGCGCAGCCAGCGTCGCGGCCGGGTGCCCACGCAGCACACCCGCGTCGGCGACCCGCTCGACCTCGAGTCGCTCGAGGGACCGCGCGACGAGACCCGCGGGCGCGGGCTCGTCGACCCGGCCGACCGCGACCGGGTCGTCGACGAGCTCGGGATCCGCCAGCCCCGCTCGCGCGAGGACCGCTGAGGGGACCGCCCCGGCCGTCAGAGGTACTGGCCGGTGCGCGAGCCGGTGTCGATCGAGCGCCCCGGTTCAGCGCCGCCGGACTTGCCGCCGATGAGGGTGCGGATGTAGACGATCCGCTCGCCCTTCTTGCCCGAGATCCGCGCCCAGTCGTCCGGGTTGGTCGTGTTGGGCAGATCCTCGTTTTCCTTGAACTCCGTAACGCAGGCGTCGAGCAGGTGCCCCACGCGCACGCCCTCGGTGCCGGTGCCGAGGAAGTCCTTGATCGCGGACTTCTTCGCGCGGTCGACGATGTTTTGGATCATCGCGCCCGAGTTGAAGTCCTTGAAGTAGAGGATCTCCTTGTCGCCGCCCTGGTAGGTCACCTCGAGGAACTGGTTGTCGTCGGACTCCGCGTACATGTGGTCCACGGCCGCCTCGATCATCCCGTCGACCGTCGCCTGCCGGTCGCCGTCGTGCTCCTCGAGGTCCTCCGGGTGCAGCGGCAGGTCCGCGGTGAGGTACTTGGTGAAGATGTCTCGCGCGCCCTCGGCGTCGGGGCGCTCGATCTTGATCTTCACATCGAGCCGCCCCGGCCGCAGGATCGCGGGGTCGATCATGTCCTCGCGGTTGGTCGCCCCGATGACGATGACGTTGTCCAGGCCCTCCACGCCGTCGATCTCGGCGAGCAGCTGCGGGACGATCGTCGTCTCGACGTCCGAGGAGACCCCCGAGCCACGGGTGCGGAAGAGGCTGTCCATCTCGTCGAAGAAGACGACGACGGGGGTGCCGTCGCTCGACTTCTCCCGGGCCCGGTGGAAGATCAGGCGGATGTGCCGCTCGGTCTCGCCGACGTACTTGTTGAGCAGCTCCGGGCCCTTGATGTTGAGGAAGTAGGCCGTCGCGCTCTCCTGACCGGTGCGCTCGGCCACCTTGCGGGCCAGCGAGGCCGCGACCGCCTTGGCGATCATCGTCTTGCCGTTGCCGGGAGGACCGTAGAGCAGGACCCCCTTCGGCGCCTTGAGCTGGTGCCGCTCGTAGAGGTCGGCATGCAGGTAGGGCAGCTCGACGGCATCGCGGATCGCCTCGATCTGCTCGCTCAGCCCCCCGATGTCGTCGTAGCCGAGGTCGGGGACCTCCTCGAGGACCAGGTCGGCAACCTCCGCCCGCGGGATCCGCTCGACCGCGATGTTGCTGCGCTGGTCGACGAGGACGGCGTCACCGACCCGCACCTGCTTGCCCGTGACCCGGGCGCCGCGGCGCACGACCCGCTCCTCGTCCTGGCGCATGAGGACGAGCAGCCGATCCTCGTCGAGCACCTCCTTGACGACGACCACCTCGCCGGCGACGTCCTCCGGGTGCACCGACACGATGTTCATCGCTTCGTTGAGCCGCACCTCGCGGCCGACCCCGAGCCCCCCCGACTCCACCGCCGGCGAGACCGCGACGTGCATCTTGCGGCCCCCGCTCAGCACGTCGGCGCTGCCGTCGTCGTGGACGTCGACGACCACCGCGTAGGACGAAGGGGGCTGGGCCAGGCGCTCGATCTCCTCACGCAGGGTGACGATCTGCTGGCGAGCATCCTTGAGGGTCCGCACGAGTCGTTCGTTCTGCGAGGCCACGCTCGCCATCTGCGACTGCTGGTGGGTGAGCTTGTCCTGCAGTGCCCGCACGTCCTGGGGGGTGGGCTCTGTCGTCATCTGTCGTGCTCCCTTCCCGCCGAGGTGACGGCGCTCTGGGTCCCAGTGTCCCCCTTCGCCTCACCGTGGGGTCGGGGGGACCACACCTCGGGCGAGCTTGCGCATCTTCTTCTCCGAGGCGACCCGCTCACCGAGGGCCTCCGACGTCCACTCGGCGTCGTCGGCGCCGGGCATCGGCTCGGGGGCCACGTCCGGCTGGCCGGACTCCTCCTGGGCCGCGTAGCCCTTGCCCGGGCGACGCTTGCGCATCGGCGGCGTCACGCCTGGGGCGAGGCGGCGGGTCGTGATGAGGAAGCCGGTGTGGCCGTGCATCCGGTGCTGCGGGCGCACGGCGAGACCCTCGAGGTGCCAGCCGCGCACGAGCGACTCCCAGGCCTCCGGCTCGGTGAAGGTGCCGAAGTCACGCATCGCCTCGGCGACCTTGCTCAGCTGGGTCGCGGTCGCGACGTAGCAGATGAGGACCCCGCCCGGAGTCAGCGCGTCGGCGACGACCTCGAGGCACTCCCACGGCGCGAGCATGTCGAGCACGACACGGTCGACGGAGCCCGGCTCGACCGCCGACGGCAGCGACTCGACGAGGTCGCCCACGGTGACGGACCACGCCGGGTGGTCCTCCCCGAAGAAGGCCTGCGCATTGGCCCTGGCGATCTCGGCGAAGTCCGCCCGCCGCTCGAAGGACAGCACCCGCCCCTCGTCGCCGACCGCGCGCAGCAGCGACATCGACAGCGCACCCGACCCCACACCGGCCTCGACGACCGTCGCCCCTGGGAAGACGTCGGCCATCTGGACGATCTGGCCCGCGTCCTTGGGGTAGACGACGGCGGCGCCGCGCGGCATCGACATGACGTAGTCGGACAGCAGCGGTCGCAGCGCGAGGTACTCGGTGCCCGCCGTGTTGGTGATCGTCGACCCGTCGGGCGCACCGATGAGGTCGTCGTGCTTGACGTGCCCGCGGTGGGTGTGGAACTGCTTGCCCGGCGTGAGCGTGATCGTGTGCAGGCGCCCCTTGGGGTCGGTCAGCTGCACGCGGTCACCTTCACGGAAGGGGCCGCGGCGGTAGGCGGATCCGGTGGCGGTCATGGTCGGCGAGTCTAGTTGCGTCCGAAGGCCGCGTTGACCCGCTCGACCCGCACGATGCCCCGCAGCGCTCCCCCTTCGGTCACCGCGACGACCCGGCCGCGCGACTCCTGGAAGGCGGTGACGAGGTCGACCGCTTCGTGTCCGGGGACGAGCTCGACGGCCCAGCCCTCCGGCGCCGCGACGGTCACGGCGGAGACCGGGGTGCGGTCGACGGCGTCAGGGGCGATCCCGCGCAGGGCGTCGTGGTCGATGACCCCGGCCGGCCGGCCCGCCTCGTCGACCACCACGGGCAGGGCACGAAGGGAGGTCAGCTCGCCCACCGGGGCGTCCCGGCGTATCGGTGCGGCCGGCTCGATCAGCGAGCGCACGTCGAGGCGGTTGATCTGCTGCAGCGCCCGGCCGTGGGCGATGGCGGAGGTCGCCCCGGTCCACAGGAAGCTCCCGACGAGCGCGGTCCACAGGACCGTCGTCAGCTGCGGTGAGCGGCCGGCCAGCAGGGGTACGCCGATGACGGCGACGACGATGACGACGACCAGACCGCGGCCCAAGACGCCGGCGACGACCCGGGCCCGCCCCTGGTCACGGGTCACCGCCCACACGCCGGCCTCGACGATTTGCCCGCCGTCGAGGGGCAGGCCCGGCAGCAGGTTGAGCACCGCGAGCGCGCCGTTGACGAAGGCGATGCCGCCGAGCACCAGTCCGGGGATGCCCGACCCGAGCACCGTCGAGGCGACGAGGCAGACGATGGCGATCACCGCATTGGTCAGCGGGCCGACCACGGCGATGGCCGCGGCCGTGGCCGGGGTCGAGCGCGCCGCCTCGAAGGCCGTGTGCCCGCCCCAGAGGTCGGCCACGACCCGGTGGACCGTGTGCCCGAAGGCGCGTGCGGTCACGGCGTGGGCCGCCTCGTGGGCGAGGACGCTCAGCAGGAGCGCGAGCGCGTAGACGACCGCGATGCCGTACCCGGTCACCGGGCCGTGCGCCTGCGCGCTGCCCGGCCCGACGATGAAGACGATGAGTCCACCCATGAGCAGCCAGGACCAGCCGAGGTACACGGGGACCGAGCCGATGGTGGCCAGACGGATGCCTCGGGGGTGCTCCTGGGGGGTCTCGGCCATGCCCAGACCCTAGGCGAGGAGACCGAATGGTGATAATGGCGGTTGCCCATCGAGCCTTCTGCGACAGGATCACCCGGTGACCGACACCGCCCTCCGCCCCGACGCCACACCCCAGCTCGAGGAGGCGCTCCGCGAGCGCGTCCTCATCATGGACGGCGCGATGGGCACGATGATCCAGCGCCAGGGCCTGTCCGAGGAGGACTTCCGCGGGGAGCGCTTCGCCGACTGGAGCAGCGACCTCAAGGGCAACAACGACCTGCTCGTGCTCACCCAACCGGAGCTGATCACCCAGCTGCACCGGGAGTACCTCGAGGCCGGCGCGGACCTCATCGAGACCAACACCTTCAACGCGCAGCGCATCTCTATGGCCGACTACGGCATGGAGGAGCTCTCCCGGGAGATGAACGTCGCGGCCGCGCGCCTGGCCCGCGCCGCTGCGGACGAGTACACGGCCAAGGACCCGACCCGACCGCGCTGGGTCATGGGTGCGCTCGGCCCGACGAACCGCACGGCGTCCATCTCCCCCGACGTCAACGACCCCGCGAAGCGCAACATCACCTTCGACGAGCTCGTCACGGCCTACCTCGAGCAGGCGGAAGGCCTCGTCGAGGGCGGTGTCGACCTGCTCATCATCGAGACGATCTTCGACACGCTCAACGCCAAGGCCGCGATCTTCGCGCTCGAGACGCTCTTCGAGCAGCACGGTCGCCGCTGGCCGGTCATCATCTCGGGGACGATCACCGATGCCTCGGGGCGCACGCTCACGGGGCAGACGACCGAGGCCTTCTGGAACTCGGTCCGGCACGCGCAGCCACTCGCCGTCGGGCTCAACTGCGCCCTCGGTGCCGAGGAGCTGCGGCAGTACATCGTGGAGATGGGCCGGGTCGCCGACACCTTCGTCTCGGCCTACCCGAATGCCGGGCTGCCCAATGCCTTCGGCGAGTACGACCAGGACCCCGCGCACATGGCCTCCCTCGTCGCGGAGTTCGCGACGAGCGGCTTGGTCAACCTGCTCGGTGGATGCTGCGGCTCGACCCCCGAGCACATCGCCGCCATCGCGGAGGGGGCGGCCGGCGCCAACCCGCACGTGCCGGCCGAGGTCGAGCCGGCACTGCGACTGTCGGGCCTGGAGCCCTTCAACGTCACCGCCGACTCCCTCTTCGTCAACGTCGGCGAGCGGACCAACGTCACCGGATCGGCGAAGTTCCGCAAGCTCATCGAGGCCGACGACTACCCGGCCGCCCTCGCCGTCGCGGCCCAGCAGGTCGAGAGCGGCGCGCAGGTCATCGACATCAACATGGACGAGGGCATGCTCGACGGCGTCGCCGCCATGGGCACCTTCGTCAACCTCGTCAGTTCCGAGCCGGACATCTCCCGCGTCCCGCTGATGATCGACTCCTCGAAGTGGGAGGTCATCGAGACCGGCCTGCAGCGCACCCAGGGCAAGGCGATCGTCAACTCCATCTCGATGAAGGAGGGGGTCGAGCCCTTCGTCGAGCAGGCCCGGCTGTGCCGCAAGTACGGGGCCGCGGTCGTCGTCATGGGCTTCGACGAGGAGGGCCAGGCCGACAACCTCGAGCGTCGCAAGGAGATCGCCCAGCGGGCCTACACGATCCTCACCGAGGAGGTCGGCTTCCCTGCCGAGGACATCGTCTTCGACCCCAACATCTTCGCGCTGGCCACGGGCATCGAGGAGCACGCTGCCTACGGCACCGACTTCATCGAGGCCACCCGCTGGATCAAGGACAACCTGCCGGGGGCGCTCGTCTCCGGCGGTGTCTCCAACGTCTCCTTCAGCTTCCGCGGCAACAACCCCGTCCGCGAGGCGATCCACGCCGTCTTCCTGTACCACTCGATCAACGCCGGCATGGACATGGGCATCGTCAACGCCGGGGCCCTCGTCCCCTACGACACGCTCGATCCGCAGCTGCGCGAGCGGATCGAGGACGTCGTGCTCAACCGGCGTCCCGACTCCACGGAGCGACTGCTCGAGATCGCCGAGCAGCACCGTGGCACCGGCGCCGTCGAGGAGACCGCGACCCAGGAGTGGCGCGAGCTGCCCCTGCGTGAGCGGATCACCCACTCCCTCGTCAAGGGCATCGACACCTGGGTCGTCGAGGACACCGAGGCCCTGCGCCTCGAGATCGACGCCGCCGGCGGTGCGCCGCTCGAGGTCATCGAGGGCCCCCTCATGGACGGCATGGGCGTCGTCGGCGACCTCTTCGGCGAGGGCAAGATGTTTCTCCCGCAGGTCGTCAAGTCGGCCCGCGTGATGAAGAAGGCCGTCGCCCACCTCATCCCCTTCATCGAGGCGGCGAAGAAGCCGGGCGACGAGAGCCGGTCCAAGGGCCTGATCGTCATGGCGACGGTCAAGGGCGACGTCCACGACATCGGCAAGAACATCGTCGGCGTCGTGCTGCAGTGCAACAACTACGAGGTCATCGACCTCGGGGTCATGGTGCCGACGCAAAAGATCCTCGACACGGCCAAGGAGCACGGGGCCGACGTCATCGGACTGTCCGGGCTGATCACCCCTTCGCTCGACGAGATGGTCGGGGTGGCCTCCGAGATGCAGCGTCAGGGCTTCGACATCCCGCTGCTCCTCGGTGGTGCGACGACCTCCCGGGCCCACACCGCGGTCAAGGTGGACCAGCAGTACGACGGGCCCGTCGTCTGGGTCAAGGACGCCTCGCGGTCGGTGCCCGTCGTCAGCCAGCTGCTCAGCGACACCGGGCGGACCAAGCTGCTCGACGAGATCGCTGCCGACTACGAGTCGCTGCGGCAGCGGCACGCGGCCAAGACCAACGACCGGCCGATGCTGAGCTACGACGAGGCCCGTGACGCGCGGACCCCGATCGACTGGAGCGTCGAGCACCCGCACCTCACCGGGGTCACGCCGACGCGGATGGTCTTTGCCGACTACGACCTCGCCGAGCTGCGCGAGTACTTCGACTGGCAGCCCTTCTTCAACGCGTGGGAGCTCAAGGGGTCCTTCCCCGACATCCTCAACAACCCGGCGACGGGCGAGGTGGCACGCAAGCTCTACGACGAGGCCCAGACGATGCTCGACCGCATCATCGAGGAGCGGTGGCTGACGGCGAAGGGGGTCATCGGCCTCTTCCCCGCCAATGCCGTCGGCGACGACATCGAGATCTACACCGACGAGTCGCGCATCGAGGTCGCCCACACGCTCCACATGCTGCGCCAGCAGGGCAAGCACCGGCCCGGGGTGCCCAACCGGAGCCTCGCGGACTTCGTCGCGCCTCGGGAGACCGGGGTGGCCGACTGGATCGGTGCCTTCGCGGTCACCGGTGGCATCGGCGTCGCGGAGCGGATCGCGCAGTTCAAGGCGGACAACGACGACTACAACGCGATCCTCCTCGAGGCGCTCGCCGACCGCTTCGCCGAGGCCTTCGCCGAGCGGCTGCACGAGCGGGTGCGCACGGAGTTCTGGGGCTACGCACCGCAGGAGTCCCTGGACAACACCGAGCTCATCAAGGAGGCCTACTCCGGCATCCGTCCGGCCCCGGGCTACCCCGCCTGCCCCGACCACACCGAGAAGCAGACCCTGTGGTCGCTGCTCGACGTCGACGAGATCGGCATCGAGCTCACCGAAGGGATGGCGATGTGGCCGGGCGCCGCGGTCTCGGGCTGGTACTTCGCGCACCCGGAGAGCCAGTACTTCGTCGTCGGACGCCTCGGTCGCGACCAAGTGGAGGACTACGCCGCGCGCAAGGGCTGGACGATGCGTGAGGCCGAGCGCTGGCTTGGCCCCAACCTCGGCTACTCGCCCGAGTGAGGGCCGCGCTCTCCCCCTCGCGGGCCGCCGACTTCAAGCAGTGCCCGCTGAAGTTTCGCCTGCGGACGATCGACCGCCTCGACGAGGCCCCGTCCCCGGCGGCGACCCGCGGGACCCTCGTCCACGCGGTCCTCGAGGAGGTCTTCGACCTGCCGGCGGCCGAGCGCACGCCGGAGGCAGCCCGCGCCCTCGTGCCGGGGTGCTGGGCGGCGCTCGTCGCCGAGCGCCCCGAGCTGGCCGACCTGATCACCGACGACCCGTCACTCTCCGAGGAGTCGTGGTTCGCTGCCGCCGAGCGCCTCGTCGACCGGTGGTTCACCCTCGAGGACCCGTCGAGACTGAGCCCTCTCAACGTGAGGTACAGGTCGAGACCCAGCTCGACGGACTGCTGCTGCGCGGCGTCATCGACCGGGTCGACATCGCGCCCACGGGTCAGGTCCGCATCGTCGACTACAAGACGGGCCGCACCCCGGCCGCGGGCTTCGAGGGCAAGGCGCTCTTCCAGATGAAGTTCTACGGCCTCGTCATGTGGCGACGGACCGGGCGGGTCCCCGACCTGCTGCAGCTCGTCTACCTCAAGGACGGCACGATCGTGCGCTATGAACCGGACGAGGCGGACCTGCTCGCGCTCGAGCGCAACGTCCGCGCCGTCTGGACCGCCATCGAGCAGGCCGTCGCCACGCGCGACTTCCGGCCGAGCCCGTCGAAGCTGTGCGGCTGGTGCGACTTCAAGCCGCTGTGCCCCGCCTTCGGCGGCACGCCGCCGGACCTGCCGGAGACGATCGAGATCGTCACGCCGGAGGCCGACCCGCCCCCTTCGCCCGCATCTGTCTAGGGCCGCGCGACCGCGCCCAGCGCGAGCGGCATGAGGTCGAAGGGGGTGACCCCGGTGAGCGTCGGGATCCGCACCGAGCCCGCGATGTCGGGCACCTCGACCACGTGAGGGACCGCGAGGGTCGGCACGTCGGCAGCAGCGGCCGACCGGACGCCCGTCGGCGAGTCCTCGATGGCGACGCAGGTCGCCGGCTCCACCCCCAGTCGCTCGGCCGCGGTCTCGTAGGGCTCCGGGTGGGGCTTGCCGTGGGTCACCTGGTCGCCGGAGACGACCAGGCCGAAGGAGCCGGGCTCCGTGGCGTCGACGACCGCACCGGCGAGATCGGCCCACGACATCGTCACCAGCGCCTGCGGGATGTCGAGCTCGCGACAGGCCGCGAGCAGCTCGCGGGCCCCGGGGCGCCACGGCACCTCGTCGGCGATCTGCTCGATCACCCGGGACTGCAGCCGGTGCACGACCTGCTCCGCGGGCAGGTCGACGGGCGAGTTGTCGATGATGAACTGCGCCGAGACCAGGAGCGGGTTGCCGACGAGCTGGAGCGCCAGCTCGTGGGTCCAGGTGCCGCCGAACTCCTCGACGAGCTCGTGCTCCGCGACGATCCAGTAGGGCTCGGTGTCGACGAGGGTCCCGTCCATGTCCCACAGGACCGCGGCGGGCAGGTCGCGGACGTCGGACCGCGTGGTGTCGGTGCTCACGAGGCCCCACCGTACGCGTCGTAGGCTGGTCGACGTGATCCAGATCGAGGAGCTGCCCGAACTGCACGACCCGGTGATGATCTGCGCCTTCGAGGGATGGAACGACGCGGGTGAGGCCGCCTCCCGCCTCGTCGGGCACCTCACCTCGCTGTGGGACGCCGAGATCGTCGCCGCGATCGACCCGGAGGACTACTACGACTTCCAGGTCAACCGCCCGCGGGTGACCAACCAGGGGCAGGGCCGGGGCATCCACTGGGACACCACGCGCATCATGCTGGCCTCCCCGGACAGCCTCGGTCGCGACGTCATCCTCGTCGTCGGCACCGAGCCCTCCTTCCGGTGGCGGGCCTACACCACCGAGATCCTCGACCTGGCGGCCTCGCACGGGGTGCGCACGGTCATCACCCTCGGCGCACTGCTCTCGGACGTGCCGCACTCCCGCCCGATCCCGGTGTCGTGCACGAGCGACGACGAGGCGACGGCCTACCGCTTCGACCTGGAGCCCGCCCGCTACGAAGGCCCCACCGGCATCACCGGTGTCGTCGCCGACGGCGCCCGTCAGGCCGAGATGGCCTCGATCGCCGTGTGGGCCGAGATCCCCCACTACGCCGCGCAGGTGCCCTGCCCCAAGGCGACCCTCGCGATGCTCGTGCGGCTCGAGGACCTGCTCGACACCGTCATCGACCACGACGACCTCGAGGACGAGGCCCAGGCCTGGGAGCGGGGCGTCGACGAGCTGGCCCGCACCGACGAGGACGTCGCCGACTACGTCTCCGCGCTGGAGAGCGCCCAGGACACGACCGAGCTGCCCGAGGCCAGCGGCGATGCGATCGCCAAGGAGTTCGAGCGGTACCTGCGCCGCCGTGGCGACGGCTCCCCCGGCAAGGGCTGACCGACGCTCCTCCCCCTTCGCCCGCCCCCACCCGCCGCATTTCCCTAGGCAAATACGGACCAACGGCCCCACCCGCCGCATTTCCCTAGGGAGATGCGGACTACAGCCCCATCCAGACGCATTTCCCTAGGCAAATCCCAGCTCAGGGCGACATTTCCCTGGGGAAATGCGGACCACAGTCCCTCGGCGGGGAGGTGGGTTCAGAGGCGGATGCCGAGCAGCGCGTCGATCGCGCGGGCCAGCTCGCCGGGTGCCGAGCGGATCTGCCCACCCTGCCCGAGCGACTGCTCCACCCAGGCGTCGACCGCGGCCAGGGCCTGCGGCGTGTCGAGGTCGTCGGCGATGGCGGCACGCACGGCGGCGACGGTGGCGGTCGCGTCGGGCCCGCCGTCGGTGGACAGGCCGGCCCGCCACCGCTCGAGGCGAGCCCTCGCCTCGTCGAGGTCGGCGTCCGTCCACTCCCACTCGCTGCGGTAGTGGTGCGCGAGGAGCACGAGTCGGATGGCCATTGGGTCGACGCCTTCGCCGCGCAGGGTCGACACGCGCACGAGATTGCCCTTGGACTTGCTCATCTTCTCGCCGTCGTAGGCGACCATCGCCTGGTGCGTCGTGTGAGAGGCAAAGGGTCGCTCCCCCGTGAGCGCCTCTGCCTGCACGACCGACATCTCGTGGTGCGGGAAGACGAGGTCGGTGCCGCCGCCCTGCACGTCGACGTGGTCGCCGAGGTGCGCCATGGCGATCGCCGTGCACTCGATGTGCCAGCCGGGGCGGCCAGGGCCGAGATCGCCTGCGTCCCAAGCCGGCTCGCCCGCGCGCTCACCCCGCCAGAGCATCGGGTCGAGGGGGTCACGCTTGCCGGCACGCTGCGGGTCGCCGCCGCGCTCGGCCGAGTAGCCGAGCATCGTCTCGCGGTCGAGATGGCTCAGCTCGCCGAGCCCGCCGGCCGCACCCAGGTCGAGGTAGATGTCGCGGACCCCGTCCTCGACGACCTCGTAGGTCACGCCGCGGGCGACGAGCTGCTGCACGGCCGCGATGATCTGCGGCATCGACTCCATGACGCCCATGAAGTGCTCCGGCGGGATGACCCCGAGCGCCGTCATGTCCTCGAGGAAGAGCGCGATCTGGTCCTGCCCGAGGTCGCGCCAGTCGACCCCGTCACGGGCGGCCCGCTCGAAGAGCGGGTCGTCGACGTCGGTGACGTTTTGCACGTACGTGACCTGACGGCCGCCGTCACGCAGCGCCCGGTTGACCAGGTCGAAGGTCACGTAGGTCGCGGCGTGCCCCATGTGCGTCGTGTCGTAGGGGGTGACGCCGCAGACGTAGAGCCGAGCGGGGTCCGTCGGCTCCACCGGTGCCACCTCGTCGCGGGCCACGTCGTGCAGGCGAAGGGAGATCGGCTCTCCGGGGACGACGGGTAGGTGGGGGGACGGCCAGGCTCTCACGCGCACAGCCTACGAGGTGCGGCTCACAGTGGTGGCCACGGGATCGAAGGCCACTCCCCCGACGGCTGTGGATGACGCCCTTCGCCCAGCAGGTCGGCGACCCGCTCGGCGAGGGCCGCCAGCTCGACGGGGGTGATGAGCGCGGTCAGCTCGGCCCGCACCTCGGCCCGGTCCAACGCCGCGTCGAGGCGGGAGAGCCGCTCCAGGTCAGCCGGCTGGATCGGGTCACCCGCCCACCCCCACAGGACCGTACGCAGCTTGGGGTCGGCGTGCAGACCGACGCCGTGGTCGATGCCCCAGAGGCGGCCGTCGTGCTCGAGGATGTGCCCACCCTTGCGGTCGGAGTTGTTGAGCACCGCGTCGAGGACAGCCATCGTGCGCAGGCGCGGGTCGTCCGGGTGGGAGACGAGCAGGGGCGCACCCTCGGCGTCCTCGCCCTCGAGCACGACGATGTTGCCGTCGGGCACGGCCTCGGGTGGCGTCACGGCCACCGGGGTCGGGCAGAGGCTCGTCGCGTCGCCGACCCACCGCTGCACCGCTCCGGGACCGACCGGTCCGTCACGCCACACGGTCTCGGGCACGAGGTCGAAGCCACCGAGCCGGTCGACGACCGAGGCCGCCACCTCACGGGCCGCGAGCGTCCCGTCGGGGAAGTCCCACAGCGGCCGCTCGCCATCGACGGGCTTGTACGCGACGAGCAGCGGCTCGTGGCCCGCCGCGCGGACCTCGGCGACGAGCACGACATTGCTCGCGAGCGGGTGCCGGCCGAGGATCGCGAGCTCACCGTCGACGAGCGAAGGGGGACCTGCCACCGTCAGCGCTTGTAGCCGTTGGCTCGGGGGCAGATGTGACCGTCCTCGTCGACCGGGCCACCGCAGAAGGGGCAGGCCGGACGGCCGGCGCGCACGACGGTCTCGCACCGCTGGGCGAAGGCCCGCGCCTGCGCCGAGGGCAACGAGACGCGCAGGCTGTTGAGCTGCGCCATGATGTCCTCCTCGACCTCGTCCGGGTCGTGGTCATGGGCCTCGATGACGACGACCTGCCGCTCGTCGTCCCACGAGAGGGCGAGGGCGCTGACCCGGAAGTCCTCGTAGATCGGGGTGTCGAGCGGTGCGTTGTCCGCCGCTTCCACGGCGGCCGCGACGGTCGCTGCGGCCCCGCCCACCTGGTCGAGCAGCTCGCCGATGCGCTCGGCGAGGATCTGAGCGTGCAGCTTTTCGAGGGAGACCTGCACGCGCCGGGACCCGTCGTTGGCCTGCAGGAAGAAAGTGCGTTGTCCGGGCGGTCCCACCGTCCCGAGGACGAAGCGCTCCGGCGGATCGAACTCGACGAGGCTCATGGCGTCGACCCTAGTCCTGCTCCGCCACCGACGGGCGCGTCCCCTGCTGGCGGGGTGTCCCCCTTCGGCCGGTGTGGGGTGAGGGCCGACCGGCCGGTGTCGTTGCTGCGCAGCAGCATGGGGCGGGTCGCGGTGTAGTGGACGACGGAGACCGACGCCGGGTCGACGTGCAGGCGCTGGAAGTCGTCGAGCGCCGTGGCCGTCGCGTCCGCGAGCACGGACTTGATGACGTCCCCGTGGCTCACGGCGGCCCACACGGCGTGCTCGCCGTGCTCGGCCGTGACGGCGGCATCGATCTCCCGGACCGCCGCGACGGCGCGGTCGGCCATCGACCGGATCGACTCCCCCGGGTGCTCCGGCCCGTCGGGGAAGGTGGCCAGGCTCGGCTGGTCCTGCACGACCCGCCACAGCGGCTCGCCCGCGAGCTCGGACAGGGGGCGACCGGTCCAGGCGCCGTAGTGGCACTCACCGAGCCCCTCGTGGACCTGGGCGGTGAGCCCGTGGGCCTCGAGCAGGGGCTGTGCGGTCTCCCGGCACCGCTGCAGCGGACTCGTCGCCACGTGGACGAAGGGGGTGCCCTCCAGCCGCGTCACGAGCGCGGCGGCCTGCTCCCGCCCGGTGTCGTCGAGGGCCACGCCGGGGGTCCACCCGGCGAGCACACCCGCGGTGTTGGCCGTGGACCGGCCGTGCCTGATGAGGATGCAGTACGCCACGCGCCTCACCCTAGGCGCAGGGCGGCGCCGCACCTGCAACGATGCGGGGGTGATCGTCGACCAGGCCCGGTACCACGACGGACGACGCCTGCCCTGTGGGGACATCAGCGAGACCCTGGACGACATCCGGGCCAGTGGCAGCTCGGACTTCCTGTGGATCGGGATGCGCGACCCATCGGACGAGACCTTCGAGCGGGTGTCCGAGGAGCTCGGGCTGCACCCCTTGGCCATCGAGGACTCCGTCACGGGCGACCAGCGACCCAAGATCGAGCGGTACGGCGACGGGCACTTCGTCGTCCTGCGGCCGCTGCGCTACGTCGAGGCGAGCTCGGACGTCGAGTCGGGTGAGATCATGGTCTTCATCGGCGCCGACCACATCGTCACGATCCGCAAGGGAGAGGCGAGTCCGCTGGCGGGCCTGCGCAGCCGGCTCGAGGCCGACGGCCACGATGCCCTGCGGCACGGGCCGTGGGGGGTCTTCCACGCGATCATCGACTTCGTCGTCGACCAGTACCTCGAAATCGAGGACGAGATCCAGCAGGACCTCGACGACATCGAGGCCGGGGTCTTTTCCCCCGACGGGTCGGTGTCGACCGCCGAGATCTACGCGCTCAAGCGCGAGGTCCTCGAGTTCAAGCGGGCCGCTCTGCCGCTGGCTCGACCACTGGCGCTGCTCGTCGGCACGGGGACGCCGGTGCCGACCGAGGAGCTGCGCCTGCGCTTCCGCGACGTCAACGACCACCTGTCGCTCGTCAACGACAACACCGAGTCCCAGGACCGGCTGCTGTCAGACGTGCTGAGCGCGCACCTGGCCCAGGTCGGCGTGCAGCAGAACCAGGACATGCGCAAGATCTCGGCCTGGGCCGCGATGCTCGCGCTCCCGACGATGATCGCCGGGATCTACGGGATGAACTTCGAGGGCATGCCGGAGCTGTCGGCCAGCGTGAGCGTCGGGGGTCACGAGATCCACTACGGCTACCCGCTGGCGCTGCTCGTCATGGTGCTGGCCTGCGTCGTGCTCCACCGGCTCTTCCGGCGCTCCGGCTGGCTGTGAGTCGGAGGCCGACTCAGCGCCGGGCGTCGTCCGCGTCGTAGTCCTCGTCGTCGAGGCCGGAGTAGGACTGCTCGTCCTCGTCGTCGTCGTAGTCGTCGGACTCGTCGTCATCGACCATGAACTGCTCGTCGACGACGACGAGAGGCGTCATCTCGCCGGTGGCGTCGTGCAGGGCGTCGTCGTAGGCCTCGAAGGCGTCGGCGAGATCCTCGTAGGCCGCCACGACGGTGGGGTCGTCCTCACCACGGCGCTGCGCCGAGGCCTCGAGGTGACGTTCGAAGGCGGCGATCAGCTGGTTCAGGGCGGGGCGCGGGTCGCTCATGGGCATGACGCTACCGCCCGTGGGCCACAATGGCACCGATGCCCGAGTACGAGTTCCGCACCATCCAGTTCCCGCGCGGCGCAGGCCGCGCCGCGATCCGCCAGGAGCTGGCCGACCACGCCGAGTACGGCCGCTGGGAGCTGCACCGCACCGTCGTGTACATCAGTGGTCGGCAGAAGGCCTGGTTGCGTCGCAAGATCATCCGCGTACCGCGCCCGCCGGCGCTGCCCTCACGTTGAGCGCACCGGCGCTGCGCTGACGCCGAGCGTCGCCGCCACGTCGGACCGTCAGCAGTCGCCGACGAGCCGCCACAGGACCTTGGCGCCGAACTCGAGCGACTCCAGCGGGACCCGCTCGTCGATGCCGTGGAACATCGGCGCGAAGTCGAGGTCGGCCGGCAGCCGCAGCGGCGCGAAACCGTACCCGACGATGCCCATCGTCGACAGCGCCTTGTTGTCCGTCCCCCCGGAGAGGCAGTAGGGCAGGATCGACGCCTCGGGGTCCTCGGCGAGCAGCGCCCCACGCATCCGCTCGACGAGGTCGCCGGCGAAGGGCGAGTCCAGCGAGATGTCCTTGTGGTCGACGACGACCTCGACGTGCTCGCCGGCGAGGTCGCGGATCGTGGCCATGAGGTCCTCCTCGTGGCCGGGGAGGAAGCGGCAGTCCAGCGCTGCCGTGGCGCTCTGCGGGACGACGTTGTGCTTGTACCCCGCGTCGAGCATCGTGACGTTGGCGGTGTCCTGCAGGGCTCCCCGGACGAAGCCTGCGGCTGGGCCGATCCGCTCGAGCAGCTCCTCGGCGTCCTCGTCGCTGTAGCCGACGCCGGTGATCTCGGACAGGCCGTCGAGCAGCCCCCGGACGCTGGCGATGAACTCGCGGGGCCACTTGTACGCGTCGATCCGGGCGATGGCCTCGGCGAGGTGGACGATCGGGTTGTCGGAGGTCGGGACCGACCCGTGGCCGGCCGTGCCGCGGGCCACGAGCTTGAGCCAGGCGATGCCCTTCTCCGCGGTCTGGAGCAGGTAGGCGCGGTGGGGCTCCCCCTGCGCGTCCTCGACGGTGACGCTGTACCCGCCGACCTCGCTGATCGCCTCCGTGACCCCCTCGAAGACCTCCGGGTGCTCGCGGACCATGAACTGGCTGCCGAGGACCCCGCCGGCCTCTTCGTCGGCGAAGAAGACGAAGAGCAGGTCACGCGGCGGCACCGTCCCGGTGCGGGCGAGGTGGCGGACGCAGGCGAGCATCATCGCGACCATGTCCTTCATGTCGACGGCGCCGCGTCCCCACAAGCAGCCGTCGCGCTCCTCCCCGGCGAAGGGAGGGACGCTCCAGTCCTCGGCATGGGCCGGCACGACGTCGAGGTGGCCGTGGATGCACAGCGCCCCGCGGTCGCGGTCGGCGCCGGCGATGCGCACGGCGACGGTCGTGCGGCCCGGGTCGGACTCGAAGACCTGCGGGTCCAGCCCCACCTCACGCAGCTGGGCGACGACGTAGTCCGCGGCCTCGCGCTCCCCCGGCCCGTCCTGGCCGGGGCCGTAGTTGCTCGTGTCGATGCGCAGCAGGTCGCGGCAGATGCGGACGACCTCGTGCTCGGGCGCGGTGGGGGCACCACCCGCGTGCGGGGGAATCTCGCTCATGCGGGCAGGCTACGCGGTACCCGGCGGACCTTGGCCGGTGTGGGTCCCGCGTCTGGCGCGGCAGGGTCCGGACCGGGGCTCGCGGTCGCGCGCAGAGCGTTGTCGGGGGTCGCTCATAGGGTCAACGGAATGTCAGAGCTGACGGCGCGCCACCACGATCCGGGAGTGCTTCCCGGGGTGCGTGATGCGGTGCGTGCGCTGCTGGTGATGGACGAGGGCACGACGTGGCAGCTGCCGGACGGTGACGTGTCGGAGGGGCTGGCCTTCCTGGGGCAGGCCCGCCAGCTGCTGGAGGTCGCCGAGGTCGCGCTCGTGCGCGAGGGCATCTGGCGCGGGTTGCCCGACCGAGCACTCGTGGTCGCCCACCGACTGGGTCGCTGCGGCCGACCGGCTGACCCTAGACCCCGAAGGTGCCGCGATCGTGGACGCCGCCGTGGCCGCGATCGGATCGTCCCCGTCATGCTCGGCACCGAGAGCGAACCCCTCGAGCTGGGCCGCGCGACCCGCTACTTCACCCTTGGCCAGCGCCGCCTCCTCGTCCTGCGCGACGGCGGGTGCACCTACCCCGGGTGCACCATGCCCGCCCAGTGGACCGACGCCCACCACCTGACCCACTGGTCCCGCGGTGGACACACCGACATCGCCAACGCCGCCCTGCTCTGCGAACGACACCACACCCATGTCCACGTCCCCGACCTGACCGCCACGGCCCGCGGCGTGACCTGGCACGTCTAGCGACCCCGCCCCGCCCCCGACCACCCCGGTCGGGGGTACAGGCGCGTCCTGAACATGGTTCACTGACGGGCGTGCACCTGACCCGCATCGGCCTCACCCCGCTCAAGGGCGCCCGCCACACCGACCTCGACCGGGTGCATCTCGACCCGACGGGACCGCGCGGCGACCGCCTCTACTGCCTGCTGGAGACCGGCCGCGACCGGGTGCTGCGCACCGTCGACAACCCGACGATGGTCCTCGTCACCGCCGCCTGGGACGGGGCGGACCTGACGGTGACCACCCCGGGCGAGGGCACGGTGACCGCCGCACCCCTCCCCACGGGCGAGGTCCGCACCTGCAGCTACTGGGACCGCGCAGCGCGGCTGGAGGTCATGACGTCACCGCACGCCGACCAGCTGTCGGCCCACCTCGGTCGGCACGTCCGGCTAGCGCGGATCCGCACGGCGGGCGAGGTCGTCTACGGCGGCTCGGTGACCCTCGTGACGACCGGCGCCCTGCGCCGCCTGGGCGAGGCTCAGGACTCCCGCTTCAGGGCCACCTTCACGGTCGCCGCCGAGCAGGACCCGGAGCCGGGGACATTCCTGCAGGTCGGTGGCGCGACCGTGCGCGTGCGCGGCCCGGTCCCCCGCTGCCGGGTCGTCGACATCAACCCGGACACCGCCGCCCTCGACACACGCCACCTCCACACGATCGCCGGGCAGGGGCGAGCGGAGCGCGACGTCCCCTTCGGGATCGATGCCGATGTCGTGACGCCCGGCGAGGCGCGCCTCGGGGACGCGGTCACCCCCGTGCCCAGTCCTGGGTGAGCGCCCCGGGCTCAGCGGGTCCGGGACACCACTCGCCGGACGACCCCGGGCACCCCTCGCCGGACGGGGACCGAACCCGGCCGGCCTTCGTCGGCACGCGTGCCGGACAGCCTTGGTGTCAGGAGGCCTCGGTCGTCCCCTCGTAGAGACCGATGTGGTTGCCGTCAGGGTCGGCGATCACGGCGAACCAGCTCGTCTTGCTGATCGGCGACTTGTCCATGACGACCGAGCCGCCCGACTGCGTCGCCCGGGCCAGGACCTCCTCGATCGAGTCGACCTCGACGTAGGAGCGCGGGTGCTCGAAGCCGTCGCCGCGTGGCGCGAGGCCGCCCCCGCTGATCTTGTTGGGCGCCTGCCACATGGGGTAGCCCTCGAAGCCGGGGATCTCGACGATCTGCCAGCCGAAGAGCCCACCGTAGAAGGCCGCTCCTGTTTGCGGGTCGCTGACCGGGATGTCGATGTGCGTGATGTCTCCGTGTGCCATGGACCAAGCATGGCGGCAGGGTGTGACAGCCACCACAGCCGTGAGGTGAACGGTCGAGTCACCCTCGGGCGACGCCACCACCTCGTCCACCGCGCCGGCAGCGAGGGCCTGCCCGCGGTGGCCGCGGTCATCGAGGCGATCACCGGCAGCCACACCTACCCGAGCGGGGCTACCGGCGAGTAGCATGCGCTCCATGCAGCCCGCACGGGCCGTCGACGCAGACGGCCACGACCCCTTCGCCGAGCCAACGACGCCCGTCCCCGCAGGGTGGATCGCCCGGCTCGGGCTCGCCGGGGTCGGGATGTGCGCCGGCTGGTTCGGCCCGATCCAGGTGCTCCTCGGGCTGCAGGCCGCCGCCCTGACACCCGACCACAAGGAGGCGACCCTCTCCCTCGTCACGGGCATCGGCGCCGCGGTGTCGACACTCGCCAACCCGCTCGCGGGAGCCTTCAGCGACCGCACGACATCGCGGCTGGGCCGACGCGTGCCGTGGCTCGTCGGCGGGACCGTCGTCGGCGCGCTCGGGCTCGTCGTCCTCGCCCTCGCCGACACGGTGCCCGTCATGGTGCTCGGCTGGTGCCTCGTCCAGGCCGGGCTCAACGGCACGCTCGCGGCGCTCACCGCAGCCGTGCCCGACCTCGTGCCGGTCGAGCAGCGCGGTCTCGTCAGCGGCGTCGTCGGCATGACCCAGACCCTCGGCATCGTCGTCGGCACCGGCGTGGCGACGCTCGTCGCCGGCACCACCGGCGCCTACCTCGTCCTGGCCGTGCTCGTCGTCGCCGCGGTCACCCCCTTCGTCCTGCGCTCGATGGATCGCCCGCTCCGCCGCGGCCACCTGCCGCCGACACGCGTCCCGGACTTCCTCCGGGGCTTCTGGATCTCGCCCCGGCAGCATCCCGACTTCGCGTGGGCCTGGGCCACCCGCTTCCTCGCGACGATCGCCAACTCGATCTGCACGATGTACCTGCTCTTCTTCCTCACCGACGCGGTGCGTGTCGACGACCCCGAGCTCGGCGTCCTCGTGCTCACCCTGCTCTACGCCGCCTGCCTCGTCGTCTCCGCGATCGTCGCCGGGATGTGGTCCGACCGTCTCGGCGTGCGCAAGCCCTTCGTCATGGTCTCCGGCCTCGTCATGTCGTCGGCCGCGGTCCTCCTCGCCCTCGTCCAGACGTGGCCGGCCGCGCTGGTCGGTGCGGTGATCCTCGGGGTGGGCTACGGCATCTACCTCGCCGTGGACTTCGCGCTCATCACCCAGGTCCTCCCCCGGGCCGGCGACCGGGCGCGCGACCTGGGGGTCATCAACATCGCCAACGCCCTGCCCCAGGTCCTCGCGCCCGCACTCGCCGGCCCGATCATCACGTGGTCGGCGAGGCACGGCACGCACGCCGACGGCTACCGCACCCTCTACCTCCTCGCGGCCACCATCGGTGTCGCCGCCGCCCTGCTCATCCGCAAGATCCGCTCCGTCGACTAGGTGAACCCGTGCCCCTGCCCCGTGACCTCGTGATCGGCACCTCGACCGCCAGCTACCAGATCGAAGGGGGTGTGACCGCCGGTGGTCGTGGCCGCAGCATCTGGGACGACTTCTGCGACCGGCCCGGCGCGATCGCCGACGGGTCGTCGGGTGCCGTCGCCTGCGACAGCTACCACCGTTGGGACGAGGACGTCGACCTGCTGCGCGGCCTTGGTGTCGATGCCTACCGCTTTTCGATCGCCTGGCCGCGCATCCAGCCGACGGGTGACGGCGCGGCCAACCCTGTCGGCCTCGACTTCTACGACCGGGCGGTCGACGCCCTGTGCGAGGCGGGGGTCGCTCCCTTCGCCACGCTCTACCACTGGGACCTGCCGTCGGCCCTCCAGGCGAAGGGGGGCTGGATGGCCCGCGAGACCGCCGAGCGTTTCGGCGACTACGCCGCGCTCGTGGCCGACCGGCTGGCCGACCGGGTCGCGATGTGGATGCCGGTCAACGAGCCGGTCGTCTCGACCCTCTTCGGACACGCGATCGGCATCCACGCACCCGGTGAGTCGCGTGGCTTCGAGGCTCTCGCCGCCGGTCACCACCTCCTCCTCGGGCACGGCCTGGCCACCCGGGCGCTGCGGGCCGCGGGGGCGCACGCTGTCGGGACCGCCAACAACCACACGCCCGTGCACGCGGTGGGCGATGCCGACGAGGACGTCGCCGCCGCCGCGCTCTACGACACGATCCACAACCGCGCCTTCGCCGAGCCGATCCTGCTCGGCGAGTACCCCAACGGCATGGGCGATGGCATGCCCGGTCCCGTCGCTGATGACCTGGCGGTCATCAGCGAGCCGCTCGACGCCTACGGCGTCAACTACTACAACCCCACCCTCGTCGGGGCACCCGGATCACCGGCGACCGTCGCCGCCCGGGCTGCGGCACCCCAGCTCGAGGCGCAGCTGAGCGTGCCGGAGGGCATCCCCTTCGACGTCGTGCCGATGGCGGTGGACGAGTACACGGCCTTCGGCTGGCCGGTCGCCCCCGAGGGACTGACCGAGGTGCTCGTCCAGCTGCGGGACCGCTACGGCGACCGCCTGCCACCCGTGCACGTCACCGAGTCGGGGTGCTCGACCGACGACGTCGTCGAGGACGGCACCGTCCACGACGAGGCGCGCATCCGCTACCTCGACCGGCACCTGGAGGCCGTCGCCGCCGCGATCGATGCGGGAGTCGACGTCCGGGGCTACTTCGTGTGGTCGCTGCTCGACAACTTCGAGTGGGCCGAGGGCTACACGCAGCGCTTCGGCCTCGTCCACGTCGGTGCCGACCAGGAGCGGGTCCCCAAGGACTCCTACGCCTGGCTGCGCGACCGCATCCGGACCCTGCGGTCCTCAGGCTGAGGCACGCCAGACGGGCAGGCCGGTGCCGCGCAGCTCACGCCCCTGACCGCTCGCGACGATGCCCCACATGCACAGCACGAGGTGCCAGAGGGAGACCAGGGCCCAGACCGTGATGATGAGGCCGAAGGGGAAGAAGCCCTCGATCCCGTCGGGGTCGTCGGCGGTGAGGTACCAGAGCAGCCCGAAGTGCGTGCCGACGAGGACGACGGTGAGGACGAGGTAGGTCAGACCCCAGTTGGCCGCATGGACCCCGTTGCGCGCGGCGAGCCCTCCCTTCGACCGCAGGGACAGGCCGACGGTGATCATGAGGACGCTCGCGAGCACGCTGCCGACGAAGGGCAGGCACATGAGGACGGCCAGTCCCATCGCCCAGGCGATCGTCCCGCGGCCGGGTCCCGGCGCGGGATGCTGGAACTGCTGGACCTGCGGGGGTGGCGGCAGCGGCGGGGACGTCATGCCCCCATCGTCTCGCACGGATCGTCCGGGGAGGCCGCCGGCACGCGACGCGAGACGGCACGGGACGCACGATGGCCCGCACCCCGGTCGAGGGTGCGGGCCATCGTGTCGACGACTCGTCAGGCGAGGGTGAGCACGAGGTGCTCGGTCTCCGGCTTGCGCGTGCTGCGCAGCCCGGCGACCGTCTCCTCACCATCGGTGTCGATGACGAAGTCGACCTTGGCCGGCAGGAGCACCGGCTTCTTGAACCACACGTGGCTCGTGCACGGGCCGCTGGTGCGCGGGCCGATGGCGCCCAGGACTCGGGCATAGGTCCACATCCCGTGGGCGATCGCCGATGGGAAGCCCATCGCCTTGGCCGTGAGCCCGCTCATGTGGATCGGGTTGATGTCGCCGGAGACGAGGCCGTAGGTGCGCCCGAGGTTGGCCGGGAGGCTCCACGTGGCGGCGGCCTGCCCGGTCGGGATCGCCGGGGGTTGGGCCCCCCGCTCGGCGTCGGCGTCACCCTTGCCGCGGGCGAGGTAGGTCGAGCGACCCTCCCAGACCCGCTCGCCCTCGACGTCCACCTCGGTGACGAGGTCGACGACCTTGCCCTTGGGGTGGGGCCGCAGGGCCTCGGCGTGCACGGTGATGTCGAGGGCCTCGTCGAAGCGGATCTCACGGTGGACCGTGATGACGTTTTCGACGTGCACCAGACCCATGAGCGGCAGGGGGAATCCCTTGCCGGACATCAGCTGCATCTGGAGCGGGAAGCCCACGACGTGCGGGTAGGTGTGCGGCAGGACGTCGCTGTTGTTGAAGCCGCAGATCCGCTGGTACTCCAGCAGGTCCGAGCGGTCGATCGCGTGCCCCTCCAGGCGCAGGGTGACGTCCGGCAGCGAGCTGCCGCCACCCTTGCCCGGCAGTGCCGCCTTGGCGTAGATAGGCCCGAGCGCCGGGATGCTCTTGACGGTCGTGACCGACATCAGGCGCCCAGGATCATCTGGCCGCAGACCCGCACGGTGTTGCCCGTGACGGCGCGGTTGGCGTCCCAGGAGAACCAGCCGATCGTCTCGGCCACGTCGACCGGCTGACCGCCCTGCGACAGGGAGTTGGTCAGGCGACCGATCTCGCGGGTGGCGAGCGGGATCTTGGCGGTCATCTCGGTCTCGATGAAGCCCGGGGCCACGGCGTTGACCGTGATGCCCTTGGCGAGGACCTGCGGGTCCTTGGCCAGGCTCGAGGTCATGCCGATGACGCCGGCCTTGCTCGCCGCGTAGTTGGCCTGACCGCGGTTGCCCGCGATGCCGGCGATCGAGGCGACGTTGACGATGTGCCCGCCCTCGTTGATGGCCGGGACGAGCGCCTCGTTCATCTTGAGGATCGACAGCAGGTTGACGTTGAGCACCGAGCCCCAACGGTCCGCGTCGGTGTTGACGAGGAGCTTGTCGCGGGTGATGCCGGCGTTGTGCACGACGATGTCGAAGCCGCCGTGCAGCGAGCGCGCGTGCTCGACGATCTTGGCGCCCGCGTCCTCGGCGGTGACGTCGACCTGGAGGGCCGAGCCCCCGAGCTTGTTGGCGACCGCGGAGAGCGGGCCACCGGCAGCCGGGATGTCGACGCACACCACGGTCGCGCCGTCGCGGGCGAGCACCTCGGCGATGGCCGCGCCGATGCCGCGAGCGGCACCGGTGACGACGGCGACCTTGCCGGCGAGCGGGGCGTCCCAGCTCTCGGGCACGTCGATGTCGGCGACGGCGTCACCGATGTGCACGACCTGCGCCGAGACGTAGGCCGAGCGGCCGGAGAGGAAGAAGCGGATCGTCGCCTCGACGTTGGCGTCGGCGCCCTCGGAGACGTAGACGAGGTTGGCCGTGCCACCCGCGCGCATCTCCTTGCCGACCGACCGGACGATGCCCTCGAGGGCGCGGCGGGCCGCGGCCTCGGCGACGTCCACGGTCTCCTCGACCGGGCGGCCGATGACGATGACGCGACCGGTCGGGGCCAGCGTCTTCAGCGCCGGGGCGAGGATGCCGCGCAGCGTCTCGAGGTCGGCCGGGGTGGCCGCCTGGGTCATGTCGACGACGACGCCCGCGACCGAGGTCGACGGGGAGGTCGCGATCTGGACGCCGTCGGCCGAGAGGGCCTCGGTGAGCAGCGCCGCGACGGGGGCGTCACCGTGACCGGCGAGCAGCACCGCGCCGTTGATGAGCGAGCCACCGGCCTTGTGACGACGCAGCGTCGTCGGGCGGGGCAGGCCGAGGGTGTTGGCGATCTGCTTGCCCAGGCCGGAGCTGACGAACTTGCCGTACTCGAATCCCATGTGATGTCTCCTAGGAGGTGTGTCGGTGGAAGGCTCAGGCGCCTTCGAGGATGGCCACGACGCCCTGCCCACCCGCGGCGCAGATGGAGATCAGGCCGCGGCTGCCCGGGCCCTTGGCGTGGAGCATCTTCGACAGCGCGGCGACGATGCGACCACCGGTGGCGGCGAAGGGGTGACCCGCGGCGAGCGAGGAGCCGTTGACGTTGAGCTTGTCGCGGTCGATCGACCCGAGCGGGGTGTCGCGACCGAGCTTCTCGCGGCAGAAGTCCTCGTCCTCCCAGGCCTTGAGGGTGGAGAGCACGGTCGCGGCGAAGGCCTCGTGGATCTCGTAGTAGTCGAAGTCCTGCAGCGTCAGGCCGTTGCGGTCGAGCATGCGCGGGATGGCGTAGGCCGGGGCCATGAGCAGACCCTCGGCACCGTGGACGTAGTCGACCGCCGCGGCCTGGCCGTCGACGAACCATGCGAGCGGGGTGAGGCCCTGCTCAGCGGCCCACTCCTCGGAGCCGAGGAGGACGACTGAGGCGCCATCAGTCAGGGGCGTGGAGTTGCCGGCGGTCATCGTCGCGTCGTCGCCCTTGCCGAAGACCGGCTTGAGCTTCGCGAGCTTTTCCATCGACGAGTCGGCCCGCATGTTCTGGTCCTTGGCCAGACCCATGAAGCTCGTGACGAGGTCGTCCTGGAAGCCTTCGTCGTAGGAGCGGGCCAGGTTGTGGTGGCTCTTCATCGCCAGCTCGTCCTGCGCCTCGCGGGTGATGCCCCACTTCTTGGCCGTGATGGCCATGTGGTCACCCATCGACAGGCCGGTGCGCGGCTCGACGTTGGCCGGGGTCGCGATGCCGAAGTCCGTCGGACGGATCTTGGTGAGGGCGAGGGCCTGCGCCTTGCCGCCCTTCGCGCGGTTGACCTTGAGCAGCTTCTTGCGCAGGGACTCGGTGACGGTGATCGGGGCGTCGGAGGCGGTGTCGACGCCACCGGCGATGCCGGACTCGATCTGGCCGAGCTTGATCTTGTTGGAGACGAGGATCGCGGTCTCGAGGCCGGTGCCGCAGGCCTGCTGCAGGTCGTAGGCGGAGCTCGTCGGGGCCAGCGCGGAGCCGAGGACGGCCTCACGGACGAGGTTGAAGTCGCGGGAGTGCTTGATGACGGCACCGCCGGCCACCTCGTCGATGTGCTTGCCGCCGAGGTTGTAGCGCGCGACGAGCCCGTCGAGGGCAGCGGTGAACATGTCCTGGTTGGACGCCTCGGCGTAGGCGCCGAACTGACGGGCGAAGGGGATGCGGTTGCCACCGAGGACGGCGGCGCGACGCGGCAGGTTGTTAGCCACCACAGGTCTCCTGGTCGTGAGTGTTGGAGTCGGGACGGTCCGGGCGGATGCCGGCGCCCCCGAGTGTGCACTTATACGATACGGACGGTAGCAGGTACTCGCAGTACCTGCTACCGTCCGTTCTGTGAGCACCACCACCGACGGCCGCAGCTCCCGCTGGGAGGCGCATCGACAGGAGCGACGACGCACGCTCGTCGAGTCCGCGATCCGCACGATCCGCGCGCGGGGCGCCTCCGTCGGCATGGACGAGCTCGCCTCGGAGGCAGGCACCTCCAAGACCGTCTTCTACCGCCACTTCAGCGACCGTCACGGCCTCTACCAAGCCGTCGCCGAGCGGGTCGACGAGCTGATCCTGCGCGACATCGGCAAGGTCCTGGGCGAAAACACCAAGCGCACGGGCCTGAGCGCCCTCGACGTCGACCCCCGCTCCGTCGTCCGCGCCGCCATCGACGCCTACCTCCAGCTCGTCGAGCGCGACCCCGAGCTCTACCGCTTCATCGTCTCCGCACCCATCGTCGTCTCCGACCGGTCCGGCAATGCGGCGGAGGCCGTCGCCACCGCCACCGGCAAGATCGCCGGCCAGATCAGCGACCTCATCTCCGCGGCGCTCGTCGACCGCGGCAACGACCCCGCCCCCGCCCGCCTGTGGGGCCACTCCCTCGTCGGGCTCGTGCGTGCCGGCGCCGATGCCTGGCTCGCCGGGCTCGCCGGTGACCTCACTCGCGGCGAGCTGACCGAGCGGCTCACCGACCTCGCCTGGTCGGGCACGAAGATCGCGTGGAAACGCCCCTCCTCCTGACGCCCGGCGTGAGTAGGGTCGGGCCATGTCGACCACCGAGGCACCGTCCGTCACCGCCCTCAGGGAGGTCCTGCGACTGCACACCGTCGCCTCGGACGACCCGGACCGGACAGACCCGGCCCCCTTCGTCGAGCTGCACGCGGTGCTCCGCCGGCACTTCCCGCGGGTGCACGAGGCCGGGGAGGTCGTCGACGTCCCTCCCCACGGGCTGCTGATCCGGGTCCCGGCCGACCCCGGCTCCCCGACCTGCGACGCCGACCCCGTGGTCCTCATGGCCCACATGGACGTCGTGCCCATCGGTGACGCGTCGCTGTGGACCCACCCGCCGTTGGCTGCCGAGGTCGTCGACGGCGTGATCTGGGGGCGCGGCACGCTCGACGACAAGGGCCAGCTCGTCGCGGTCATGGCAGCGGTCGAGTCCCTCCTCGCCGAGGGCCTGGCCCCGGCACGCGACGTGTGGCTCTCCTTCGGCAGCGACGAGGAGGTCATGGGCACGTGCGCGCTCGCCGCGGTCGAGCTGCTCCGCGAGCGCGGGGTGCGGCCGTGGTTCGTGCTCGACGAAGGGGGTGCCGTCGCCTCCGACGCCTTCCCCGGCGTGACCCGCCCCCTGGGCGTCGTCGGCGTGTCCGAAAAGGGGGTGCTCTCCCTTCGACTCACCGCCAGTGGCCGCGGCGGCCACGCCTCACGACCGGCGAAGGGGGGACCCGCCGCCCGCATCGCCGCGGCCATCACCCGACTGGAGCGCCACCCCTTCCCCGCGCACGTCTCCCCCGCGACGCTCGAGATGCTCGGGCGCCTGGTGCCGCACCTGCCGCGCGCACTGCGGCCGGTCGTGGCCCGCGCCGAGCGCGCCCCCTCGCTCCTCGCACGCGTCCTCGTGGCGGCGGGCCCCGAGGCCGCTGCCCTCGCGCGGACGACGGTCGCCGTGACGACGCTCAGCGGCTCGCCGGCGATCAACGTCAGCCCGACCTCCGTCGTCGCCGGGCTCAACCTGCGCATCGCCGTCGGCGAGACGACCGCGGCGGCGACCGAGCGCATCCGCCGCGTCGTCGGTCGGACCATCGATGTCGAGGTCGCCGAAGCGCACGAGCCGAGCCCGCTCTCCCCGACGGACGACCCCGCCTTCGCCCTGCTCGAGCGGACGGTGACGACGGTCTTCCCCGAGGCCGTCCCCGTGCCGTACGTCATGTACGCGGCGACCGATGCCCGGCACTTCACGACGATCTGCCCGCGCGTCTACCGCTTCGCCCCCTTCCGGATGAGCGCCGAGCAGCGCGAGTCGATCCACAGCTACGACGAACGTCTGGGCGTGCAGGACTTCCTCGACGGGGTGCGGTGGTACCGCACCCTGCTCGACGGTCTCACCCACGAGTCCGTCGCTGCGGCGGTGCCCGGATGAGCCCGGCCATCTGGCGGATCGTCGGCTTCCTCGCGGCGGTCGAGATCGCCTCCGGCGTCCTGCAGGGGTACTACACGCCGATCTACTCCGACATCGCCGACCACCTCGCGATCCCCGACGGCGACGTCAACTGGTTCGAGGCAGCCCAGCTCATCGTCGCGGCCCTCGCCGTACCCGTGCTCTCCCGCCTCGGCGACCTGCATGGTCACCGACGGGTGCTCGTCGTCGCGACGCTCATCACGGCCATCGGCGGCTGGCTCGTCGCACTCGCCCCGGGCTTCTGGACCTTCCTCGTCGGCTGGGCGATCCAGGGCGCCTACACCGTGTGGCTGCCGATGGAGATCGCCATCCTCCACGAGCGCACGCGCGACCGCCCCGACCAACCCGCCCTGGTGCGTCGAGGGGCCGCGCTGCTCGTGCTCGCCCTCGAGGTCGGCGTCATCGTCGGTGCGCTCGGGGCGGGCGCGCTCCAGCCCGTGATCGGGATGACCGGGTTGCTCGCCGTCCCGGCGGCGGCGACCACCCTGGCGCTCGTGGCGATCGTCCTCGGCGTGCGCGACGAGTCGGCGCCGGCCACCGGCCGGCTCGACCTCGCCGGCACCGCCCTGCTCTCGAGCGGGCTGCTCCTCGTGCTCGGCGGTCTGGTCGCCATCCGGCTGCAGGGTCTGACGAGCGGGCTCGCGTGGGCCCTCGTCATCGTGGGATGCCTCGTCATGTGGGCTTTCGTCCGCGTCGAGTCGCGGGCCGACTCGCCGCTCATCGACGTGCGGGCCCTGGCTGCGCCGGGCATGTGGCCGGTGCAGCTGGCCGCGGCCCTCTTCGGCATGAGCGTGCTGGGTGCGCAGATCCCCCTGTCGACCTTCGCCCGGACCGACCCGGCGGAGGTGGGCTACGGGCTCGGTGTCGACGCCGGTGCGATCGCCAACCTCATCGGCCTCTACGTCGCGTGCATGGCGGTCGGGGCGCTGCTCTCCCCCGTCGCGGCACGATGGGTGGGAGTCCGCTGGATGCTCGTCGGCGCCGCCGGGCTCGTCGCCCTCGGTTACGCGACCTTCCTGCCGCTCCACACCGCCCTGGCGCACACGATGCTCGCCATGGGGGTGGCCGGCCTGGGCTCGGGGGCCCTCGTCGCCGCCCTGCCGGCCGCAGCGGCCGCGGTCGCCGCCCACGGCGGCACCGCCGAGGCAGCGGGGCTGACCAATGCGACCAAGACCGTGGGCGGCTGCATCGCCTCGGCGATCTTCGCCGTCGCCCTCGCCTCCACCGGCAGCATCTCCGACCCGGCCGCGGGGCACGCCCCGATGTCGGGCTACCTCACCGTGTGGGGCGTGTGTGCCGGGTCGGCACTGCTCGCGGCGATCGCCCTCTCGCGACTGCCGGCGACCGATCGGGAACGTGAGCCCGTCGAGGTCTGAGTCGTCTCCGAGCGGGCAGCTCAGAGACAGCCCGCGCGCCCCGACACGCGGGACGTCTTCGACTCCGCAGGCGTGCGTCCCCTGTCCGATGCCCTACGTCAGGGCGACCCCGGGCCGAAGCGCCGGGTCGCAGCGCACGAGGTCGAGGGCGAAGTCGACGTACCACTGCGCGACCTGCTCGGGCGTGGAGTCCCCCCCGTGCCGGTACCACTGCGGGATGGCCGTGCACATCGTCACGACCGCGCGGGCGGCCTCGTGCGGCAGCGGCGTGGCGAAGGCCCCAGCCCGGCAGGCGGCCCGCACCTCGTCGTCGATGCGCGCCTGCTCCTCCCGACGGACCCGCGCGATGCGCGCCCGGGCCGGGCCGGCGAGGCTGCGCATCTCGGTCGCCCCGATGAAGCCGAGCTCGCGCCGGTGGCTGTGGAAGAGCGCCTGGCACTCGACGAGCAGGGCGAACCGGGTCCACGGGTCCTTCGCCTCGGCCTGCGCTGCGGAGGTGCGACGGGTCAGGTCGTCCATGGTGCGGTCGAGGAGTGACACGAGCAGCTGCTGCTTGGAGGAGGAGTAGTGGTACAGGCCGGCGACCGACAGCCCGGCGCGCTCGGCGACTCCCCGCATCGTCGAGCCGTGGTAGCCCAGCTCGAGGAAGCACGCGAGCGCGCCGCGCAGGGCGGGGTCGAGGTCGAGCGGCTCGAAGCGGCGCCAGTGCCCGGCCCCGGCGGCCTCCCCTTCGCCCGCGGTCACGCGCCACCGCTCGTCGCGGATCGGCTCGGCGACGCCCTGCAGCAGCCGCTCGGGCCGCACGCCGAGCACGTCGGCGAGTTGGACAGCACGCTCGGTGGAGGTCGCGACACGGCCGTTTTCGACGGCGCTGACGGTGCCGATGCTCACCCCGAGCTGGTCGGCGAGCTGACGCACGGTGAGGCCACGCCTCGTGCGCAGATCACGGACCGCGCGGCCCATGGCGACCCGGTGCAGCGACGGTTCCTCGGGCACGCCCACGGCCGGCTCCCTTCGTCCCAGATGTTCAGCGATACTGAACAAGATCGTCGTTGACACCCTAGAGGCCCTACCAGCACGGTAGGCACATCACGGATCGACCAAGTGATTGTTCAGACCGTTGTGCTCAAGGAGGAGCCATGACCGACGCTGCGCCCGACCTGACCGACCTGCTCAAGGACGCTCCCACCAACTGGGGCAAGTGGGGCCCCGAGGACGAGGTGGGCTCGCTCAACTACCTCGGCCCGGAGCAGGTGATCGCGGCGGCCGGCCTGATCCGCAGCGGCAAGGTCTTCCCGATCCAGCGACTCATCGGCGACCCGAAGGGGGATCCGGTGTGGCCGAGCCGCGAGCCGGCGACCCGCACGCAGATCTTCGACGAGTCCACCTGGGACGGCGACGACGCGCCGGTCTTCCCCGGCGGCCTGCACTACGCGGACGACAAGATCGAGGCCTTCCTCCAGGGGTCGACGCAGTACGACGCCCTCGGACACGTCTGGTACGGCGGCAAGCTGTGGAACGGCTACGACGCCCGCACCACCGTCGGCGGGATGGACAAGGCCAGCGTCCAGCCCATCGCCGAGCGCGGTGTCGTCGGCCGTGCGGTGCTGCTCGACATGGCCCGCTACCGCGGCAAGGGGAGCCTCGACTCCGCCGAGACCTACACCCACGAGGACCTGCTCGCGTGCGCCGCGCAGCAGGGCGTCGAACTGCGCAAGCGCGACATCATCCTCATCCGCACCAACTACCTCGCCCGCTTCCACGAGCTCGGCGCCGCCTTCTACGACGACTTCTGCGAGCCGGGCCTGATCTACAGCTCCGAGCTCGTCCAGTGGTTCGCCGACATGGAGATCCCCAACCTCGTCACCGACACCATCGCCAACGAGGTAACGACCGACCCCGAGACCGGCGTCGCGCTGACGCTGCACAACGCCCTGATGCGCAACCTCGGCATCGCCTTCACCGAGATCGTCGACCTCGAGGACCTCGCCGCCGACTGCGCCGCGGACGGCGCCTACGAGGTCTTCTACGCCGCGGCCCCGCTCAAGGTGCACCAGGGCTCCGGCTCGCCGGTCAACCCGATCGTCATCAAGTGAGGCGTGGATGAGCACCTACGACGACAAGCCCTGGCTGGGGCTCTACGGCGAGATGCCGGAGACGCTCGACCCGGAGCACACCTCTGCCCTGGAGATGTTTCGCGCCGGCGTGCAGACCGACCCCAACGGCGACGCCATCCGCTACTTCGACGGGGTGATCTCGCGGCGCGAGCTCGACGAGATGAGTGACGCCCTGGCCGTCGGGCTGCTCGCCGAGGGCTTCGCCGCAGGTGACCGGCTGGCGGTGTACCTGCAAAACATCCCGCAGTTCGTCATCGCAATGGTCGCCGCGTGGAAGGCGGGCGGGATGCTCGTGTCGATCAACCCGATGAGTCGCGAGCGCGAGCTGCGCTACCTGCTCGAGGACTCGGGCGCGCGCGTCCTGCTGTCGCAGGAGGGGCTCTACGACGAGGTCGCCCGCCACGTCGTGCCCGACTCCCCCGTGCAGCTGGTGCTCACCACGAGCGAGCTCGAGCACCAGACCGAGGCCGACGAGCGGCTCTTCGCCGGCAGCAGCCGGGCGCGGCACGAGGGGACGAGCGACCTCGCCGAGCTCATCGCGCGCCACCGCGGCGAGGTGCCACCACCGGTCAGCCCGAGCGCGGACGACATCGCCTTCCTCACCTACACGTCCGGCACGACCGGCCGCCCCAAGGGCGCGATGAACACGCACGGCAACGTCGTCTTCACCGCGATGGTCTACCGCGACTGCGCGATGTTTGCGCCCGGCGGGTCGGTCCTGGCCATCGCGCCGCTCTTCCACATCACCGGACTCATCGGGCACATCGCGCTGAGCCTGCTCGCGCCGATGCCGCTCGTGCTGGCCTACCGCTTCGAGCCGGGCGTCATGCTCGACACCCTCGAGCGCCACCGGCCGACGTGCACGATCGGGGCGATCACCGCGCTCAACGCACTGCTCGACCACCCCGACGTCACGCCGGAGCACTTCGCCTCGCTCGACACGGTCTACTCCGGTGGCGCGCCCATATCCCCGACGGCGGAGCGGCGCTTCCACGAGGTCACCGGCCGCCAGGTCCACAACGCCTACGGCCTGACCGAGACGACGAGCCCGATGACGCTCACCCCCTTCGGCGTGCAGTCGCCGATCGACCCGGCATCCGGCGCCCTGTCCGTCGGGGCACCGGTCCCGTCGACGATCGTGCGGATCCAGGACGACGAAGGGAGGGACCTGCCGCTCGGCGAGATCGGCGAGATCGTGGCCGAGGGCCCGCAGGTCGTCGCCGGCTACTGGGACAAGCCCGAGGAGACCCGGGCCTCGCTGCCCGGCGGTGCCCTGCACAGCGGCGACGTGGGCTTCATGAACGAGCAGGGCTGGATCTTCATCGTCGACCGCAAGAAGGACATGATCAACGCCTCGGGCTACAAGGTGTGGCCGCGCGAGGTCGAGGACGTCCTCGCCGAGCACCCGGCCGTCCGTGAGGCGGCCGTCGTCGGCGTGCCTGACGACAAGCGCGGCGAGACGGTCAAGGCCTTCATCTCCACCCGGGCGGGCGAACAGGTGGAGCCCGACGAGATCATCGCCTTCTGCAAGGAGCGCATGGCCGCCTACAAGTACCCGCGTCAGGTCGAGGTCCTCGACGAGCTGCCCAAGACGGTGACCGGCAAGATCCTGCGGCGTGAGCTGCGTGGCTGAGCCGACCACCGCCGTCGCCGGCGAGGACCTGCCGGGGCTCCCCCTTCGTCGGTTGGCGCCGTACCTCGCCCGGCACGTACCGGAGATCGGCGACGTCCCCCTCACGGCGTCGCTGATCTCCGGGGGACGGTCCAACCTCACCTACCTGCTCACCGACGGGCAGCGGCGCTGGGTGCTGCGTCGGCCCCCGCTCGGGGCAGCGCTCGAGACGGCGCACGACATGGGGCGGGAGCACCGGATGATCTCGGCGCTCCACCCCACCGCCGTCCCCGTCCCCCGCCCTGTGCACCTCGCGGGGCCGGAGGGCGAGGAGCTGCTCGGCACCCCCTTCTTCGTCATGGGCTTCGCCGAAGGGGAGGTCCTGCGTGATCGGGAGCAGCTCGCCGCGGTGCCGGAGCCGGGGCGGCTCGCCCGCCACCTCATGCGGTGCCTCGCCGACCTCCACGAGGTCGTCCCCGACGAGGTGGGGCTCGCCGGCCTCGGCCGGCCTGACGGCTACCTCTCCCGCCAGCTCGACACCTGGCTGCGTCAGGTCTCGGCCGTCGGCTCGCCGCTGCTGGGGGACTTCGAGGACGTCGCGCGGTGCCTGCGGCGGAGCCTACCCACGACCCAGCGCACCCGACTGGTGCACGGCGACTACCGGCTCGACAACGTCGTCGTCGGCCCCGACGACCAGATCGACGCCGTGCTCGACTGGGAGATGGCGACGAGGGGCGACCCCCTGGCCGACGTCGCCTCCACGCTCGTGTGGTGGGACGGCATGCGTGGGCTGGACTCCCCCGTGGCGGCCCACCCGGGCGACGTGCCCGGCTACCCGGACCGGCGCGAGCTCGTCGCGGCCTACGCCGAGGTCTCCACGCTCGACCTCTCCGGCCTCGACTGGTACGTCGGCTTCGCCCTGTACAAGGTCGCCGCGATCTTCGAGGGCATCCGGCACCGGCACGACGAGGGGCTCACGGTCGGTGAGGGATTCGAGCGGCTCGGCCCGCTCGTGCCCCACCTGCTCGACTCCGCCCGCGACGCCTGACCCGGCGGCTGCGCTGAGGTCTGCGTGACGCCCTTGGGGTCCGCGTGACGCGCTCGGCACCCGCCCCGGTGCCCGTGACGACCGTGCATCTGCGAGCATGCGGAGCATGAGCGCCGAGCAGACCAAGGACCCCGTCGCCGAGCAGATCCGATCCGTCCTCGACGGTCGGTGGGAGGCCATCCGGCAGCAGCTGCGCGCGGACCCGCGCTTCCCGGTCGCCGAGCCCGACCTGCGGCTCGACCTCGAGGCGCACCGGGCGCGCACCCTCGAGCTCGTCACCGCACTCACCGACAGCGAGCTCGTCCGGGCGACCCTGCCGGTCGACCTCGGTGGCACGGGTGACGTCGGGGCCTCGGTCACCGGGCTGGAGATGATCGGCCACGGCGACCTGTCGGTCTTCGTCAAGGCGGGCGTGCAGTTCGGTCTCTTCGGCGGGGCCATCGCCAACCTCGGCACCGAGCGCCACCACCGCGAGTACCTGCCCGGCATGGCCGACCTGTCGCTGCCCGGGTGCTTCGCGATGACCGAGACCGGCCACGGCTCCGACGTGCAGTCGATCCTCACCACCGCGACCTACGACCCCGCGACCGACGAGCTGGTCGTCCACTCCCCTTCGCCCGCCGCCCGCAAGGACTACATCGGTGGTGCCGCGCGCGATGCCCGGCTCGCAGCGGTCTTCGCCCAGCTCGTCGTCGGCGAGGAGCAGCACGGCGTGCACTGCGTCCTCGTCCCCCTGCGCGACGAGGCAGGTCATCCGATGCCCGGCGTGACGATCGGCGACTGCGGGGCCAAGCTCGGGCTCAAGGGGGTCGACAACGGCCGGCTGATGTTCGACCAGGTCCGTGTGCCGCGGGCCAACCTGCTCAACAAGTACGGCGACATCGACGACCAGGGCCGTTACTCCTCGCCCATCGAGAGCGTCAACCGGCGCTTCTTCACCATGCTGGGCACCCTCGTGCGCGGCCGGGTGACGGTCGCCGCCGGCGCGGGTGCGGCCACCCGCAGCGCCCTGACCCTCGCGGTGCGCTACGGACTGCAGCGCACGCAGTTCACCTACCCCGACGGCGAGCACGAGGTCGTCGTCATGGACTACCGGGCCCACCAGCGCAAGCTCCTGCCCCGGCTCGCGAAGTCCTACGCGCTGGCCCTCGCGCAAAACGCGCTGACCGGCAAGCTCGCCGACATCAACACCGGCGAGATCACCGACGAGTCGTCGCAGCGCGAGCTCGAGGCACGCGCCGCCGGCCTCAAGGCGATCACCACCGAGCACGCCAACGACACCATCCAGGCCTGCCGCGAGGCGTGCGGCGGGGCCGGCTACATGGCGCTCAACCGCTTCGCCGACCTCAAGGCCGACACCGACGTCTTCGCGACCTTCGAGGGCGACAACACGGTGCTGCTGCAGCTGCTCGCCAAGGGCATGCTCACCGACTACAAGAGCGACTTCCAGGAGCTCGACACCCGTGGCGCGATCCTCTTCGGGGCCCGGCAGGTGACGACCTCGGTCATCGAGCACACCATCGGCGGGTCGATCATCCAGCGGCTGATCTCCGGCGCGCCGGGCAAGGACGGCGACAACGCCCTCGAGGACCGCGGCGGTCAGCTCGCCTTCTTCGAGGACCGGGAGTCGCACCTCACCGAGACGCTCGCGATGCGCCTGCGTCGCGCCGGCGAGGAGGTCGCCGACTCCTTCCGCGTCTTCAACGAGGCGCAGGACCACCTGCTCGAGTCGGCCCGCGCGCACATCGACCGGATCGCGCTCGAGGCCTTCGTCACCGCGATCGAGGAGGCCCCCGACGGGCCCGGACGGGACCTGCTCAACCTCGTGTGCGACCTCTTCGTCTTCAGCACCGTCGAGGCCAACCGCGCGTGGTTCATCGAGCACGGCCGGCTGAGCGCCAGCCAGTCCAAGGCGGTCGTCGCCCGGGTCAACGAGCTGTGTGGCCAGCTGCGCCCCCACGCGGGGACGCTCATCTCCGGCTTCGGCATCCCCGACTCGTGGCTGACGACCGAGATGATGTCGGACCTGGCCAGCTTCTAGCGCGACCGGGGCCACGCCACGGCTGCGCCGCTCACCGCGCGGAGCAGCCGCGCCGCTCAGCGCCCGCGGGCGACGCGCCCTTCGTCCCAGACCGGGCCGTCGCTCTCGCGCACCCGACCGTCGGCCCCGTAGACGAGGAAGCGGTCGAAGCCGCGCGCGAACCACCGGTCGTGGGTCACCGCGAGGACCGTGCCCTCGAAGGCGGCCAGACCCTCCTCGAGCGCCTCCGCGGACTCGACGTCGAGGTTGTCGGTCGGCTCGTCGAGCAGGAGGAGCGTCGCCCCGGACAGCTCGAGCAGCAGGATCTGGAAGCGCGCCTGCTGCCCGCCGGACAGCGACTCGAAGGTCTGCTCCCCCGCGTGCGCGAGCTCGTAGCGGTCGAGGACCCGGCTGGCCGCCTCGCGGCCCAGGCCCGACCGGTGATCGTCGCCGCGGTGGAGGATCGCCAGCAGGGTGCGGCCGATGAGCTCGGGGTGCTCATGGGTCTGGACGAACCACCCCGGGCGCACCCGCGCTCCGAGCCTCGCCCGGCCGGTGTGCGCCACGGGCGCGATGACCGCCTCGCCGACCGGCAGGTTGTCCACCTCGGGGTCGCTGCCACCGGCGGCGAGCAGCCGCAGGAAGTGCGACTTGCCCGAGCCGTTGGAGCCGAGCACCGCGACCCGTTCGCCGTACCAGACCTCGAGGTCGAAGGGCTGCATGAGCCCGGTGAGCTCGAGCCGCTCGCAGACGACGGCGCGCTTGCCGGTGCGGCCGCCGTGCAGCCGCATCGTCACCTTCTGCTCGCGTGGCTGCTCGGTGGGTGGCCCGTCGGCCTCGAAGCGCTCCAGCCGGGTCCGCGCCGACTGGTAGCGGGTGGCCATGTCGGAGTTGTACTTGGCCTTTTGCTTGTACATGAGCACGAGCGCCTTGAGCTTGGCGTGCTCCTCGTCCCACCGCTTGCGCAGCTCCTCGAAGCGGGCGAAGCGCTCCTGCCGCGCCTCGTGGTAGGTCCCGAACCCACCGGGGTGGGTCCACACGCGGTTGCCCGCGCTGCCCAGCTCGACGGTGACGACGCGGGTGGCGGTGTTGGCGAGCAGCTCGCGGTCGTGACTGATGTAGAGGATCGTCTTGTCGCTGGCCCGGATCTGCTCCTCCATCCAGATCTTGCCGGGGACGTCGAGGTAGTTGTCCGGCTCGTCGAGGAGTAGCACCTCGTCGGGTCCGCGGAGCAGGTACTCGAGGACGAGCCGCTTCTGCTCGCCGCCGGAGAGGGTGCTCAGTTCCCGGTACTTGCACCGCTCGAAGGGCACGCCCAGCGCGGCCGTCGTGCACACGTCCCACACGACCTCCTGGTCGTAGCCACCGGCGTCCGCGTAGTCGGTGAGGGCCGTGGCGTAGCGCATCTGCGTGCGCTCGTCCTCGGTCTCCATGAGGGCTAGCTCGAGCCGGTCGACCTCCGCCGCCGCATCGCGGACCGGCTGCGGAGAGACCGACATGAGCAGGTCGGCGACGGTGGGCGCCTCCCCCAGGCCGGCGCCGACGTGCTGGCGCATCACACCGAGACCACCGGTGCGGGCGACGGATCCCGCGTGCGGGGTCAGCTCGCCGGTGACGATGCGCAGCAGCGTCGTCTTGCCGGCGCCGTTGGCCCCGACCAGCGCGACCTTGGCCCCCTCACCGACGCGGAAGGAGACCTCGTCGAGCAGCACCCGCCCGTCCGAGAGCTCGTACCTGACACCGGCGACGTCGACATGTCCCACGAAGGGGGATCCTCCCCGATCCGCCCGGTGTCACCAACCGCATTTCGGCCCCCACGCTCCCTGAGGAGCGAGGCCGTCTGCGGCCGGCCGTATCGAAGGGCCGGTCCCTGAGGAGCGAGGCCGGCTGCGGCCGGCCGTCTCGAAGGGCCGGTCCCTGAGGAGGCCGCCCGCGGCCGTCTCGAAGGGTCAGCGCACCTCGATGATGCGGTGCTCCTTGATCGACATGACGAGCGCGATGATCCAGCCGATGACGGTCCAGCCGAGGAGCAGGTTGACCCAGAAGACGGACCACGCGTTGCGGTTGCCGCGCACGGCCGCGATGGCCCACGGGAGCATGTAGCCGGCGGAGAGGATGGCGACGATGATCGCCACCGGGGCGCTGACGACTCGGGTCTTCTGGTCGGTGACGATGCGTGCCATGGCCCCAGCCTAGGCTCAGAGCCTGATCGTCCCCTCCACGAGCGTGGTGACCGCGCCGCCGACCCGCACCTCGCCGTCGTCAGCAGCCGTCAGAGACAGCACCCCCGCCCGACCGATGCACCCACCCTGCGTGACGCTCCAGCGGTGCGGGACCTGGCCTTCGCCCGCGAGCCACTGGGCGATGCCGGCGTTGAGGCTGCCGGTCACGGGGTCCTCGCCGACGCCGAGGCCCGGGACGAAGGCCCGCGTCTCGTAGAGGTGCTCGCCGCCGTCCTCGTGCCAGCCGATGACCCCGACCTTGGCGTCGGGGGCGCGCGACCAGTCCGGCTCAAGACTCCTCACCTGCTCGGCGGAGCGCAGCCGCACCGCGGCCCAGCCCGGGCCGTTGTCGACCCACTGGTGTCCGACGACGTCCGCGCGGGTGATCCCCAGAGCCGCGACGAGCCGGTCGAGATCGGCGTCGTCCAACGGCCCCGTGCGCACGAGCGGCGGTGCGGTGAAGGCGAGCTCGCTCCCGGCGCGGTGGACGTCGACGAGACCGGCGCCGCACTCCTGGACGACGCGGTCGGCCTGCCGTGGGGTGCCGCCGTGGGCCAGCCAGGCGTGCGCGGTCCCGAGCGTCGGGTGCCCAGCGAAGGGGAGCTCGCCGCCGGGGGTCATGATGCGCACCCGGTAGTCGGCCTCGGGCGTCGTCGGCGGGAGGACGAAGGTGGTCTCGGACAAATTGGTCCACCGCGCGACGTCCTGCAGCGCCGCATCGTCGAGCCCTTCGGCGTCAAGGACGACGGCGAGCGGGTTGCCGGCGTAGGGCCGGGAGCCGAAGACGTCGACCTGGGCGAAGGCACGGGAGCGGGGCATCGCGGTCCTCTCGTCGGGGTGGCCCCATCCTCCCCCGCCGGGTCCCGCCCGACATCATGGGGGCATGGCCGCCGACCCCGTGTACCTCGACCACAACGCGACGACGCCCATCGCCCGCCAGGTCGCCGAGGCGATGTGGCCGCACCTCACCGAGGACTTCGGCAACCCGTCGAGCGCCTCGGTGCAGGGTCGGCGAGCCCGGGCGGCACTCGACCGGGCCCGCGAGCAGGTCGCCGCCCTCGTCTGCGCGCACCCGGACGAGATCGTCTTCACCTCGGGCGGAACCGAGGCCAACAACATCGCGATCCGGGGCGCCGCTCGGCACCTCGCGACCCGGGTGGCCGTCACGTCGTGCGTCGAGCACCCGGCGACGGCCGCACCCCTGGCGCACCTGCGGGAGCACCACGGCTGGCGCGTGCACGAGCTGCCGGTCGACGGCGAGTGCCGGGTGCGCCTGGACGGGCTGCCCACCGGGGCCATCGGGCTCGGCACGCTGATCCTCGCGCACAACGAGACCGGTGCGCTCCAGCCCGTCGCCGACCTCGCCGAGCGGGTCCACGCCGCCGGTGGGCTGGTCCACGCCGACGCAGCCCAGGCGGTCGGCAAGGTGCCGGTCGACGTCGCGGACCTCGGCGTCGACCTGCTGTCGATCGCCGGGCACAAGCTCTACGGACCGAAGGGGGTCGGTGCCCTCTACGTGCGACGCGGCACCCGCGTCGCACCGGTCGTCCTCGGCGCCGGTCAGGAAGGGGGCCTGCGCCCGGGGACGGAAAATGTCGCGCTCATCGTCGGTCTCGGGGTCGCCGCCGACCTCGCCGCGGGCCTGCTCGTCGCCGAGGCCGATCGACAGATCGCCCTGCGAGAGACGTTGTGGCACCGCCTTGCCCGTGCCGTGCCGGGGCTGGTCCGCGTGTCGCCCGAGCAGGGCTGCCTGCCCAACACCCTCATGGTGGCGCTGCCCGGTCGCGTGGGAGCCGAGGTCCTCGAGATCCTCCCCGAGATCGCAGCGTCGACCGGCAGCGCCTGCCACGCGGGCGTGCACTCCCCGGGCGTCGCGCTGCTCGCCATGGGGCTCGACGCCGACACCGCCCTCGGGGCGCTGCGCCTGTCCCTCGGGCGGTCGACGAGCTCCGCCGACGTCGACCGCGCCGTGCCCGCCCTCGTCAGCGCGCTCACCGGGCGGCCGGCATGAGCTCGGCACCGGCCTGGCTGGGTCCGGTGGTGCGCTCGTACCAGATCACGCCTGCGGTCTACGACCTCGTGCTGCTCAGCGCCGTCCCCCTCGCGCTGCTCGTCGGGTCCGTGGTCTTCGGGGACCGGGACGAGCTGCCCATCCTGCTCGTGGCCACCGCCCTCGTCGGTCTCGTCGCCTTCGGGTGGATCGCGTGGTCGCTGTCCTCCTTCCTCCACCTGCACGCCCACGGGGTGCGGGTCGGCCGCCACCTCGGCACGGTGCGGGCGATCCCCTTCGGCTCGATCGACCCGGCCTCGATCGCCACGTACACCGACATCTCCTCCGCGATCGGGATGCGGCGGATGGTCCCGTCCCGGTGGCACGTCTTCCCGGCCTCGGGCGCCGCGGTCTCCTTCGTCGGGCCCTCACCGACGACCGAACGGGGGCCCGGCTACGTCCCGCCTCCGGTCCCCGGTGACGGGTTCGTCGTCTTCGCGTCGTCGCGGGCCCCGGAGATCGATGCTGAGCTGCGCCGGGCGCTCGTGGCCCATGGCGTGCCGGCAGAGCTCGCCTGGTGGTCCGGGCGTCAGGGACCCTTCCCGCTGAGCGGGCTGGCCGTCGCGGCGCGCTGCTCGATGCCCGGCTACCTGCCGACCTGGCGCCCCTGAGGTCGACTCAGGGGCCCACCGGTGCGAGCTGCCAGAGGGAGGTGACCTCGGCCCGGCGTGCCTCGTGCAGGGCGTCGCGGGCATCACTGGCGCGGCCGTGCCGCGGCACCGTGTCGAGGCGCTGGACCACCTGCAGCCCGGCGTCGGCGACCCAGCCGAGCAGGTCGTCGCGGCTGCGCAGGCCGAGGCGCTCGGCGATGTCGGAGATGACGAGCCAGCCCTGGCCGCCCGGCTCGAGGTGCGCGGACAGACCGGCGAGGAAGCGTCGCAGCATGTCGGACGCCGGGTCGTAGATGCCCACCTCGAGGTCCGAGGTGGGCTCGCCGGGCAGCCACGGCGGGTTGCACACGACGAGGTCGGCACGGCCCGGCGGGTAGAGGTCGGCCTCGACGACGCTGACCCGGTCGGCGACACCGAGCCGAGCGGTGTTGTCCGCGGCGCTGGCGACGGCGCGAGGGTTGATGTCCGTGGCGACGACCCGCTCCACGCCACGCTGGGCGAGGACCGCGGCGAGGACGCCGGTCCCCGCCCCCAGGTCGAAGGCCGTGCGCGGGACAGGGTCCGCCAGAGGGGCATGGGCGACGAGGTCGACGTACTCACCACGGACAGGTGAAAAGACGCCGTAGCCCGGGTGGACGGTGGCGCCGAGGGCCGGGACCTGCACCCCCTTCGTCTGCCACTGGTGGGCGCCGATGACACCGAGGAGCTCTTGCACGGCGACGACCATCGGCCCCTCGCCCACGCCGTAGGCCGCGCGGGCGGCCTCGCCCACGTCCGGCGCCCGGCGCAGGTCCAGCTCGCGGTCGGCGTCGAGCTCGACGACGAGGTGGGCGAGCAGGGTCGCGCGCTCGGTCCGCTCGGCGCGATGACGGGCGAAGGTCACTCGACCGCGCTGACGGCGCGCGGCGCGGCGCTCGATGCGGCGGTCCATGGCCTTCAGCAGCTGGCGGGCGTTGTGGTAGTCCCCACGCCACAGGATCGCGGTGCCGCGCGCGGCCAGCCGCATCGCGGAGTCGGCGGTCAGCGCGTCGTCGGCGACGACGACCTCGGTGGGGGCCGGGGCCCCGCTCTCGGAGTGCCACTCGGCCTGGTTGTCGGTGCCGTCCTCGACCCAGCGGATGGTGTCCATGGTGCGGCGAGTCTACGGCCGCCCTCGTCCGGGACCTGCGACGCCCTGGGGGACGACGAAGGCCCGAGACGCTGACTGTCGCAGCGCCTCGGGCCTTTGGTGTGGTGGAACTTGTCCAGCACTTGTCGTATCCGTCGCAACAGTTGTTGAGGATGCTCCACGGTGGGCAGACGCCCTAAGTCCAGGCCGGTGACAAAGCGACGTTGCGGAAGGCTCAGCAGAAGCATGTTCGGCTGTCCGCCCGGCGTCAGGCCGAACTGGTGGCCAAGCACCAGGCCGGTGTCCCGCAGCGTGAGCTGGCTGAGGAGTATGGGATCAACCGCCGGACAGTCAGGGATATCGTCGCCCGGCACGGAGGTCTCAGTCGCGGAAAGTTGACCAGCCAGCAGATCGACGATGCTGTCACTGCCTACCTGGGCGGTCAGTCACTGGCGACCATCGCCAAGCGATTGGGGGTCAGCGACCACACGGTGCGCAGTCGGCTGAAGGAGCGAGACGTAGTCCTGAGGGATCCGCATGGACGGAGCCGATGAACCGATTAACTGCCCGACAGCATCGCATCGGCGACCCGGTCCATTCCCCCTTCGACCAATCTCTGAAGTGTCTTCACATACAAGATGTTGGGGTCTAGGCGCCCTAGAGGCGCCACATCTTGCGGTCTGAGTTTCCGCCCAGTACTCTGGAACGGAGGAGTGACACGATTGTAACTTGCTTTAGGAAGGGTGGTGACGAAGCCGATGTCCGACATTCCGAATGAACTGGTCTGGGGCTTCCATGGCACCACCGCGTCCAAGGCGGTCGACATCGATCGAGATCGGTTGATGCCTAGCGAAAATGAGTGGGACTGGCTCGGGCACGGCATCTACTTCTGGGAGCGAGACTTCGAACGCGCGACCAGCTGGGCGAGCGACGAGGACCAGGTTGTCTACGCGGCTGTTATCGACCTCTCTCGGTGCCTCGACCTCACCCAGATCCAGTGGCGACAATTCGTTACAGAAGTGGGGCAGGCGGCACCTCCTGCCGTAGCTGACGGGCTGACGCAGAACGAGTGCAACCGGAGCTTGGACTGCTGGGTAATCAACCAAGTCGTTGAGCAGTGGCGCGGCGAGGATGGCACTCCTCGGTTCACGACCGTTCGCGGAGCATTCCAAGAGGGTGACCCGATTTACCGAGCAGGAACTGATCTGGCGAAGAAGTCTGCAATCAGGTCGCTTGACCACGTCCAGATTTGCGTGGTGGACGACTCGGCGATCCTGAACGTTCTCCGACTGCCGTACCCTACTGTGCTCGACTGAGATCAGAACCGTCTGCCATTTTGCTCAGGTCGTTCGCCTCGATTGCCGCGGCCATTGACCGCTCAGCTGACACCTGCATGACGTGCAACCGCTCGGCACGAGCCGCTGCACCAGCCATTGCGCGGCTGAAGTCCACCTGCTCCTGCAGGGTCTCGAAACCCGCGTCGCGGAGGCTCTCCGCAGCTCGAGGGGTCAGTTCCACATAAGTTCCGTTGTAAGCCTCAAACTTCTGACGTTCCATGCCCCTCCTTCCTATTCGCTGATAATGATTCTCATTTTAGCATGGTTGGCCGTTCCCGTGAAGGCCTCCCACTCTACAGCTACGCCGTCCACAGTACTCAGCCCTAGGAGCTCGCGGGTCTCCAACACGCCTGGCCGTCAGCCACACGACTACTCGCCTTTATCCAACCCCAGGATCCGCCGGAGGACGCGAGTCAGGTCAAGCGGCTGCCCGATCTCTACCTCCAGCTCTCCTGCGTACACGTCATTGTGGTCTCGAGCCGTAATCTGCCACGTGCCGGTTGCTGAGGTCAGTGAGCGATCTGTCGTGTAAAGCACCACCTCTTCGTCATCCGTGATGACGACACCCGTTGGGCGCACTTCGCCAACGGACACTTCTAGGTCAACTGACCCGGAGTTGTTCCAACTCGTTCGTGACATGACGACTGAGTTGAACCTAGGCGGAGGCATATATGTCGGGCCAGATCCAAGCAGTGGTGCGACCTCTCCCCATTTCCTTGGCGGACTAGGCAGATCAAGGTCATCGGGCCAGAGTCGCCCGCTGGGTTTCCATGCCGCCGACCCAGACACATCACCCTCGATGTGAATCTTCACTTCCACGTCATGAAAGAACGTCTTCTCATGATTTCTAACTTCAACTTCGACTGGGGTGGCCGCGCCGATCAGACGAAGTACCGCGTCAGGCCAAGCCTTGCGTGTGCGGTCAGCCCAGTCATCGATCGACTCGAGGAACTCGGCTTCGCTGCGCTTCTCCATCGTCAGCGATGATCTGAGGCTATAGGCGTTGGATATCGACCTGATTTGCTGACTGATCGCTTCGTCGAAGGATCCGCCGATAGCCCTCTCCGCCGTAGCTGATGGCTTCTCCTTCCTCAGCGGAGCTACGAGCTCGGCCCGCGTGCGGGAGATGTACTCCTCCAGGATCTCGTCTTGGTCAACAGTCGCTGGGTGAACGACCCCAACGATCCCCACCCCGAAGTTCACGCTCGGCGTCGACGCCATCCCTCGCTCGAGCAACTGCTGCAGTTCGCCGCTATTGGCTTCACGTGTCTCCCCGTCTGCACGCACAAAGACCGCGCCGTCCCGAAGGCCCCCGTCGCCACTCTTCCTGCATACGAACGGCGCCTGGCCCACTTCGGGCGGGTCGACGAGCAGGACGAGGACTTCATTCTTGCTGCTCTCGCAAGGAACCCGGACGAAGTCGTAGCGGGGACCATCTGCTCCGAGGAACGGTCGGACCGCCCTCTCGATGTCTAGCGCTTCGATGGGCGGAATGCCTGGCATCTGACCATCCGATGCGCCGATCACCATTACGCCGTACCCCTCGAAGGCTCTGTTCGCCTGATCTGGCATCCGGTTGGCTGCGCCAAGGATGAACTTGGCCAGTTTGGCCTGATCCTTCCTTGTTGTGAGGTCGAGCTGGCTCTTGATCTCTAAAAAATGGCGCTCCACCCGGTCATCGTTCGCGACGACTGCCTCGACCAGTGCGATGGCGGCTAGCTCGCCCTTCGGCGCACGGGTGGTGTCGACCGCAGGCATAAGTAGCTCCCCTCAGCAGAGTCCGTCATGTCAAAAAAACCACGCGGTGAGAATCTGAAGCGACGACGCGCAGCAGGCCCCCGAATCTGGCCGGGCAGCAACACGCACTTACCTACGCCGACTCGTCAAAAATGCGCCGCTGAGCCTCAAGGTAGCGGCGTAGGTCGACGACACGGCCAGTGTCCAGCGTGGTCGCGATACCTTCGAGTGCACCCAACTCGACTGCGTTTGCCTCCGCAAGCTTGCTAGTGTAGTCGGCAACAACTCCGACCAGGACGTCCCACTGTTCGATCGAAATGTCCACAGCGATGTTTCCCTCCGCGGCCTCCGCCTTGAGGGTATCGAGGGCACTGATCAACGAATCGATAACCGCAGCATCGACGGCTCCGTTGTCAACCGCCTCCAGGTACGACGACAAGGAATCGTTGAAGACGATCACACACTCAGGCGCTGCCACCTCGGGAATTCCCTTGCTCTTCTTCCCTGCCATCCAGCCCGCGGCCGCGCCGGCACCCGCGACCGCCACAACTACACCGAGGCCCACCGCAATGACCTTCGGATCTTTCAGGCTCTTGGCAAGAGTCGCGTTCATCGCGCTGTCGCCGTCAGAGAGGGTCCGAGAAACCTCACGAATGTGGGCAGTGATGTTGGTGCCGTTGCGAACAGCAGCGGTGCCAAGCAACCTGAGTTCGCCCGTCGCCAGACCCTTGGCAATATCAAAGGGCAAGTCATAGGTGATCTGAACGACGGGCACGAGACTCCTGAACTCCGAGACGAGGCTGTTGAACTAACTCTACCGGGGCGGGGCGACAACAGCGTGGGTTCAGGTAGGACCGCCATCACCAGCCCGTGCGGGTCTCGCACAGACGTCCCTCTCCGTCGATGAAGACTCCGCTGGCCCTCGCCCAAGACAGCGACGTTGGCAGGACCCCTAGCAACGTCGTGCCCGTCGGCAACCGCGCGGACGGGCAAGTGGACGACAGCGACGCTAGAACGGGGGCACGTCCAATGGCCCGGTGGGCACCGCAGGCTCGGGATCCGACTCGGAGGTCTTTTGCACGACGTACGTGAAGATCGTCCTTCCCGCGTTCAACGCAAGGAGCCCCTCTGGATCGCCCAAGAGATCATCATTCGGGTGCGCAGCGCTGGCGTTGTTGCGAATCGTATTCAGGGCATCCAGCGTCGCTGCCATTGAGAAAAGGACCTGACTGACATCGGTAGCTCGAGCGCCCGTGGGCTTGAGTTTCGGATGATGGGTCCGGAGTTCCTTCATAGCCTTCTGCAAGGTCACCGAGTCCGCAAGTTGGATGCCCGACGCAGCGCACAACGCCTTGACATGCCCGTGGAGCGCCGTGTGGATTCGATCGACAGCGCTAACGGGCCCCCCAGTGCGCAGCAGACTTTCGGCGTCGGACAGAGCACGACGGACGACATCACTGGTGCTCACCGCCTCGACCTTCGGATTCGCAACTGCAGGTTCTCCGTGGAGTTCGGCGATCCAAGCCTCGATCTGGGGCTTGAACTTGGAGCGTGCTTCCGGTCGGCTATCCACGGGAAAGCGCTCAAGGACGCCTCTCAGGATCCGCGCCTGTCGATCAGCCGACTGAGTCGAGAGGATCTCGATGAACCTCTCGCGCGTCGTGCCAGCAAGTTCATCTGGGAAGATGTCGTCAATGTCGCAATATTCGGGGTAGAACTCGGTGTGTGTCCGGTAGGAGAAGTCGCCAAGGTAACCGCCTTCGACACCGATGTATCGACTGACGACCTGCATCACTTGCTTCTTGGAGAGTGTCACTACTCAGTCCCCGCCTTCGACCCTGACGGCCTGTTGTCGACCCTGGACGTCATAGCCCTATTCCGCCCCCGGTCCAGCGCCCAAACCGAAGAACCGATCGAAAAACCGCGACAGCGCATCGACGACGACTTGCTTCTTGTGGCCATGCCCTCCCCCGGCGGAGAACCGGGACACCGGCGGCAGGATCTTGGTGATCGCGGTACCGCCCGTCCGCAGCTGTCCGTCGCGGAACGCCTCAACCACGAAAGCCCGCGTGGGTTCAGGCTTAAGTCCCTGTTCCTCAATGATCTCCGTCAGCTCGGCCTCGCGCCTGGCATCGACGTAGGCACGCCATTCGTCGTCGATCTCGCCGTTCAGGGTGACCCGTTCGACGAAGTCCATGATCAGGTCCTTCTTGCTCCGCAGAGACGGGCTGGAGTCGACAGCCCGCTGGATCTCCTGGACAGCCTCTACCTCCTTGTCAGAGCCATCCCCCCAGGCTTCCCGCCACTTCTCAACCAGCATCAGGATGTAGTCGACGTTGATCTCGACCTGCTTGATCAGCTCGATCTCGAAGACGACGTCGTCGTTGATCGACTCCTTCTCGGCCGCGTCGTCCTTGCGGAAGTCGGCGTAGAGGTTGAGGTAGATCGACCGGTAGTCCTGGCTCTGTCGCTCGGTCAGGATCTCGTTGCCCCCGAACTCGTCAAACGAGACGAGGATGTTCTGCAGTCGCAGGATCGCGCCGAACAGGGCGATGAACTCCTTCTGCGCCTCTTCGCCGACGATCGGCTGGCCCAGTGGGAACTTGGACAACAGGTCGTTGGCGCGATCTGAGTACTCGGCGTAGTAGTCGCCGTATGGCTTGAGGACGACAACTCCCTTGGCGTCCTTGTTGCCGAACAGCGCCATCGCATCGTTGGTCTCCTCCTCCAGGTCGCGGAAGGAGACGATGTTGCCGTAGGTCTTGACCGAGTTCAGAATGCGATTGGTGCGCGAGTACGCCTGGATCAGGCCGTGGGCACGCAGGTTCTTGTCGACGAACAGGGTGTTCATGGTTGTGGCGTCGAAGCCAGTCAGGAACATGTTGACCACGATCACCATGTCGATGTCGCGGTTCTTCATCCGCTGCGACAAGTCTTTGTAGTAGTTCTGGAACTTGTCGGCACTGGTGTCGTAGCTGGTGCCGAAGTACTGGTTGTAGTCCTTGATCGCCTCTTCAAGGAAGGAACGGGCATCGCCACCGAGACCTTCGGTGTCGAAAGCTTCGTCGTCGAGGATGCCGTCGTCCGATGCCTCGTTCGCGCCGTAGGAGAAGATGATGCCGATCTTGAGACGACGGTCCGAAGGCAGATCGTTCTGCTGCTTCTTGAACTCCAAGTAGTAGCGCTGGGCAGCTTCGATGGACGCGGTCGCGAACAGGGCGTTGAAGCCGCGCACACGTCGCTGCTCTTTGAGCTCTTCCGCCTTGCGACGGCTCTTGACGACGTCACCGACGTTGGTGACCACGGAGTGGGAGTAGCTCGACGACCGGCGGGTCTTCTGGTCGAAGTGCTCCAGGATGTACTTGACGATCTCAGCGAGCCGCCGCTGGTCGAGCAGTGCATTCTCGGAATCGATGGCCGAGACCTGCTTGTCCTCCGGAGCCCCAACCTTGACCGTGTTGATGTAGTCGATGCGGAACGGCAGGACGTTCTTGTCGGTGATGGCGTCGACGATCGTGTAGGTGTGCAGCTTGTCGCCGAAGGCTTGCTCAGTAGTCCTGAGTTTCGGGTTGCCGCCGCTGCTGGCGTTGGCCGAGAAGATCGGCGTGCCGGTGAACCCGAACAGGTTGTAGTGCTTGAACGCCCGGGTGATGTCGGTGTGCATGTCGCCGAACTGCGAGCGATGGCACTCATCGAAGATGATTACGGCGTGGCCCGAGAAGACCTCGTGTCCCTTGTTGCCCTTGATGAATGTCGAGAGCTTCTGGATCGTGGTGATGATGATCCGGGCATTCGGGTCTTCGAGCTGGCGCTTGAGCACCGAGGTCGAGGCGTTGGAGTTGGCCGCGCCCTTCTCGAACCGGTCGTACTCGCGCATGGTCTGGTAGTCGAGATCCTTGCGGTCGACTACGAACAGCACCTTGTCCACTGACGGCAGCTTGGACGCCAGCTGGGCTGTCTTGAATGAAGTCAGGGTCTTGCCTGAACCCGTGGTGTGCCAGACGTATCCGCCAGCCTCGACCGTTCCAAGGGTCTTGTAGTTGGTGGAGACGTCGATCTTCTGCAGGATCCGCTCGGTCGCGACGATCTGATACGGCCGCATCACCAGCAACAGGCGGTCCGCGGTCAGCACGCAGTACTTGGTCAGGACATTGAGCAGCGAGTGCTTGGCGAAGAAGGTCTTTACGAAGGCCGTCAGGTCGGTGATCGGCTTGTTCTGCGCATCGGCCCACCATGAGGTGAACTCGAAGCTGTTGGAGGTCTGGCGACCTCGCTTGCCTCCCTTTGCGCTGCTCTCCTTAACCACGGCGCTGCGCGTGCTGTTGGAGTAGTACTTGGTCAGCGTGCCGTTGCTAATGACGAACAGCTGCACGTATTCAAAGAGGCCAGAGCCGGCCCAAAAGCTGTCTCGTTGGTATCGGCTGATCTGGTTGAACGCCTCGCGCAGGTCGACTCCCCGACGCTTCAGCTCGATGTGAACCATCGGCAGGCCGTTGACCAAGACGGTCACGTCGTAGCGGTTGGTGTAGTTGGCGCCGCCCTCGCCCTTGCCGATCTCGTACTGGTTGATCACCTGGAGTCGGTTGTTGTGGATGTTGGCCTTGTCGAGCAGCCGGATGTTCTTGGTCGATCCGTCGTCGCGGGTCAGCAGCTGAACGTGGTCCTCTTGGATACGCACGGTCTTCTCGACGATGCCGTCGTTCTTGCCAGCGATCTTCTCGTTGAAGAACTGGTTCCACTCGTCGTTACTGAACGTGATGTCGTTGAGCACTTCCAGCTGGGTGCGCAGGTTGGCAACGATCTGAGCTTCCGAGGTGATCGGGAGGTACTCGTACGCCTGCGACTCCAGGAGGCGAATCATCTCCCGCTCGAGGTCGGCCTCCGACTGGTACCCAGCATCTTGCTTCTGATCAGGGATGTACTCGGCGACGACAGTGCTCTCGGCAGAGACGGCGATCGGATCGTATTTGCGTGCCGGTGACTCGGTCATGCCGGGTCCTCCTCGAAGGTCAAGAGCTTGTCGCGGTAGTACTCGTACTGCTTGCGGCGGGCGGCGAGCTCGGCTGGGAGACCGATGGTGATGTCGTTGACGAGGGCATCGAACTTGTCGAGGGTGTCGACGATGCGACGCTGCTCCTCGAGTGAGGGCATCGGAACTCGAACCTTCTTCAGCGCGTTGGCGTTGAACTGTGGTTGACCAGCCTTACTCACGAGAGAGTTGGCCTGGGTCCAATACGCCGCACTCTGCGCGTAGTGCCAGTAGTAGGCGGGCAGCATTTGGCTCTCCTTGAACCTGATCCGGATCAGGAACGACGCGTACACCGCAGGATCATCGACGTCCACGAGCATGGTTTTCCCATAGGTGGCGCCGGTACGCGCCATCAAGAGGTCTCCTGGACGAACGACGTACTCGGACGCGGCATCGCCAGCCGAGACGAACTTGGCCCCATCGACTGATAGCTTTCCCTGAGCATTGATATCAGTGATTCGAAGAAAGCGGTGCGTTCCTACATCCGCTGCCTTGTCGGTGAATCCGTACTTGAAATCCGCGATGTCGCCGAGGACTGCGGTCTTTATGTCTGTTCGCTGCTCGCCGAGGGCTGAGCCTCGATAGTAGGCGAGTTGGACGCGCCGAGCCTCCAGCTCCGCCTCCAGCTCCGCCTCCAGCTCCGCCTCCAGCTGAGTGAACTGATCCAATATTCTCACAATTTCGTGCTGGACATCGAGCGGGGGCACGGGAATTCGGTAACCGAGAATTGCGGGCTTGTTCCCGCGTGGCATCTTCGCACCCTTAGCGTGCTGCATGTTGTAGGTGAAGAATTCGTCGGATGACAACAAGTAGTAGAGGAACTCCGGCAGTAGGTCCGGTCGGAACTCATCTTTGATCCGGACCGCGAGCACGTCACCGCTGCACCCTCCGGCGTTCGTCGCAAGCCACACCTTCTTCAGATATGGGCGAATATTGCCCAACAGAACGTCTCCCGGTTCGTAGGCAGTCAGACGCGCAGTATTAGGTAGGTAACTGGCGTCAACCCTTCCACCCTTATCCGCAACGAGGTTATCTACTCCAACGAACGAAGTCTCGTCGAGGTACTCGGCATCGATTCGCGTAGGTGAGTATCCTGCGACCTCGGACATCAGGACGTGACGGGTGCCCTTCTGCGCCAACTTCGCCATTAGCTGATCTATCTGGCTCACAGCTGGGGCCTCACAGCGGCCCTGATCTCATACAGCGCATCCGATACGAGAGCGAGTCTCTGCGTGAAGTCGTTGAGAAATTCACCAGTCACTTCGAAGTACTTCCCCTTGGCGTCGACTCGTCGATGAAGGATCTGCTCCCCCAGCGAGTTAGTTATTGGATAGGAATGTACGAAGTCAGAGCGCTGAGTATTTAGAAGTTCAAACTCAGCAGCCGCCCGCGTCGCTGGATCAGATATCTCCGCCCCCTTCCACCGCTTGACAGCGCTTCGAAAAGTGTCGAGCACCTTTCCAGACATCTCATTGTTGAGATGGATTCGATCGATACCCGGATCTAGGTAGGAGATAACTTCGACCATGAAACTATTGATTGAGGCGAATCCGTAAAGAGCCACCCCAAGACGATAGAGATAGGCATCGTCCTCAGGGAGGGCAACGCGGGTATTCCGCCTGATCGCCTCGGTGTCGATGCTCATCCAGCACCTTCTAGGTCAGCCACAATCGCGTCGATGGACTTCCTCAGCTCCGCCTGGCGCTCAACGATCCGTGCGATCTCGGCGTTGAGTTCCGTGATGTCGACGGCCTCGCGGGTGTTCTCGGCCTCGACGTAGGACGAAACAGCGATGTTGTAGGCATTCTCAGCGATCTCTTCGGCCGACACCAGCTTGGTCACGTGGTCGGAATTCTCGCGCTTAGTGAAGGCGTCGAGGATCGCGTCCTGGTGGTCAATCAGCAACTTGTTTTTATTGCCTACGCGCTTGAACTTTGCCGACGCGTCGATGAACAGGACGTTGTTGTCAGCCTTGGACTTCTTGAGCACGATGATGCAGGTCGCGATCGTGGTGCCGAAGAACAGATCGGGCGGCAACTGGATCACTGCGTCGACGTAGTTGTTGTCGATCAGGTACTTGCGGATCTTCTGCTCGGCTCCCCCGCGGTAGAGCACCCCAGGGAACTCGACGATGGCAGCGGTGCCGTCGACCGCGAGCCAGTGGAGCATGTGCATCGTGAAGGCAAGGTCGGCCTTCGACTTCGGAGCCAGCACTCCAGCCGGAGCGAAACGCGGGTCGTTGATCAGCAGCGGGTTGGCGTCGCCGTCCCACTTGATCGAGTACGGAGGGTTGGAGACGATCGCTTCGAACGGCTCGTCGTCCCAGTGGGCCGGGTCGGTGAGCGTGTCGCCGTGGGCCAGGTCGAACTTCTCGTAGTTGATGTCGTGCAGGAACATGTTGATCCGCGCGAGGTTGTACGTCGTCAGATTGATCTCCTGACCGAAGAAGCCCTGACGGACGTTCTCCTTGCCGAGCACCTTGGCGAACTTGAGGAGCAACGATCCAGATCCAGCAGCCGGGTCGTAGACCTTGTTGACCTGAGTCTTGCCGACCAAGGTGATGCGAGCCAGCAGCTCGGAGACTTCCTGAGGCGTGTAGTACTCACCGCCAGACTTGCCGGCCTGGGAGGCATACATCTGCATCAGGTACTCGTAGGCATCGCCGAACAGGTCGATCGAGTTGTCTCCGAAGTTACCCAGAGGCAGATCGCCAATGGCGTCCAGCAGCTTGACCAACTTGGCGTTGCGCTTGGCCACGGTGTTGCCGAGCTTCGAGCTGTTGACGTCGAGGTCGTCGAAGAGTCCCTTCAGATCGTCCTCGCTGTCAGAACCGACAGCCGATCCTTCGATGTCCTTGAAGACGCCCTGAAGAGTCTCGTTGAGGTTTGGGTCGTTCGCTGCGCGGTTGCGCACGTTCTCGAACAGCTCGGACGGCAGGATGAAGAAGCCCTTCTCGGCCACGGTGTCCTTGCGTCCGAACTCAGCATCGGAGTCGGACAGCTTGGCGTAGTCAAAGTCAGCGTCCCCTGCGGCTCGCTCGAGACCGTTGAGGTAGACCGTCAGATTCTCGGAGATGAATCGGTAGAACAACATCCCCAGGACGTAGGACTTGAAGTCCCAACCATCAACGCTGCCCCGCAGGTCGTTGGCGATCCGCCAGATCATCTTGTGGAGCTCGGCGCGCTGAGCTTCCTTGGCTTGGTCCGCCATCAGGACAGCCCTCCGGTGAGGACACTCTGCTGCATCGACTGGTGACGGCGGTGGTTCATTCTGCCCCTCATTGTAGCAAATATCGAACGTATGTACGAGTGATCGGACGAGCGTTCGGCCCACTCAGCAGGCTCTGCCGTCGTCGCCGGACGCGCTGCGCTCATCCTGTCACTCGGCACCGACAGGCAGCGGGATTGAGGCTTGAGCGTCGCCGTCGACCCCACGTTCGAGTGGTCTTGCATCCGACGGCACCAATCGTTGTTGATTTCACACCACTACAAAGAGACATAATCCACCTCCGTTAATTTGTCCAATTTGAACTCGTCATAGTCGCTCGCTAAACAATTGCTGTTGAGTTTTCTCATCAACTGTCATTAAATGATGGGCGAAACCAACAGTTCAGTTGCCTCACTCCCCTGTTGGTTTCAACCTCGTCGATGCCATGCGGCTCAGAGATCACCACTCCCGGTGGTCGGCCGCACCACACCGAGGAGGTACGCCATGACTGGCGACACTCAGCCCGCAGCCACGGGCACCACGGGCGGCCAGACCCTCAGAACTCTGGCCGTCAGGATCACCGACGATCTGCGAGCCCAGCTGGACGTTCTTGCCCAGCTGACCGGTCGCAGCACCACCGAGGAGATCCGCCTGGCCATCGAGCACTGGATCGCGAAGTCCAAAAGCGACCCGAACCTGCTCAAGAAGGCCGAGGCAGTCCGCGCCGACATCGAACGAGATGCCGAGACGCGTCGCAACGCCATCGCTGCCATCTTCAACAGCGATGGCGACACCAAGGGCGAGGCGAAGCCTCCAGCCCGACGGTCGACTGGTTCGAGCAAGACCTCCCAGTAGACCGAACCCGGTGGGGCCCTGGGGACTGCTGCACCGATAGGTGACAGTGGGTAGTTACGCAGCCTGGTCGGCTGATGTGGTCATGGTTGTCTCGTATTCGATGGGCGTCAATCGGCCGAGGCGGTCTTGTCGTCGTCGGCGGTGGTAGGTGCGTTCGATCCAGGTGACAATCGCGATCCGCAACTCGTCGCGGGTGTCCCAGCGGCGTTGGTTGAGGACGTTCTTCTGCAGGAGCGCGAAGAAGGATTCCATGGCGGCGTTGTCGCCGCAGGCGCCGACTCGACCCATGGACCCGAGGAGCTGGTGGTGGCCCAGGCGGTGGACGTATCGGCGGCTTCGAAATTGCGAGCCTCGGTCGCTGTGCACGATGCACCCGGCCACGTCGGCGCCGTCAGCGGCGCGGCGTGCGACGGCTGAGTTCAGCGCGGTGACAGCCAGGTGCGACGTCATGCGTGAGTCGATGCTGTAGCCCACGATCCGCCCGGAGCAGGCGTCCTTGATCGCGCACAGGTACAGCTTGCCCTCGCCAGTCCAATGCTCAGTGATGTCGGTCAGCCACACCTGATTCGGTGCCGTCGTGCTGGTGAAGTCGTGGCGGACGCGGCCCGCCTCGCCCTCGACCGCGAGGCGGTCATCGTGCACCGGCGGTCCGGGCCTGGGCCGGGCTGAGCGCTTCTTGCCGAAGATCGACCACCATGCGTTCGCTGAGCAGATCCTCCACGCCGTACGGGCCGACATGCCTGCTCCGGCGTGGGCGGCTTCCTCGTGGAGGTACCGGTACCCGAACGCGGGGTCATCGCGGTGGGCGTCGAACAACGCGTTCGCGCGATGGGCCCAGGCCAGCTCGGCCTCGGTCACCGGACGAGCAAGCCACCGGTAGTACTGCGCTCGACACAACTTCAGTACCCGGCACGTCACCGACACAGGCACCCGGATCCGGGCGCTCTTGTCGGCCAGCTCGCGGACGAGCGGGAACATCATTTTGGGGGCAGGTTCGCCTGCGACAGGTACGCCGCCGCGCGCCGCAGGACCTCGTTCTCTTGCTCCAGCAACCGGTTACGGCGCTTGAGCTCACGAAGCTCGGCCACCTGCTCGCTTGTGATAGCCGACGCGTTCCCGTCCTCGACATCGGCACGCTTGAGCCAGTTCGTCAGGCACGACTCACTGATCCCGAAGTCAGCAGCGATCTGCTTCAACTGCTGACCCGGCTGACGATTCCTCGCGACCCGAACCACGTCATCGCGGAACTCTTTGGGGTAGGGCTTGGGCACGGTGTCCATCCTTCCAGCAGCGCCCCTCGACGCCACAGATCAGATGTCACCTATCGGTGCAGCAGTCCCCTGGACGACCGCTCAGCGTGTCATCCGGGGCCTCACCCACTTCTCCCTTCGTGGACGGAACTCTCCAGCCAATCCGGGCTGGAGAGCGGCACCCACGAAAGAGGTGATCACGATGTCCATGGGCATCCTTATCCCGTCTGACGAACGACGTCCGATTGCCCTTCAGGACTTCCAGTCCTTGGAGGACTACCAACTCGCGGTTGGTGGCTGGATCGAAGGTGTACCTGCTGGCGACGACGGAACGTCCTTCTTCGCCAACACCGAGGGCAAGCACGCTGGCCTTCCGGTCAACCGTCGAGCGAGCATCCACTGGCTGCTTCAGTTCCACGGACGGGCCACCCATGACCGACTCTTCGGAGATGTGGTCTTGGTCGGTCCTGCTGATGACGAGGGCGAGACCCAAGGCGTCCCCGAGTCGCTCCTGCTCCTCCTGTTTGAATCCTTGACCTACTCGGTCGAGGTAGAGCAACTAGGAGCGACTCGCTGGCGCTTGGTCCCTGAGCTCTTCGACGACTACTTCGTCGCCGGAGCCTGGGGTCTCGTCCTGAGTTATCAGCGACTGGATGTCATGCGTGTGCGTGTGATCGCGCACTCGTAGGTGCCATCGGGTCTGCCAACCCGAGCAACAGCATGCGGCCCCGCCGACTTCCTGTGTCGAGAGACTGTGGGAGGGAGCGGGGTCGCATGTTTCTTCCAACTTTGAGTGAACCATTAACAGACAGACAACTACTTTATAACTGCAAACTCACTTGCTGGATAGTAATTGGGCAGAGAGGGAGTTCCCGAACAGGTCCCGATGGTCTCGTTCCGCTGCGGCTGGCTCTCCAGCCTATACGCCAAGAAGTAGAGCGAGCCATAAGCGGATGCCGGGATACACCAACTAGTTGTGATCACGTAGTCATAGTTGAATCCGCCACTGATGGCAGGGTCTGTAGTCGTGGACGCCTTAGGGTCCTTCGGTAGCGAACTCAGATACTTAGGCACCAGCGCTGCCTCGAGAACGCTCCACGACCCGTCGGACGTGGTTGCCCACGCATTATTAATCTTCTTGGGTGAGGGGCATGAAGACGAGCAACCGCCAAACGGAAACTGCCCATGGTCCGCGTAATACATCTCGAGGGCCTTAGCGATCGTCTTGACATCCTGCAGTCGCTGAGAATCTCGAGCTCGCTCCTGAACACCGTTGTAGGCGACTATCGAGATAGTCGCCAGGATCGCGATAACTACGATGACGATCAACAGCTCGACGATGGTGAAGCCTCGGCTTGATTCTACGCTTGTCGTCGATTGGGGCTTGGTCATGTGTTGATGTTCCTGCTTATGCCTATTTGGTTCTTATTATAGCCCCCCCCCCATTCATTTTGGTGTTGTGGAATTGGCGACAACACGGGTCAATTGGTGATCCCGAATAACTCGGCGAACTTATCCTCCAGCATCAGTTCAGCCGCTCGCCCCGCCTGCTCATAGCTGTTCATCAGCTCCGTTCGAGCGATCACACGCGACCCGAGACGCAACTCTCCTAGCCAGCGCTGAGGATCGACGCCGTGGCAATAGACTGTAACGCTGAAGCGTAGTTCTAGGCTCAGACCATACGGAATGCGCGCTCCTGGCTTCACCTCGATATCACCGATGTGTGAGTGACGCTCCATCATCGGCGACATGAGACTTCCTCCCTTGGGGTCATCGGTTGCTGGGACCTTTCCGGGTCACCCGACTCGCTGTGCTGCCGTGAACTACCGGTCGGACGAGCCGTCGACTTCATCACGGGTCTGCGCGACGTTCGGTTCGCCCTTCTCGAATACCTCGTACTCCGGCTCTGTCAGTTCGAAACGGCCAGGATCGACGACGTCCGGCTCGGACTCTGGTTGCTCACTCATAGTTTCCTCTCAGGGGTGAAATGCGGTTAGGGCCGACAGAACCGACAAAGCAACCAGCGATGAGCCCAGGGCCCAGTACGCCCACTTGAGTCGTGTCATCCTTCGATTTGCTTCTTCGCGCGCATGGTCCAAAAACGACGGCTCCTCATCAGCTGTGGTGCGCAAAAGCGACTCTGTGATCTGGTGGACGTGCTCGACGGGACCGTCCGACTTTCGGTGTTGCCGCCATTGTTCGCGCAGGTCGTTGACGCTGGGTCCCTCAGTGGCTCGTGGGGCCAGGGACGAGATAGCCAAACCCACCGACGCCACGGCGAGGGCTAGCGTGATCAGGAACGCGATCGACTGGAGCCAACCTGGTGACTCCGGCATCGCCGATGAGGTGATCGCAAGGACAGCACCAGCGAATGCCATGACGGCGGTAGCCCGCTGCTGAGCGCTGTTGCTGCGGTCCGCGTGGATCCCATAGAGCCAGCGAGCTTGGTCAAGGATGTCCTGGCTTCCGGCGCGGACCTCGCCGTCAACCGGGCGTGGCCTGCTCTTCGTTTGCTCGTCCATCGCTACCCGGCCCTGCCACGGGCTTCATCGATGCGCCACTTCACCACGCTTACCGACTCCCCTTGACGAAGCCGCGTCAAAGCAGACTCGCCGTGAGGGAAGGCAACGAGCAGGTCCTCCGGCGTCATGCCGATCTGCCTGCACTGTTTGGCCACGGCCAGGTCGTTCTCGGTAAGCCCGGCGTTGAGCCACTGGCGCTTTTCTGCTGGGTCGATAAGCGCCAGCAGCCACGGGTCGGCCTCGCTGGAGATACCTCGCCCCGTGCGCGCCGGTTTGAGGACCGACGGGTCGACACCGAAGATCCGGGCAGCCTCATCAACCTCCGGACTATTTCGCGCCGTCCCTGACGGTGAGTGGCGAGCCGCTCCCCTACTGCGGGACGTACGCTGCTGTTGCGGCCCGAGGGGCCGATCGCTCCACGCCTGCCGGGCGAACGGGTTGTTGCCTGGAGTCGACCGCCTCTGGGCCCGAGGGGTCGGCGAATTGCCCGACATCACCCGCTTCATGCGCACAACCACCGGCGCCTCAAGAGTCGACGACGCCGACTTCACGAACTCGCCTTGCTCTGCGAGCTTCCGGATCAGGTCCTTGGACGAGATGCCGAGCTCCTTTGCCAACTCAAAGACACGAACCTTGGCCACTTGGACCTCCCTGTCAACGAGCGGCGCTAGCGACGAGGCTGGCGCCGACGGAATGACATCCGTGTAATGAGGATCTCATGAGGGGGTGACAACGTGAAGTTATGCACAGGCAGGCAAGGCCGCCCGAAGCCCCGCACGTCGCCCATGACTCAGGCGAGTCAGAGGGCCCGCTTGTCGGTGGCCTTCCCTAGAGTCAGGCCATGCCCTCGATCGTCGTCAGCGCCGCACGGTTTCGCAGCATGCTCGCGAACCGGCACATGACCGTGGAAGTCGCCGAGGAGCGCATCACTACCTCCGTAAACCTGAGGACTCTCGCCTCAGAGGACCAGCCAGTGGAGTTCAAGGACCTGGAGACACTTGGCAAGCTGTTCAAGCGGCCATGGTCCTGCCTACTCAGCGATGAGGAGGAGTTGCTCCCCCAGCCGAACCAAGACAACCGAACTCATGCCAACCAAAAGGCTCCCGCTTCGGCCGCGTTGCTGGAGGAGTACGAGGCAGCGGCAGACCTGCTCGAGGCTGCTAGTGATCTGTTCCCCGAGCTCGGCTACCAGGTGCCGGATGCGCGGATCACTCTCGAGACTCCCGCCGACCGAGCTGCCCAAGAAATCCGTTCGTTCCTGAGCGTCTCGGTCGACGCCCAACTGGAAGCCAGGGACGGATACGCCGCCCTGCGGCTCTGGGTCGAGTCCCTCCATCGCCGTGGTGTCTACGTTCTACAGCGCAAGCTCCGTGACGAGACCATCCGGGCGTTCAGCAGGGCTGAGGGCGATCAGGCCGTCGTCGTGGTTGACACCACTGATACCGCGTACGCGCGCAGCTTTTCGGTGCTTCATGAGTACTGCCATGTGATCCTCCGAAGCACAGGCATCTGTGACCTCGATGATCACCGCAGCGTCGAGCGTTACTGCAACGAGGTGACGGCTGCGGTCCTGCTGCCCGACGCGCTTCTGGACGACGAGCGTGTAGGGGTGCGCGAGGCAATTGCTGCAGGTCTGGATGACGAGCAACTGATCGGGCTGAGTCGCCACTTACGGGTCAGCCAGGCCGCTTTGCTCATCAGGCTGCGTGATCGAGGCTCGATTTCGCAGGGCCTCTACGACCAGCTGGAGGCGAGCCGCCAAGCCCGAAGGCACCAGGGAGGCACGAAGGGCGGGGGCAGCTACTACTCGACAGCGATCAACCGAGTGGGTCGACGGTTCGCCCGCAACGTGTTCGGAGCCGTCGACGACGGTGCCCTTACTCGTCAGGACGCCGGTGCCCTTCTTGGCGTCGGCGAACACTCTGTCGACCGCTTTCGGAGCGAACTGTTCGCAGGCGAGGCCGGTGCGCCGTGAGCACCCAAGGCGCGCTATTCGAGGATGAACCACCTCGGTACTGCCTCGACACCAACGTCGTCGTGAGCTTCCTCAAGGGAACTGACGACGAGTACTACGGAGTCGACATCTTCGGAGAACAGTGGGCTCTGATCGCGCGCCTGATTGCCAGCGGCGTCATCGTGTCGCCTCGACAGGTCGAACGAGAACTTGCCAAGTGGCAGACGTCTTCACCCACGATCCAGGCGTGGGTGAAAGACCACCACTACATGTTCAAAGACGTCGAGACTGTGGCCCAACTTCAGGTGGCAAAGCGAATCGTGGGCAACTACCCCGTCTACGGGAAGACTGAGAACTATCTCGGGGACCTCGAGGTGATGTCGCTGGCGGGAGCGATGGGGATTGCAGTGATCAGCCTCGAGAGCGAGGCGCAGGATCTGAGTCGGCGACGCCCAAAGATCCCGAACGTCTGCAAAGAGTTCGGGATCGATTGCGTATCGGTGACGGGGTTCCTACGTCGGGAGAAAACCTAAATTCGACCATATACGGGTCTACGCGCACAACGCGCATCTATATGCAGTGAGGTTGACGAACGCATCGAATAGCTAGCGTGCGCGAAGGTGTTAACCACCCAGCACCCAATTGTTGCCCCAGGCGCCCGAGGAGTAGGGAGTAGTCGCGCAGAGCGGCGCAGAGCTCCATCCGATGCCGTTTGCACTGACGATGCCCCCCGGAGAAATTCGGTAACGCTCCGAGGGGCGGTCGGGATGGTAGGCAAAGATGGCATATCCGCTTGCGTCGGCGCAGAGAAGCGCTCTAGAACCTACGGGACTGAAGGAGAACTTGACGCCAAGTCCTGACCACTCCGCCGAGGTGTTCGGATAGCGTCCGTGGATGGCGTTGAAAGTCTCGAACTTCTTGGCAGCGTTGTTCAAGTCAGTTCGAAGAGCTGAATCCCGGGCTCGATCTTGAACGCCGTTGTAGGCAACCACCGAAATGGCAGCCAAGATCGCGATCACCACGATGACGATCAACAGCTCGACGATCGTGAAGCCTCGGATTGATCCTACGTTTATCGTCGATTGGGGCTTGGTCATATGTTGATGTTCCTGCTTATGCCTATTTGGTTCTTATTATAAGCCCCACCCATTCAATTCCATGTTGTGGATTTGGCGACGCTTTGTCCGTCACCAATCCCATGCGATGCCGTTGTAGAGGCCGCCGTAGACATCACGGAAGTCGGCCCGGACGGATGAATTGCCACCTGCATCGAGCCGTGTCGCTTTGGTTGGGCCGCCAGGACGTTCAGCTGCCGTGAGGCCCTCAACCCGCCAGATCATCGATGGCAACGTCCCGATGAACACCACCTCGAACGACGCAACCCGCGTTGGCTCGTGGAAGGCCATCGTCTCTTCGGTCAAGACGTATGGCTCGTCCGGCTCAGGGTTCTTAATCCGGATACGCAGGTCGTAGGTGTGCCCGCGCGACATCGGTGTGTGATGCCAGAACTGGTGCAGGTAGCCGGTGCTGCCTTGAACCGTGCGCACTCGAAAGTCATCACCAATCACAGAGGGCGGACTGGCGTGGAGCGTCGCGAGCGTCAGGTACTCGACCCCATCGAAGAGCGCGAACAGCCGGTAGTGCTGCCGCGTCTCCATGTGCCGTCGGTCCCGCACAAGGGTCTGCACCCGGACGGCGTGCTGGACGAAGCCGTTGTGTGACTCCGGGATGCGGATCCCCGTCGGTGACTTCGGATACCAACCAGTGACGAGCTGAGTCAGGAGACGCTCTATGGCCGCCGCGTCCCGGTCTGCCACAGCCTCCCGCTTCAAGCCCAGTCGCTGCCCGAGCAGGTCGCGCCTCGCAGACAACGGCGCTACTCCCCCAGTTTCCTCGTCCATAGCGAAGATCCCCAGGAGTATCTGGGCGTCTTCGTCACGCAGTGAGTGGATCGCCGATTCCAGGCGCTCGCGCAGGACACACCCCGGCTCTGGCGAACCACCGAGAATCGCCTGCAGGTGCTCGCAGGTCGCGAACCGTTCGGGCGTGAAACCGGGCCCCTTGCGCAGGTACAGCAGCTCTTGGCGAACGTCTTCGGGGTCTTGACCAGCCATTCGTCGCCCTCCTGACTCCAACTTTCATCGGCCGCGACTCCAACTATGCCGGAGAGCATCGCGCCCCTGTTTCGCCGCTTCTAACTTCGAAATCAGATGAAGCACGGCCAGCCCCACAGCGGCTCGTCGAAGGCCTCATCAGCTCGATCCAGATGCGACAAGAACAAGGAGGGCAACATGCGACGCACCCAACGCTCCCTAGCAGCAATCGTGCTCAGCACCACGGTGCTCGGCACAGTCGCCTGCACCAGCGCACCCAAGAACTCGACCAACCACACCCGGACCCTGATCGACGCCTGCCAGGGACCGGTCAACGGTTACGTGGCCTTCGACGGGACGTCCTCCGGCGACAACGGCCCACTCGCCGGACCACGCTTGCGAGCCTTGAAGGTTGCGCTGACGCAGGTGGCTGCGTGCGGCGGTCGCACCAAGATCGTCGCCTTCTCCTCGTCGAGCGCCGCGACGACGACGCTGTTCGAAGGTCGCATCGAACTCAAGGGCGCGACCAACCAAGCCAAGGCCCGTCGGCTGGAGCCTGCCGTTGCCGAGATCTCTGAACAAGTCAGCACGGCGTATGCCAAGGCTGTCCCTTCGCTGGAGGGTGGTGGCTCCGACCCAGTCGCCCAGCTGAGACTGTTCGGCGAATGGATGGACCAGGTCGAGAACGGCGAGTTCCAGTTCCTGGCAATCACCGACGGCTTCCAGACCTCAGGCGTCAGCCTCAAGCAGATCACGGCAGATCCCGAGCGCGCCGCTGCATCGTTCGAGGCAACCGACCTGTCTGGCAGCACGGTGACGTTCGCCGGCATCGGTGAGCTCGCCGACTCTGCACCGCAGACCACCGTGGTCGATGCCCTGAAGGACTTCTACGAGGCGATCTGCCAGAACTCCGGGGCCGACAAGTGCCGGGTAATCAGCGAAGTCTCTGGGGTGACGTCATGACGACGACCCGGCCCATGGACGTCAGTAGCGACATCGAAGCCGTCGCTGACTCGCGTCGACTGCAAGCGATCGACTCAGCCCACGCCGTCGGCCGCCCAGACGCCTACGACGTCACCTACGCCGAACTCGAGTACGACGAGCTGGCAGCCGAACAGTTGGAGCTGTGGAAGGCGGAGGCGGATGCGGCCAGCCGCTCGCCCGAGGCAGGTCACAGTCAGACTCTCGTCGCCTCCACCGAAGTCCGGCGTCTGGTGAAGCGACAGCGAGCCGTGATGGCTCAATCGCGGCAAGCGCTACTGAATACCCGTCAGAACCTCCAGCCGTTCCGGAGACGAGAGCCGGGCGCCAAGAAGTGGTACCTGATCCGATGGGCGGCCCTACTAGGCGGCGACATCGCTGGCCAAGCGGGCGCTGCCCTCATGTATGGCGAGCACCCGATCACTGCGATCCCCCAAGCGGTGGCGACGGGCATGGCGGCGCTGACAGCCGGGCTGGTCGGCGGCGAGCTGCGCACGCTTCGGGATAGCGCGCGGCGTCACCAAGCGGTGCCGGAGCATCTGGAGCTGTGGGCACATCTCTTCACCCACCCAGACCCTGGTCGTCGACTGGCCCTATGCGCGCTGGGTATCGGAGCGATCGCCACCCTGACCATCGCGGGCGGAATCTTCTGGCTGCGAGCCATCACTGATGGGGCAGCCGCCGGAGCCACGTATGGACTGCTGGCCCTCGGCATCGCATTCGCCTCGGTCATCAACTGCTACTTCTACGCCGACGAGATCGCTGATGCCATCGACGGAGCGGAGGCCGACTACAAGAGAGAGCTGACGCGCTCGCATGACTTGAGCAACAAGCCCGAGGTTCAGGGGCACGCGTCGAGCGGTGCTCAGGCCATCTCGATCCGCGAGGAACATCTGGCGCGTGGGCGTGCCGCCGCCGCACGGATGAGGGCGTTGAAGTGGCGCATTCTTGGAAACAACCCAGGCGTCGCAGGGCACGGCAGCAGCCGTTCCTCGCGGGGCGGTGATCGCTCGTGATCACCCCTCAGATCCTGTCACCTACCCTGCTCGGCTCAGTCCAGGACGCTCCCGCCCCAGCCTCCATCCGGCTCGGCGATGTCGGCAAGTGCCCAGATCGGCCCACGCTGGTGATCGGCATCGTCGATGACTCGGGGTCGGTGACAGCGCCGGGCGGAGTCGACCCGATCTCAAACCGCTACGCAGAGCTGGCCCTAGCGATCCATGCAGTTGCCCAGAGGTGCCGCTGCAAGCAAGAGCTTGCGGCCATCGTGCACTTCGACTCTCCGGCAGGCGACACAGAGGCGGTACCGCTGACCAGAGAAGGGCTCACCGAGCTGGAAGGTGGGCTGGCAGTCCCGCCCGGTGCACGTGGCATCAGCGACATGCTGCCCGCAATCACGAAGGCCTCCGAGTTGGCAGCAGCGCACCCGGACCATCAGGCAGTCGTCATCGTCTTCAGCGACTTCCGTCTGACGGACAAGCGGCCGGACGCCCCGTTCGAGGCTCTTGCGAACTTCCCGGGCCGTGTCTACGGCTGTGTTCTAGGTGGAAGGGATGACCCGCTGCCAGGCATCGACGACCAGCTGGCTGTCGACACAGCGAGCCCCCCTGGGGCTATCGCCAGAGCGCTGTTGTCGGCGCTGACACATCACCGCGAGGACAGCCGGACCAAAGCCGAAGGGTCTCGGCGTCGTCGATTCCACAACGCAGTGAACGCAGTCCGACAACTGACCTGTCCAGGCCTCCCGACATCTGAAGTCGGTGGTCGTCTCGACCGGCAGGCCGCACGGCTCTCCCGGCGGCGCGGCCATGGCAAGAAGCCCCCGAATGCCGCTCAGTAGGACCCAGACCTCGCACGAGGTTCATCCAACCAATCGAAAGGAAGCATGACCATGACCAACATCGCCAAGCCCACGAAGTTCAAGACGGTACTGGCCGACCCACCCTGGGACGTCCAGCAGAAGGGCGCCCGCGGGGCCGAGCAGCACTACGACCTGATGACGCTAGACCGCATCAAGGGCATGCCGATCGCTGACCTCGTCGACGACAACGCCCACCTATGGCTCTGGGTCACCAACGCCACCCTGCGTGACGGATACGACGTCGCGGAGGCCTGGGGGTTCACCGTTCGCAGTCCCTTGACGTGGGTCAAGTTCCGGCTCGGTCTCGGCAACTACCTGCGCAACAGCACCGAGCACGTGCTCTTCGCAACGCGAGGCAAGGCTCCGGTACTCAACCGGTCACAGCCGACGTGGATCAACGCGCCCGTCGTGGAACACAGCCACAAGCCGGAAGAGCAGTTCGCGCTCATCGAAAGGGTCTCTCCCGGGCCGTACCTGGAGCTGTTCGCCCGGCGGCGACCGTCTTCCACAGCCGAATGGTCGGTCTGGGGCAACCAGATCCCCAGCGACGTTCAGGTGCCGGGCTATCCGGTTCCCAGCTACTCGGACCAAGCGGTGCTGTCGCTCAATGAGCCAACCGGTGGTGGCCTGCCTTGACCAGTCCAGAGACCAAGAAGAAGAGTGAGACGGCCATGAAGAACCCCGTCCAGAGCCTCTTCTCGGCCTGCCTGATGCTGCTGGGCTGCGTGATCGCCCTCGGCCTGGTGCTGGAGCTTCTGGCGCAGATCTGGCCGTGGTTGGTGGGTGTTGCGGCCATCGTCCTGATCGCCTGGATCGCCATCCAGTGGACCATCACCAAGAACCGCAGATGGTGAACGGAACCCGCCAAAGCACAAGCGAAATCAACAGTAAAGACCGCCGTTGTTGAATTTACAAAGCCTATTGACCTGCTGGGCGAAATCATCAATAACAAATGCAGACGCCTGTGGACTTCACCCATCAGAACTCGGAAAGGAGGAAACGCGATGAGTAAACGAGCAAAGCAAAAGCGATCCCGCCAAAACAACTTCAAAGTCGTTGTTCGTGGAGTGCGGCGCGACCAACCCGATCACCAACGCTTGATGCGAGCCACTCTCGATCACTACCAGTCGCTAAAGCAGTCCCCTGACGCAGCGACGTCCCGTACGCGTTCTCCTCTTGGAAAGGAGCCGTCATGAACACCCACGAACTTGTTTGGTCTCGAGTTCATCTCCCGCGACCACTAGATGAGGCAAAGGTCCTGACGCTGCTTCTGGCGCTGGCCGCCGACCGAAGGTCACCCGACCTTGTGTTCGAGCTTCGCGCGAATCACGAGGAGGTGGCGCACCTGATCGGCTGCCCGGCCAGAGCGATCCAAGGCGTTAAGCGAATGCTGCGCGACCACCTGCCAGGCATCACCTTGGTGGGAGCGGGACCGCGTGAACCGGTCACCGAGGCAGGCCGAATGATCCTGCGTCCCAAGCAAATGCCACTACGCACCGACAACCCCGATGACGTGTCACGAGCATTGCTCTCAGCCGTCAGCGCTCCCCTACGCCAAGGCGAGATCCAAGTCGTGCAGCTTGGCCTCGGCCGACGTCGACCACCACGAACTGTGCACCCCAAGGCCGTCAGTCCCGCAACGACGTGGTGGTCTCAACTTGTACACGGGCAAGCACCAGCCTCGACTGCCGAGCGTCGACAACTGAGCGTTCGTGCCGAAGACGCCGGGTTCGACGCCATCGTGCGAGTGGGCACTCGTGGCAGCGACCCGGCTCGGACAAGGAGGTTGACACTCGGTCTTCACAGCGCTCTGTTCACCGCTAAAGGAACGGGAGTCTGGATGGACTTCGTTCGTGAGCAACCCGAGGCAATCCACCGAGTGGCTCATCCCCGGAAGTGGCACGAGTTGGCGTGCGCCGAGCTGCTCGGTCTGCTGGGTTGGCCATTGGGCGACGACGAGTACCCGGGGGTTCCTGCACTTCACCCCAAGCCGCTACGCCCGGCCAATGCCGTCCATACGGGTGAACGAGTCTTCGCCCGATCTTTGGCAGCGGGCGACACCCGACTCGTCGGCGTGGCAGCAAAGGACGCTCTGCTCCACACGGTCGCGTACGGACCGACCAACTCCGGCAAGTCGACGGTCGCCCTAGCCAGCATCCTGGCCGACATCGTGGCCAACCGTCCGGTGGCCGTCCTGGACCCGAAGCGTCAGCTGATCGACGACATCCTCGGACGCATCCCGAAAGACCGTCTCGACGATGTGGTGATCCTCGATGTCTCGCGTGATCGCCCGATCGGTTTCAACCCCCTCGACGTAACCGGACGTGACCCTGACGTGGTCGTCGACGGGATCATGTCGGTGTTCGGCAGCTTGTTTCGAGATGGCTTCGGGCCCCGAACTCTGGATATCTTCTCGGGCACACTGCGCTCCTTGGCCCGTGCCGCCAAGGTCTCGGGGAGCCCAGCAACACTCGCCGACATCCCGCGACTTCTCAACGACACGGGCTATCGGCGGAGGGTACTGGCGCAGCTGCCGGACGATGACGGGCTGGCCGAGTTCTGGGGCTGGTACGAGTCACAGTCACCTGCCGCTCGACATGCAGCCGTCAGCGCTCCCCTGAACAAGTTGCGCCAGTTGCTACTTCGCCCGGCCCTGATGCGGATGCTCGATCAGCCCGAAGCGCGGTTCCGGCTTCGCGATATCTGGCGCGACAACGCCATCGTGCTGGTACCGCTCAACGAGGCCCTGATCGGCGCAGGTACGGCTGAGCTCCTCGGCTCCCTGATCGTGGCCGACCTGTGGCAAGCCATCCAAGAGCGAGCAGCCGAGCGCAACCCCGAGAGGCGACCGGGCTTCGTCTACGTCGACGAGGCACCCCGCTTCCTCCACCTACCGACGTCGATCGCAGACGCACTGGCACTCTCGCGCTCGATGGGCGTCGGCTGGTTCCTAGCCGCACAATTCGCTCGCCAGTTCCCCAAGGAAGTGCGCGCAGCCATCGACATGAACGCCCGCACCAAGATCGTCTTCGGCACCGAGTACGAGGACGCCAGCCACTTCGCTCGTGGCAGCAAGGACCTGACGTCGGAGGACTTCACTTCACTGGGACGGTTTCAGGCCTACGCCAATCTCGTGGCCAGCGGGCAACCATCGGGATGGTCGCTGGTCGAAACGCTGCCTCCAGTGAAGGCAACTACTCGGCCGGAGCGGGTCATAGCCCACGCTCACGCACGATGGGCAGCCCCGCGTCCCACCGTGCCGGTAGTTCCTTCCGAGGCCGCACACGCGCCACCTATGGCGCCAGCTGGCCCTCCAGGTGTCGGGCAAGCACCGGTAGGCCGACGCAGGAGGCGGTCATGATCGGCCAGGCCTTGGTGGCCAGCGGTGGCCGCCGGACGACGCCGGGCCTTTCGCCCGGCAGCGACCCGCAGAAAGCGGGTCAGTCCCATCCCGTAGGTGCGGATGGTCGCCGAGTAGCCGCCAACGATGGACACGGTGAGTCCACGCGGCACGATCGCCGGGACGGACATCGGCACGACCACGGCTGGAGAGCTGATGTCGACAGGGGTCAGCCATGAATCCGGCAGATGTCCTGACTCTGACCGAGCAGCTGACCGAACGTGACGTGGCCGTCCTGCGCACCCTGCGGGCGCACCGGCTGGCCACGACCACCCAACTGCAGCGGTGGCATTTTCCCGCCGGGCAGCCAGGCACCTTCGCCGACCGTAAGACCGCGCTACGAGTGAGTCAGCGCGTCCTGCGCCGGCTCGAGAAGCATCGGCTGGTCGCTCGCTTGTATCAACGGATCGGAGGGGTGCGGCGCGGATCGGACAGCATGGTGTGGCAGCTCGACGCACGAGGTGACCGGCTTCTGGCTGTCGTGGATGGCGACAAGCGGCGGCGGTACGTCGAGCCACGTAAGGCCTTCATCGCGCACAGCATCGCGGTCACCGAACTGGCCACCCAGCTGATCGAGGCGAAGGCGGACGGCAGGCTAGAAGCCGTTTCGCTGACCGGTGAGCCTTCCAACTGGAAACGGTTCAACGGACTGCACGGACGGATGGAAGTCCTCAAGCCAGACCTGCAAGCCGTGACCGCATACGGCGACTTTGAAGACCACTGGCTGCTCGAACTGGACCGGGCGACCGAACATCCAAGCGTCATCGTGCGCAAGGCGCAGATCTATGAGCGCTACGCCAACTCCGGCGCTTACCAAGCCGAGAACGATGTCTTCCCTGCCGTCCTCTGGGTCGTCCCGGACGAAGCCCGACAGCACGCCTTGCAGCGGGCGCTGCGGAGCGCACGCCACCTCAACGACGAAACCCATCGCATCGTCACCGAGGCCAAGTTCCTCCCGACCGTCTTGGCAGGCCGCGACCCCCAGATCAGCAATCAACCCCACCCAGTGGTGGACCCCCAACTCTTGAAAGGAGATGACCATGACCACTGATATCCCCGCTCTGTCACACGAGCACAACGAGCACACCGCCCGAAGGCTGATCGACCGCGCTATCGCAGCCACGCCCCTGGGCGACCCAGTTCCGAAGATGACCGCCCGCCTGATCGCGGCGGCCATCCACGGCGGGCCCGGGACGGCACTGGCAACCTTTGCCGCCACCGGCGTCCTCGATCAGCCAGGGGCGATCACCGAGCTGAACCGCACGTCGATGGACGATCTGCCTTCGCATTGGTGGTTCGCCCTGGATACCTACCTGCGCCGTCACAGCCAAGTCGAGGTGCGCCATGGGTAGCCATGACTTCGACCCCAACGGTTGGCAACCAGAACGACCCGAGCACGAGCGCCTCCCGGACGACGAGATCGACCTGACGGGTGCGATCGAGCAGCCAGCCAGCCTGCTCGAAGTCATCGGTGATGCCATCGTCGAGGCCGGAGAAGACAGCGAAGTACCCGACTGGGGCGCTCGCGTCATGGCCCGCTACTTGGCGAACATCATCGGTGGAGCCGATTCAGGGCTGCACCACTTCGCAGTCACCGCCAAGGGCAACCACGACAAGATGTTCGACGAACTCGGCGAACTGTGGGAGCAGTACTCCGATGACGAGTTCGTGGGCGAGATCATCAACCGCCTCGGCACGTACTTGGTCGCAGCGGAGCGCCAGCCACGCGGCTCGACGGAACCCACCGAAGCAGATGCGCCTAGCGACCTAGATCTGGCTCGAGAGGCCTTCTACCAGCTACCGGACGTTGTACGGGAGATCGCTGCCATCACCTTCGAGGATGCCTACTTCGCCTCGTTCGAGTCACTGGAGGCCGTGGCACGGCACGTCGCAGCCGACCATGAAGTCTGGGAACTACTGGAGACCACCGGCCTTGCCCATGTGGCAAGCCCCGACGATCGGCTCCTGCTGAGTCTTGCGCACCAGCGGTGGGACATCGTCAAATACAAAGGCCGCATCTACCTATTTGAGAAGTGACCCCAATCGAGAAGCAATTAAATAGAGTCGGAATTAGCATAAAGTGTTGTAAAATGCGCCATTTCGGTTGGATATTCTCAGAACATTAGGTAAAATGGGGAATGTAAACAGGAGATTTAATGTCATCTAACAAACGAGGCACAAAAACCGAACTTGGCGAGATGGTCGCAAAGCACCGCAAGGCCCAAGGATCATCTTCCCGCGACGTCGCTCGCAGGGCCGGCATCGACATTCACACAATGATCGGGCTAGAGCAAGGCTACTACGGCAACCCCACCCCGATCACGCTGCGCGGAGTTTCGACAGCCCTCAATATCCCAATTCTGGACTTGTTCCACGCCGCTGGATACGTCACCCCATACGACGTGCTCCATCTGGTCACAAACCCGGCAGTAGAACCGATCCTGGCAGCGCAGGACGCTAAAGAGGCACGCAGCCGCTATATCGAGGAACTCATCGACAAGCACGGCTTGGAATACACCGGTCCCGAGTACACGGACACCTTAAGAGACCAGTAGCACCCGCGAGCAGCGGGCAGAAAGGAAGCAGATCCATGACAACCACCTCACCCCCACCAGCAATCACGGATCTGCTCTCTCTGCTTCGATCGGTCGAGTCCGCGCCAGAGGTTCGCGACATGGCGTGGTCTGAGCACTGCACCCGCCAGCAAGCCGTGATCCTGCGACTGCAGAGTCGAGATGGCCGCTTCACCGACATCGCGGACTTGGCCACCGTCACCGGCATCCCGATCGACCTAGTACCGGACATCCCGGTGGCAGGTACGGCCTTCCCGACCAAGGACGGCTGGCGCATCCACTTGTCAGCAGCGCTGAACAAAGCGGCTCAGCTGCGAGTTGCCCTGCACGAACTCAAGCACGTGCTGGACCACCCGTTGCGGATCCACCCCTCACACCACGGCCTCCAAGACGCCGACTACGAACAGTTGGCCGACTACTTCGCCGACTGCGTGCTCGCGGAGGACCGGCCATGAACGCAGCCGCTATCGACCCGACCCAGACCCCGTCAATGAAGGAAGCGACCATGTTTACCGATGAGATGCCGAAGCGGACAGCGGTCAGCTACATCCGCGTGTCGACGACAGATCAGGCCACCCGCGGGGGTCTGGCAGAGGGGCTGTCCATTCCGGCCCAGCGCCAGGCCATCGCCGCCAAAGCCCAGAGCATCGATGCCTTGGTCATCCACGAGTTCGTCGAGGCGGGCGAATCTGGCAAGACCTCCAACCGCCCCGCCCTTCAACAGATGCTGGAGTTCCTGACGACCAACCGAGTCGACATGGTGATCGTCCACAAGATCGACCGCCTGGCCCGTAACCGAGCCGACGACGTCAAGATCAACCTCGCCATCCGCGAGACCGGGGCCCAACTGGTGTCGGTGGTCGAAAACGTCGACGAGACGCCGCAGGGACAACTCATCCACGGCATCTTCAGCTCCTTCGCCGAGTTCTACTCGCGCAACCTCGCCACCGAAGTCCTCAAGGGTATGGAGCAGAAGGTTCAGAACGGCGGCACACTGAGTCGCGCCCCGATGGGGTACCTGAACATAAGGACGATGGTCAACGGCGCTGAGTCGCGCACCGTCGAGATCGATCCGGATCGCGCCGACCACGTCCGCTGGGCCTTCGAGACGTATGCCAGCAATCCGGACATGACGTGCTCTCGGTTGGCAGAGCTACTGCAGGATCGTGGCCTGACCACGCGGGCGACTGCGAAGATCCCTGCCAAGGCGCCGAACCGCAACACCGTCTACGCGATGCTGACGAATCGGTACTACATCGGGTACGTCACCTTCCGCGGTGTCGAGTACCCAGGGATGCACGAGCCGCTGGTCGACGAGGCGACGTTCACGGCGGTACAGGAGCGCTTCGCTGCCAACAGGACGGGCAGCAACCGAGAGCGCAAACACCTCCACTACCTCGCGGGCAGCTTGCGTTGTCATCGCTGCAAGTCGCGAATGCAGTACAGCGTCAACACCGGACGCCATGGTGGGAAGTACGAGTACTACATGTGCTCCGGCCGGCACACCAAGGCCAACGACTGCGATCTGCCGTACATCGCCGTGCATCGCATCGAAGACGCCGTCGAGGGCTTGTGGTCGGGTGAACACGGCAAATGGACTGTGGCCGCTCTACCTGACCTTCGCAGCAGCCTGGCCGGGCATCTTCGTGCGCTGCAAGACGAGTCGAATCGCAGTATGTCCACCGTGAAGAGACAGATCGGGAAGATCAAGGACGAACGTTACAAGTGGGCCGAGATGGCGATGCAGGGTTCGGTGCCGAGCGACATCGCACGGGAGAAGCAAGAGCAGCTGGCGCGTCGACTGGCGGCCATGGAGGCCGAGCTCGCGGCTATGACGGCCGCGGGTGTCGACACCGAGCAGTCGCTGGACAGAGTGCTGGAACTACTGACCACACCGGGACGGACCTACTGCGACCTGGACTACGGCCTGCGCCGCACCTACAACCAAGCCTGGTTCACCTGGATCGATGTCGACGCCGAGTCAGAAGACCCGGACGACGCAATTCTCGTGTCCGGCGAGCCGACGCCGATCGCCGAAGCGCTCGATGCCAGCCGCGAACTTGTGATGGCCAAAAACGCAACGAGCGACGCTGACCCCGGAAGGCCCACGTCGCTCGGCGATACGTTCACGAAATATGTGCAGGGTTCGATTAGGAACCCTTTGGTGGACGTAAAGGGACTCGAACCCCTGACCTTTCGCGTGTGAAGCGAACGCTCTAACCAACTGAGCTATACGTCCGTGGTGCTCCCCGAGCCAGCGTCCCGGCCGGGCAACCTGAGCAGAGTACCCGGCCCTCTCCCTTCGGTGCCAATCGGTCCCGCGGCGTCCCTTCGAGACGGCCGCGGGGGGGCCTCCTCAGGGAACGGAGACGGCCGCGGGCCGGCCTCCTCAGGGAGCGATGCTGCCCGGCAGGGAGCGATGGTGGCCGGACCGCGCGATCAGGCCGGCTGGAGACCGGGCACCTGCAGGACGAGCTCTTCGACGGCGTCGGGCGTCCACCCGGGCACACCCGTGATGAGCAAGGCCAGGTAGAAGCACAACCAGCCGAAGGCCGCAGAGAGCAGCAGCATCGGGATCTTCGCCTTCCACGGCAGGGCCCTCGTGTACTGCTCGAAGGCCTTGACCTCGGCCTTGACGAACTGGGTCACGCGGCGGGCCCAGATGAACTCCGTGCTCCACACGAAGAGACCGATGAAGATCACCGCCCAGCCCGGCCCGACGAGCGGGACCATGGGGATGCCGGCGATGATGAGCAGCAGGCCGAGCGTCGCGATGACGGCCCGGTAGACCGGCCCGATGACCGGGTTGGTGCGCAGCGTCCGCCGCCACCGGATCGGGTCCTCGTGGGCGTCGATCCGCCCGTTCTCACCAAAGCGGTCGAGCAGCTCCTGGCGCACGATCGCGTGCTGCTCGTGCCGGATGTCCCGGAAGGAGCGACGGTTGCCCTGCCGGTCCCTGCCCCGCCCGGCGTCCTCGCCGGTGATGTCCACGTCCCCCATGGTGGTCTCCACGGCGCTCAGGGGTTGAGGTCCGCTGCGGACGCGGTCGCGAAGGCCTCACGCACCCGGGTGGTGAGCGGTCCAGGGGCCGGCAGCTCGCGGCCGTCGATCGCGTGGATCGGCTGGACGTCGCGCGTGCTGCTCGTGAGGAAGGCCTCATCGGCGGTCTCGAGCACGGTCATCGGCAGGGTCTCCTCGACGACGTCGATGCCCGCGGCACGGGCGTACTCGATCGTCAGCTCGCGGGTGATGCCCGCGAGGCAGGCGCTGTCGAGCGGCGGCGTGCGCAGCACCCCCTCGACGACGACGAAGATGTTGCTCCCGGTCCCCTCGCACAGCTCGTCACGGTCGTTGGCGAAGATCGCCTCGCTGCCGCCCTTCGCCTTGGCGTGGGCCAGCGCGATGACGTTGTCCGCGTAGGAGGTCGTCTTGAGCCCGGCGGTCGCGGCCCGCGAGTTGCGGGTCCACGGCACGGTCGCCACGGCCGTCGTGTCGGCATAGGGCGCCACCTCCGCCGCGGTGACGATGTAGCTCTGCCCCTGGTCACCCCGGTCGGAGCCGAGCGGCCCCGGCCCCCCGGTGATCGTGTACCGCAGCCGGCCGAAGCCGATCGTCGGTCCGGCAGCGAGCACCGCGTCGACACCCTGCTGCAGCCGTGCCCGGTCGACCGGCGGCAGGCCCAGCCCGGCCAGCGTGCGGTCCATCCGCGCCAGGTGACGGTCGGCGGCGAAGACCTGACCGTCGACGATCTTGCACGTCTCGAAGGCGCCGTCCCCCACGGTGATGCCGTGGTCCAGCGCGGCGAGTGCCGGCTGGTCCGTCCCCACGAGAGCGCCGTTGACCCAGACCCTGACCTCGTTGCTCATGTGACCACTCTTCCAGATGCCAGCCCGACGAGGACGTCGGCCTTGAGCTCGCACTCGGCCCACTCCCCTGCGGGATCGGATGCCCACGTGATCCCGGCTCCGGTGCCGAACCGCAGGCGACGGACCCCGTCGGGGTCCACCGTCGCGAAGAACGAGCGGATGCCCACGGCGAGTTCCCCGCGCGGACCGGCGGGGTGGTCCGCGTCGACCCAGCCGATCGCGCCGCAGTACGGTCCCCGCGGGGTCGTCTCGAGGTCGGCGATGGCGGTGAGCGCGCTCGACTTCGGCGCGCCGCTCACCGACCCCGGCGGGAAAGTCGCTGACAGCACGTCGGCCCACGTCATCCCGGAGCGCAGGGTCCCGACGACGTCGCTGACGAGGTGGACCAGGCCCGGGTGCGACTCCGGGGCGCACAGCCGCTCGACGGCGACCGTCCCGGGCTCGCAGACGTGCTGCAGGTCGTTGCGCACCAGGTCGACGATCATGACGTTTTCGGCGACGTCCTTGGTGAGCATCGCCTCGATCGTCGGTGCCGTGCCCTTGATCGGGCTCGAGACCAGTCGTGGGCCCTCACGGGTGAGGTAGCGCTCCGGCGAGGCGGTGACGACGTCGAGCCCGGCGGACGGCACGTGCACCACCCCGGCGAAGGGAGCGGGGTTGCCCCCCGCGAGCACCGCCGCGAGGTCGGGCAGGTGGGCCTCCTCCGGCAGCGGCGCCTCGAGGAGAGTCGTGAGGTTGACCTGGTAGACGGTGCCGGCGGCGATCCGCCGCCGGATCTCCTCGACCCCATCGACATAGCCCCCGCTGTCCAGGGTCGGGCGCCAGCCGGTGGTGCCCGGCCAGCGGCGCGCATCACCCGGAGGCACTCCCCCTTCGTGCCTGCGACCGAAGCGGACGGCCGTCAGCTCACCCTCGAAGGTGACGACGACGGCCCAGCAGCCGCGCTCGAGGTCGCTCGGGTCGTGGGTGACCTCGAGGGGGTCGGACCACGTCGTCGACCCGAAGTGCGCGAACTCCACCCGGTGAGGATAGGGGGTGTCAGCGGGCGTCGAGCCTGGCGATGTCGCGGACGCCGGCGGTACGGCGGAACGACATCTCGACGAGCTCGACGACCTCCTGCACGTCCGTGGCGTCGTCGAGGTCGAGCCCCACCCAGCCGCTCGAGCCGAGGTAGGCGGGGCGATAGCAGCGAGGGTCCTGCAGGAGGGCGCGAGCCTCCTCCTCGTCGGGCAGGACGACGAGCGAATGCTCGTGCTGCTCGTACGCGCCGTCGACCTTGATCGAGCCGCCGTAGTAGGCGAAGACCTTCGTCGTGAAGAAGGCCGGGTGACCGTGGCTGATCTTTTCGGCGGCACCGGGGAAGCCGAGGGCGATCTCGCGCACGCGCAGCAGCAGCGGGTCGTCGTCGTCGAACATCAGCGGGTGGGCCATGGACCGAGGCTACGCCCGCGGGATCCCGGCCGGCGGACCGGCAATCCGGCGGCAACCTTGACGTCACCTGTGGTGTTGCTGGACGGACCGCCGCTAGCGTGGGCGCGGACAGCTCCGGGGGGATCGCGGAGCAAGGGCCGTCCTCGGCGAGGACGGCCCTTCGCCGTGCCTGTCGCGAGATCGCCGTGCGAAGGGGACCGTGGTGAGGCAAGGTGGCGGGATGAGTCGACCGTCGACGGGTGGCGCCTGGTTGCGGAGCGTGCGGCTGGCCGCACGCCTGACCCAGGGCCAGCTGAGCACGGCCTCCGGGGTCAGCGTCCGGACCGTCCGCGGGCTCGAGCGCGGCGAGATCCTCACCCCGCAGCTCGCCACCCTCCAGCAGCTCGCGCTCGCGCTGCGTCTGGACCCGCAGGCCCAGGCCGAGTTCATGCACGCGTGGTCCACGCCCCGACCGGTCTGCCTCGACCAGCTCCTCGTGGACCCGAGCCGGCCCGAGCTCGAGCAGATCCAGCAGCTGACGCGCTCAGCCCTCGGCGCCTACCGCGTCATCAGCCAGGTGTGGCGCACCCGCGTCTCCGCGGACCGTCGCCTGACGCACACCGGCTGCCACAGCGGCATCGCCGCGGTGGCCGACGGGCTCGACCGGGTCTTCAACGTGCAGAGCGGTGACGCCGGGACCTCGGCGACCGACCTCGAGTTCACCCCGCTGCTCGGCTGCGAGCTCATCAGCCGGCGGGTCTTCCCCGAGAGCAATGTCGCCGTCTTCGAGGTCGGGCTGGGCCGCACGCTGGCGAAGGGCGAGACGCACGCCTACGCGTACGAGATCGTCGACCGGGGGCCGCGCGAGGGTCGCACCGACTCCGACGGCTTCGTCTGGGGCCCGCCGCACACGGCGCGCGCCGTCATCGTCTCCGTGGACTTCGAGGTGCCGCCCGCGACCGTGACGCGCATCGAGCGCGCGCCCGGCGCGGACTTCGTCGAGCTCGGCGAGGTCGAGCTGGACCCGCAGAACCGCGCCTCGCTCGTCCTCGAGGACGGCGGCCCCGGGGCCTTCGGCTTCGCCTGGACCTGGTGACCGTCCGCGCCGGTCGGGACGAGGTCACCGCAACGCGCGCAGGTGCTCCCCGGCGCGCGCGAAGAGCCGCTGCACGCCGTCGGTCGCCTCCGGGGTGTCGGGCAGGATCGCGAGCACGTGCATCGCCGACTCCTCACGCATGACCCACGCGGTGACATTGCTGTCCTGACCCCCTCGGGAGACGAGCACCGCGTCGGCGTCGCCCCAGGTCGCCGCGCCGGGCAGGTGGCGCAGGTCCATGTACGAGAGCATGAAGCGCTCCCCGACCTGGGAGAGCTTGGCCCCGATGGCCTGCTCGACGACGTCGTAGACCTTCATCGCCGGCAGGGCCGAGGCACCGCGCGCCTCGCGGAAGGACTGGCGCACCCGACCGGCCACCTCGACGAGGTCGCCCTCGGCCACGTCGACGTGCACGGGCATGACGTTGATGAACCACCCGGCGGCCAGCAGCCACTCCGGGGCGTCCCGCGTGTGCACCGGGTTGAGGAAGCGCAGGGTCTGCGCCCCGCCGAGCTCGCGCGCGGCGAGTCCGACCGCGGCGTAGACGAGCTGGGTCGTGCGCACGCCGAGCCGCTCGGCGGCGGCGTCGAGGCCGGCAGCCTCCTCCCCCGTGAGCAGCACCTCGTGGTAGCGCTCGAGCTCCGCGGGGTCGTCCGCGGTGGCGCCCACCGGGAGCGGAAATCGCCCGAGCTCCTCGTCGCCGGCGAACCAGAAGGCGGCCCAGGCGGCGAGCGCGGGGTGGGTCAGATCGACGTCCTCGTGACGCCGGCGCTCGACCTGCGCGAAGTCCATGAAGTCGCCGACCGGCGGCAGCTCGATCGCCTCGCCCCCGGTCTCCTCGCGGTACATCGCGTCGAGCTCGAAGAAGATGAGGAAGAAGGAGAAGCCGTCGGTGTAGCTGTGGTCGAGCCCGAGGTAGAGGATCGTCTCGTCGTCGGCGACGACGGCCCGGAAGCAGTACCCGATGCGACCGAGCGGGTTGCAGCCCGCCCGGAAGTCATCACTCACCCGGGCATTGGCCGCGTCGGCCGTGACGCTCCCTTCGGTCCGTGGCTCGAAGGAGATCTCCTCCGGCGCCAGGTCGACCCGTGCCCACCCCGTCGGACGCTGCTCGTCCCGGGTGAACCACCCACGCATGACGCCGTGCCGGCGCACCCACCGCGTGATGGTCCGCGCCAGCGCATCGGCATCGAGGCGGCCGGGGATCCGGTAGGTGAAGCCGAGCCAGATGTCGTCCTGGGCGCCGGTGCCGATCGTGTCGGAGCGCAGGTCGAGGTGCGCGGCCTGCATGTAGGAGGGCTCGCGGTCCCCGGGCGTCGCCGAGGCGATCGCGCGCTCCATGGCGGGCGTGGGGACGATGGTGAGGTACTCCCCACCGATCGTCTCGCGGTCGGTGATGCGCTGCATCTTGATCATGCGGTCAGCTCCTGCGGGGCGAAGGGGGCCGCCCTCTCGGCGTCGACGAGAGCGGTGAGACGAGCGGCGACGCCGTCGAGCCAGGTCCGGCTGCCCGGCGCCAGCGGCAGCCGGGTCACGAGGCTGACGCCCTCGGGCAGGATCGTCAGCCACAGGTGGGTCTGGCTGCTCGGTGGGACGTCGCCGAGCTGGATCCCGGCGCCGAGCGTCCGCCACCACTCGTGGCCGTCGACGCGCGAGCCGTCGATCGTCGAGATGACGACCTGGGGGCAGACCGGCACGTCGAGCAGGCGGTGGACGAGGCCGAGCGGGAGGGCCGCGGCGGGGGCGGACGCCCGCCACGCCTCCACGGCCGCGAGGACCCAGTCACGGGTGCTGGCACCCGTGGGCATCGACAGGGCGAAGGGAGCGACCCCCGCAAACCACCCCACCGACTCCTTCCACAGGGGCGATGGTCGCCCGTGCGTGGAGACCATGGCGTGCACCTCGTCCCCCATCGCCTGCATGAGCAGGGCCGTCCAGAGCATCCCCGTCGGGATGCCCTCGGCCGCGTAGGGCAGGTCGAGCCGCGCGGCGACCTCCCCGTCGCAGATGTCGTGGCGCACGAGGTCGTGGTCGTAGCGGCCGTCGGGCGCGATCCCGGAGGCGGCGGGGGCGCCGGGTACCGACCCGCCGGCCAGGAACTCGCGCCAGGGCAGCAGCCGGGCGTCGTCGTCACCCAGCCCGTCCGAGACGGCCCGCTCGAGCGCCGTCGTCTCGACGTGGCTCGGGGAGGTGCGCGGCTCGTGCACGCCGGCGACGATCGCGGTGTGCAGCCCCGCGATCGCGCCCACCCCGGCGTAGGCCGACAACCCGTCGAAGGTGATGTGGTCGAAGGCGGCGTGCAGGACGTGGCCGGCGTCGACCGCGACCGTGAAGAGCGCGAAGGCCGGCGCGGAGCCCGGTCGGCAGCGGGAGTGGAACTCGGTGGTGAGGAGCTCGCGCAGCGCCTGCGCGTCGTGCTCACCCAGGGGCGTCGCCACCACCTCCACCGCCTCGGGCGGGAGGGTCCGTCGGCGCTCGCTGCCGTCGGCGTCGAGGGTCAGTCGGCTGCGGAGGGACTCGTGCTGCCGGATCCACGCGGTGAGCGTGGCGGCGATGCTCGCCGGCGTCGCGTCCGGGAGCAGCACGGAGAGCCCGATCCACGCCGACCAGGGCGAGTCGCCGTCCGGGTCCTCGTTGAGGCGGCCGAGCTGGTCGAAGCTCGCCGGGCGCGGGTCGGGGGGTTGTTCGCTCCAGCGCTCGAGGGTCGTGGCGTCGAGCTCCCAGCAGATGACGTCACCACCCAGCAGCTCCTGGTCGGCCAGCGTGCAGGGGATCATGCGGCCTCCGTCGGGGTGGGTGAAGTGCGCTGCAAGAGTGGCAGCGGCGGAGGCAGGCCGCGACCGCTCCCGGTGTGATCTACCTCTCCCCCGGCGACGCCCGGGCACCCTTCCGCCACAACGGATCTGGGGTCGGGTGGAGATCATCGGGCGGCGACCGCGCAACCACCGCCACCTGCTGGCAGGCTGTCCCGGTGACCAGCCACCGTGACCGCCGGACCCTCCTGCACCGACTCGGCTCCGGCACGGCTCGGCGCCCCTGGGTCTTCGTCGGGTCCTGGGTGGCGCTCGTGGCGGCCTTCTTCGCCCTCGCGCTCGGTGGGGTCACGGGCGAGGGCCTCTTCGACCGGCTGCACAGCGGCGACATGACCACCCCCGGCGAGGCCCAGGAGGCCCGCGAGCTGCTCACCGACGCCGGTGGCGGGGAGCTCGCCAACGACACGCTCATGGTCTCGGGGTCGCCCGCCACCGACCCCTTCGTCCGTCGTGCCGTGGCAGAGCCGATCCGCCGCATCCACGAGATGGAGGGGGTCTCCTCCGTCGTCAACCCGCTCGTGCTCGACAAGGGGGTCAAGGACGCGCGCGCCGAGCCGCTCGTCGTCGACGAGCCGGGCAAGCGCTGGGGATTCCTCACGGTCGTCGAGTACGACAGCACCCTGAGCGACGAGGAGCTCGCGCGGGTGCGGCGCGATGTCGCGGTCCAGCTCGACGAGGTCGCTCTCGGGTCGCAGGGCACGAGCAGCCAGCGCGGGAGCGTCGCCGACCTCGTGGACGAGGTCGTCGGGCAGGTCGAGACCGACATGAAGGTCGGCGAGGGCCTGGCCCTGCCCATCTCCTTCGCCGTCATGGTCCTCGTCTTCGGCGGGTTCCTCGCGGCCGGCATCCCGATCGCCGGTGCCATCGCCTCCATCGGCGGGGCGCTCGCCTCCCTCTGGGGCTTCTCCCACGTCATCGACCTCGACGCGACGGTCGTCAACATCGTGAGCGTCCTCGGCCTGGGCCTGTGCATCGACTACGGGCTGCTCGTCGTCTCCCGCTTCCGCGAGGAGATGCGTGAACTGCTCGACGGGCAGCCGCTCGGCCCGGACTCCCGTCAGCTCGTCGTCGAGGCCACCGGGCGCACCGTCGACCGCGCCGGCCGCACCGTCGTCTTCTCCGCAGTGACGGTGGCCATCGCGCTGTCGGGCCTGCTCTTCTTCCCCTCGACCTTCATGCGGGCGGCCGGCGCCGCCGGCGTCTCGGTCGTCGTCCTGTGCCTGCTCGTCGCCGTCACCCTCGTCCCGGCCGTCTGCGCCCTCTCGGCCCGCCGGCTGCTGCGGGGCCGCACCGAGCGGTCGTCGGACACCGGCACCTTCGCCTCGCTCGCCGGGGGCGTGCAGCGCGCGCCGTGGCTCGTCGTCGGGCTCGTGCTCGCCGCGCTCGTCGCCATGGCGCTGCCCGCCACCCGCATGGAGGTCACCTCCTCGGGGATCGAGCTGCTCCCTGCGGACAACGAGCAGCGCACCTTCTTCGAGGACCTCGGGCGCGACTACCCCCTCCTCGCGTCGTCAGACCTGCGCGTGGTGACGACGGCGGACGCGGACGAAGTCCGGGCCTGGGCGAAGGGCGGTTCCCGAGACCTCCCCGGCGTCGAGTCAGCGGAGGTGGTCACCGTGGGCAAGATCGACGGTCAGACCGTCCGCAGCATCGACCTGCGGACGCAGGACGGTCCGCTCGGGCCGGGGACGCGCAACCTCGTGACCCACCTGCAGCAGGAGCGTCCCCCCTTCGACGCCCGGGTCGGTGGGCAGGCGGCCGACCTCGCCGACTTCACCGGCACGATCGCCGACTCGGCCCCCTTGGCCATCGGCACCGTCGTGCTCGCGACCTTCGTCCTGCTCTTCCTCATGACCGGGTCGGTCGTCGTCCCGATCAAGGCCCTCCTGATGAACATCGTCTCGCTCGGGGCCTCGCTCGGAGTGCTCGTCTGGGTCTTCCAGGACGGGCACCTCGAGGGCCTGCTCGGCTTCGACTCGGTCGGGGCGGTCGAGGTCTCGATCCCCGTCCTCGTCCTCGCCTTCGGCTTCGGGCTGTCGATGGACTACGAGGTCTTCCTGCTCTCGCGCATCGTCGAGCTGCACGAGCGCGGCTACCCGACCAACGAGGCCGTCCGGCTCGGCCTGCAGCGCTCAGGGAAGATCATCACGAGCGCGGCCCTGCTCATGTGCATCGTCTTCGCCGGCTTCGTGCTCGCGCGGGTGCTGGCGGTCAAGGAGACCGGCGTCGCGCTCGTGCTCGCGATCGTCATCGACGCGACCCTCGTGCGCATGCTGCTCGTCCCGGCGACCATGTCGGTCCTCGGCGAGTGGAACTGGTGGGCGCCGCGGTGGATGAAGCGCCTGCACGCGAGGTTCGGGATCACCGAGTAGCGCGTCGCGCCGCGGCGTCAGCCGGTCAGCGTCGGCGGGGCTCCGTGGGCGGCCACTCGCCGTCGTCGCTGCCGTCATCGGCGGCGAAGAGCAGGTTCTGCAGCTCGACCTGGACGTCCTCGACCCGCGGCACGTCGTGCAGCTCCATCCCCGCCTTGTCGGTCGCATCGGAGATGACGAGCGTGCCGCAGCCGAGGACGCGGTCGAGCGGCCCCTTCTCGATGGCCACGTCGTTGATCCGGTAGAGCGGGATGTCGCGGCCCTTCTTCGTCAGCAGGCCGTAGCGGTTGCTCACCCGGCGGTTGGTGAAGACGTAGCGCGTCGAGTTCCACCGCCACGCAGGCAGCAGGACACCGGGGACGGCGAGCACGAGGGCGATCACGGCGACGGCGAGCAGGATCCACGTGCTCTGGTCGCTGTCCCGGGTGAGCACCGCGACGGCGACGACCGCGGCGACGAGGACGACCAGGAGCAGGAGCGGCCCCACGAGGGCCTTCCCGTGGGTGCGCAGGTCGAGCCGGATCTCCTCGCCGTCGGCGAGGTGCTTGTCCTTGAGGGCCATGCCTGCATCCTGCCACCGTGGCGGGGCGGGGCCGCGCCAGCGGACCGGGCATGCTTCGGGAAACACGAAGTCCCTGGCCGCGCCAGCGGGCAGGGACTCTCGGTGGGCGATACTGGGTTTGAACCAGTGACCTCTTCCGTGTCAAGGAAGCGCGCTACCGCTGCGCCAATCGCCCGGGTGCATGCAGGTGACTGCATGGTCGAGGTGGAGACGGGATTTGAACCCGTGTAGACGGCTTTGCAGGCCGTTGCCTCGCCTCTCGGCCACTCCACCACCGAAGGTGGTTTTCAACCTTCTGAGCGGATGACCGGGCTCGAACCGGCGACCTCAACCTTGGCAAGGTTGCGCTCTACCAACTGAGCTACATCCGCACGCCCCGCCAGGTCGCGTTGTAACGCGGGGCACGAGGAGAAACATTAACCCATGGACGCCCAACTCTCCCAACCGGCTCACCCCGGCGTGCCGTGTCGCGGGTTGCCGGGCGCGAAGGGGGCGCCCGCCCGCCTCGGCGAGCGGGCAGGACATGTCCGAGGACGTGGAAGGCCCCGATCCGCTTGAGCAGATCGGGGCCTGTCCCGTGGGCGATACTGGGTTTGAACCAGTGACCTCTTCCGTGTCAAGGAAGCGCGCTACCGCTGCGCCAATCGCCCGTGGACGGCGCCACCGGGGTGGCGCTGTCAGAGCGGATGACCGGGCTCGAACCGGCGACCTCAACCTTGGCAAGGTTGCGCTCTACCAACTGAGCTACATCCGCACTCGCGGTCGGCATCGCTGCTGACCGCGCTGAGCGAGAGTAGCCCAGAGCGTGGCCAGATTCCAAACCGAAGGTGAAGGCTGCTGTCACCCCGTCCGCGGCTGGCCGTATCGTGCGGACATGCCGACGCACGAGGTCACCAACCAGGTCCCGCTCTACGGGGGTCACGACGTCTTCACGAGCGATCCGGTTGTCGCACAAGGTGTCGAGCGCTGGGTCCCCTCGGAGCACCTCGCCGGTGCCACGAGCGACCTGGCCGCGCTAGGCCGGCTCGCCGGGTCGGCGGGGGCCGCCGAACTGGCTGACCGCGCGCATCGCAACACCCCCCGCCTCGTGACGCACGACCGCTGGGGCCACCGCATCGACGAGGTCGAGTTCGACCCCGCCTGGCACGACCTCATGGGGCACGCGACGTCGGCCGGCCTCACGGCCGTGCCGTGGACGCGGCCGCAGGGCAGCGGCGCGCACGTCACCCGCGCCGCGGGCTTCCTCACGTGGAGCCAGGTCGAGCCGGGGCACATCTGCCCGATCACCATGACCAACGCGGCGGTCCCCGCCCTTCGCCACTCGCCCGAGCTCGCCGAGCGCTGGACCCCCAAGCTCGCCTCCCGCGACTACGACTTCGAGCTGCGCGAGGTCGGGACCAAGGCCGGGGCGATCGCCGGCATGGGGATGACGGAGAAGCAGGGCGGGTCGGACGTGCGGGCCAACTCCACGCTAGCCGTCCGCACCCCCGGCGGTCCGCTCACCGGCGACACCTACCGGCTCACCGGGCACAAATGGTTTTGCTCCGCCCCGATGAGCGATGTCTTCCTCGTCCTGGCCAAGACCGCCGAGGACGCGCCGCCGAGCTGCTTCCTGGTCCCGCGGGTCCTCGAGGACGGGACGCGCAACCCCTTCGCCCTGCAGCGGCTCAAGGACAAGCTCGGCGATCGCTCCAATGCCTCCTCCGAGATCGAGCTCGACGGGACGTGGGGATCGCTCGTCGGCGAGGAGGGTCGCGGGGTCCGCACGATCATCGACATGGTCTCGGCCACCCGGCTCGACTGCGTGCTCGGGTCGGCCGGCACGATGCGGGCGGCGCTGACGCGAGCGGTCCACCACACGCGCCACCGTCGTGCCTTCGGCGCGCTGCTCGTCGACCAGCCGCTCATGCGCAACGTCCTCACTGACCTGGCGCTCGAGTCGGAGGCGGCGTCCCTGCTCGGGATGCGCCTGGCCCACGCCGTCGACGAGGGCGAGACCGAGCTGACCCGCCTCGGCGTGGCCGTCGGCAAGTACTGGGTCTGCAAGCGGACCTCTCCCTTCGTCGCGGAGGCGCTGGAGTGCCTCGGGGGCAATGGCTACGTCGAGGAGAACGGCATGGCCCGGCTCTACCGGCAGGCGCCGCTCAACTCGATCTGGGAGGGCTCGGGCAATGTCAACGCGCTCGACGTGCTCCGCGCGATCGGTCGCGAGCCGGCGTCGCTCATGGCGCTGCTCAAGGAGGCCTCCGTCGCCCGCGGCCGGCTGACGACCCTCGACACGGCGCTCGACGAGGTGGAGCGCGACTGCGCCGGGCTCGGCGCACTCGACGGCGTCGAAGTCGCCACCGGCGCCCGCCGGCTCGTCGAGCGACTGGCCCTGACCCTCCAGGGCAGCCTCATGGTGCTGCACTCCCCCGCCGACCTGGCCGAGGCCTTCGTCGAGTCCCGGCTCGGCCGGGCGAAGGGAGAGAGCTTCGGCACCCTCGACACCGGCCTCGTGACGCTGGCGGGCGCCACCGCCGTCGACCGCGCCACGGCCACCGCCTGACCCGCACCTGCGCATTTCCCTAGGCAAATGTCAGCTCAGGCGGTCATTTCCCTAGGGAAATACGCACTCCCTCCGTATTTCCCTAGGGAAATACGGAGGGGGGCGGTCAGGACTTCTTGAGCCGGGCCAGCTCGGCGGCGACGTCGAAGTCGGCCTTCGGCCACTGCGGGTCGAGCTGCACGAGGTGCTCCTTGAGCAGCTGCATCACGGCCAGACGGGCAAACCACTTGCGGTCGGCCGGCACGACGTACCAGGGCGCGACATCGGTCGAGCACTTGTCGATGACGGCTTGGTAGGCCTCCTGGTAGGCGTCCCAGTGCTCGCGCTCGTCGATGTCGCCGGGGTTGAACTTCCAGTGCTTGTCGGGGCGCTCGAGCCGCTCGGTGAGCCGCTCCTTCTGCTCGTCCTTGCTGATGTGCAGCATGACCTTGATGATCGTCGTCTGCTTGTCGGCGACGCTCTCCTCGAAGGTGTTGATCTGCCCGTAGCGGCGGCTCCACTGGGCGCGTGGGACGAGGTCGTGGACGCGCACGATGAGCACGTCCTCGTAGTGGCTGCGGTCGAAGACGCCGATCATCCCCGGCTCGGGCAGCGCCTTGCGGATGCGCCAGAGGAAGGGGTGCTTCTTTTCCTCAGCCGTCGGCGCCTTGAAGCTCGTGATGTCGACACCCTGCGGGTCGACCGCGCCCACGACGTGGCGCATGATGCCGCCCTTGCCCGCCGTGTCCATGCCCTGCACGACGAGCAGCACGCTGCGCTGACCGCCGACGCGCGACTCGGCGAAGAGTCGCTCCTGCAGGTCCGACACCTCGCCGGCCAGGGCCGAGAGGGCCTCCTGACCGGCGGCCTTGTCCCCGTCGAAGCCCGGGGTGCTCCGCGTGTCGATCGACGCCAGGTCCGTCCCCGGCCCGGCGCGCAGCGCGTCGCCGAAAGGGGTCGCCGACCCCGAGGTCGCCTTCTTGCCCGACTTCTTGTCCTTGGCCATGCTGCGCATCATGTCAGCCGGGCGGGTCGTGCGGCAGACTTGAGCGCATGCGGGTTCTCATGGCCGACGACGCCCCCTTCGACGTGGTGCCGGGTGAGGAGCTCGACGAGTCGGGCACCGATCGGCTCTACGCCACGAGCGACCCGGTGCTCCGGCTCAACTTCGTGGCCACGCTCGACGGTGCGGCGACGGGCGCCGACGGCCTCTCCGGGTCGATCAACTCGGCCGCCGACCACCGTGGCTTCGCGGCCATGCGCCGGGCGGCCGATGTCCTGCTCGTCGGCGCGGGCACGGTCCGCGCGGAGGAGTACGGGCCGGCACGCACGCCGATGGTCGTCGTCTCCAGGAGCGGCCGTCGGCCGGAGACCGTCCGTGGCACGGACTCCGTGGTCCTCGCGACGACCCGGTCGTCGGGGGCCACCGAGGACGAGACCACCTGGGTCTGCGGCGACGCGGAGGTCGACCTGGGTGCGGTCGTCGAGCGGGCTCGCACCGCCTTCGGTCCGCACGTGCTCTGCGAAGGGGGACCCTCTCTCGCCGCAGACCTGGTCACGGAGGGCCTCGTCGACGAGCTCGCCCTGTCGTGGACGCCGCACCTCGTCGGTGGGCTCCGCACCGACCACCCGCGCATCCTCGACGGTGCCGCCGTCGACCGCACCCTGCGGTGCCGCCACCTGCTCGAGGAGGACGGCACCCTGCTCGGGCTGTGGCGCCTGGTCTGAGCGGCAGCTACCGGACGAAGTCCGCGACTGCCGCGTCCCACCGCCGCGGGTCGACATTCCACTCCTTGCAGTGGCGCGCCAACGACCAGGGCTCGAAGGTCACGAGGTCGGGCCGGGCCGCGGCCAGGGCCTCGCTCGGGCCCACGGGGACGAACTCGTCGTCGCGCGAGTGGATGAGCAGCATCGGGTGGGAGAGCTCGTCGGCCCGCTTGACCCAGTTGGTCCGGGCGACGTCGACGCTCTCGGAAACCCCGACGAGGCGCTTGGCCCAGTGCTGTCCCATGAGGGCGCTCCCCAGGTGGCCGACGGGCGCGGGGACGCGGTGCAGGGCCGCGTGGTGGCGCAGCACGTCGCCCCAGTCGACGACCGGCCCGTCGAGCACCGCGCGGGAGACCTCGGCGGCCAGCGGTGACCGGTCGAGGAACTGCAGGACGATCGCCCCACCCATCGACCAGCCGACGAGGACGATCTCCTGGGCGCCGCGGGCCAGCGCGAGGGCGATCGCGTCCTCGATGTCGCGCCACTCCGACAGACCGAGGTTGTAGCGGCCGTCGGGGCCGCGCGGGGCGTCTCCGTCGTTGCGATAGCTCGGGACGAGGCAGGTCAGGCCGGCGGCGTGCAGCGCCGGGATGGCACGCAGCGTCTCGTGCCGGCGCGCACCGCGCCCGTGGACGAGGACGGCCCAGCGCTCGCCGCTGCCACCGGGCACGACCCACGCGGGCATCGGCCCGAGCTCCGCGGGCACGACGACGTCCTGGGTCTCGAGGCCGAGGTCGGCCTGAGGGTCGCGGCCGTAGTAGTAGCCGTTGAAGCGGGCCGTCCCGGGTTGCAGCACGCCTTCGTCGACGCCGAGGAGCTCGCGACGCACCCGCTGCCGGCGGTGGTCGACCTCGAGGACCCCACCGATGCGGGCGTGGCCGCGACCGCCGTCCAGCCACAGTCCGTAGCGGCCGGGGACGAGCAGGTCGGGGGTGCCGGAGAGGGTCACGCTGTCGGAGTGGATGACGTGGATCCGGGTGTCGTCGGGGCGGACGAGGTCCGGGGTGAGCACCTTGCGCGCGAAGTACGTGCCCGCCCCGACCCACACGGAACCGGCGCCCATGAGGGCGGATCCCGCGGCGACCGCGCCGTAGGTCAGGGCCCGCTCGGCCACCGTCCGTTGAGTCACGGCGTCATCGTCTCAAATGTCGTGGCTCGCGGGCAGAATGTGGTGAGTGACACCACTTCCCGCTGACCTCGTGCTCGACCCGATGCTCGCCAAGGCCGTCACGGATGTGCCTGCGCCGGATGCCGTGGAGGGCGGCTACTCCTACGAGCCCAAGTGGGACGGCTTCCGGTGCATCGTGCGCAAGGAGGGCGACGACGTCGAGCTCGTCAGCCGCGGCAAGAAGCCGCTGACCCGCTACTTCCCCGAGCTGGTGGCAGCGATCGTCGAGCACCTGCCGGGCAGCGCCGTCGTCGACGGCGAGGTGGTCGTGCGCAGTGGCGAGCCGGGCGCCCAGCGCCTCGACTGGGAGGCCCTCGGGCAGCGCATCCATCCCGCCGAGTCGCGGATCACCAAGCTCTCGCAGGAGACGCCGGCCGAGTTCATCGCCTTCGACCTGCTCGCCGTCGGCGACGAGGACGTGACGGGCGCTCCCTTCGTCGAGCGGAGGGAGCGGCTCGAGACGCTCTTCGAGGGCATGGCGAAGGGAGCACCGCTGCACCTCACGCGGGTCACCCGCGATGCCACCGAGGCCCGCGACTGGTTCACCCGCTTCGAGGGCGCCGGGCTCGACGGGGTCGTCGCGAAGGCCCTCGCCTCGCCCTACTCCCCCGGCAAGCGCACGATGCTCAAGATCAAGCACAAGCGAACCGCCGAGGCCGTCGTCACCGGATATCGCGTGCACAAGTCCGGTCAGGGTGTCGGCTCGCTCCTGCTCGGGCTGTACCAGGACGGGCAACTCTTCAACGTCGGGGGCATCGCCGCCTTCACCGCGAAGCGTCGCCTCGAGCTCCTCGACGAGCTCGAGCCGCTCGTGCGTCGCGACGCCGACGGCAACGTCGAGCACGCCGAGACCGACCGGTCGCGCTTCAGCTCGAGCAAGGACGTGAGCTTCGTGCCCCTGCGGCCGGAGCGGGTCGTCGAGGTCGCCTTCGACCAGCTCGAGGGCTGGCGCTTCCGGCACACGGTGCAGTTCCTGCGCTGGCGCCCCGACCGTGACCCGGAGTCGTGCACGCTCGACCAGATCGACCGGGCCGCGGCCTACGACCTCGGTGAGGTGCTCGACTAGCCGTCGACGCGGTTGCCCTCCTCGTCCCAGTGCTCGGCGACCTTCTTGCTCGGCTGCACGCGGGGCGGTTCGCCGGGCATCTTCGGATAGTCGGGCGGGAAGTTCAGCTCGCCGCCGGGCAGGGTCTCCCACAGCTCCAGGAGCGGCTCGAGGGAGTGGGCCGTCTCGTCCATGTCGGCCCACGGGTCGCCGTCGGCGAGGTGGTCGAGCACCGTCGTGAGGTTGCACTCGGCCGGGTCGGTGACCTGCGCGAGCTGCTCCCACGTCATCGGCGTGCTCACCGGTGCACCCGGGCGGGCGCGCAGGCTCCACGCACCGGCGATGGTGCGGTCCCGGTTGTTCTGGTTGAAGTCGACGAAGATTCGCTCGCCGCGCTCCTCCTTCCACCAGGCCGTCGTCACCCCGTCGTCACGCCGCTCGAGCTCGCGACCGAAGCCGATCGCCGCGTGCCGCAGTTCCTCGAAGGACCAGCGCGGCTCGATGCGCACGTAGACGTGGATGCCGCGGTTGCCGCTCGTCTTCGGGTAGCCCCGCATGCCGAGGTCCTCGAGGAACTCGCGTGCGACTCCGGCGACGCGCTGCGCGTCGGCGAAGCTCGTGCCCGGCTGCGGGTCGAGGTCGATGCGCAGCTCGTCGGGGTGGTCGACGTCCGGTCGGCGCACCGGCCACGGGTGGAAGGTCAGCGTGCCCATCTGCGCCGCCCAGACTAGGGCCGCCGGCTCGGTCGGGCACAGCTCCTCGGCACCGCGCCCGCTCGGGAAGGTGATGCCCACGGTCTCGACCCATTCGGGTGCGCCCCGGGGCAGCCGCTTCTGGTAGAAGCCGTCGGCGTCCTTGTCACGCGGGCCGACCGCCAGCCGCATCCCCTCGCGCCAGCCGTCGGGCCAGCGCTCCATCGCCGTGGGCCGCTCGCCGATCTGCCGCATCATCGCCTCGCCGACCGCGGCGTAGTACTCGCACACCTGCAGTTTGGTGATCACCGGGGCGCGCTCGGTCGCCTCGTAGATGACCCGGTCGGGGCTGGAGACGCGGACCTCGCGGTCACCGGCGGGCACCATCACGGCGGGGGTCTTGGCCATGCGGTCAGCGTATGGGCTGCCACCGACGAAGGGGGGCGGCTCGGCTCCCTTCGTCCCGTCGGGTGATCGTCACGCGACGTTCACCGGCTCGCGCTGCGCGCGGTGCCGAGGCGACCTAGGTTGCTGGGAGCCACGCCCGTCCCTCCCAGGAGCCACCCATGCCCTCTCGTCGCCGCCGCGCCCTCGCGGCACTGACCGCCGCGCCTCTCGCCGTCGCCGGCCTCGCCGTCACCGCCCCGAGCGCCTCCGCCGCATCGCCAGACCTCGTCATCGCCGAGGCCTACGGAGGCGGCGGCAACTCCCGCGCCGTCTACCGCAGCGACTTCGTCGAGCTCGCCAACCGCGCGCAGGAGGACGTCGACCTCACCGGCTGGACCCTGCGCTACTACTCGGCGAGCGGCACCACGCCGCAGACGACTCCCCTGTCGGGCACGGTCGTCGCCGGCGGGCGCTACCTCGTCCAGCAGGCCGACGGCGCCAACTCCTCCCTGCCCGCGCTGCCGGCGCCCGACGCGACGGGCAGGGTCCCGATGTCCTCTTCCGGTGCCCGCGTCGAGGTCGTGCGCCCCGATGGTCAGGTCGCCGACCGGCTCGGCTGGGGCTCCGCCACGACGGCCGAAGGGGGCCCCGCCGACGCCACCGACAACGCCACCTCGGTGGCCCGCACGGACGTGTGCGTCGACACCGACAACAACGCCGCGGACTTCACGGTGGGCGCCCCGACCCCGCAGAACTCGTCGACCACCTCGGTCGTCTGCGCCCCCGACGACGGCGAGGAGCCGCCCGTCGACGAGCCCGAGACCATCGCCCAGATCCAGGGGCGCCACCACCTCTCCCCCTTCGACGGGTCCAAGGTCAACGACGTCGAGGGCGTCGTCACGGCCGTCTCGTCCTCCGGCTTCTGGCTGCAGAGCACGACGCCGGACGACGACGACGCGACCTCCGAGGCGGTCCTCGTCTACACGCGCTCGACGCCGACCGTCGCCGTCGGTGACACCGTGAGCGTCGACGGGGTCGTCGACGAGTTCCGCCCGGGCGGCTCCGGCGGGTGGGACAACCTCACGACGACCGAGATCGTCTCCCCCGTGGTCACCCAGACCGGCACCGGCGCCGTGCCCGAGGCGGTCGTCCTCGGTGAGGACCGCACCGCTCCCCAGCAGACGGTCGACGCCGAGGACCCCAAGAGCGTCGAGTACGCCGACGCGGCCTTCCGCCCCGACAGGGACGCCATCGACTTCTACGAGTCGATGGAGGGCATGCGGGTCGGCGTGCGCGACGCCCAGGTCGTCGGACCGACCGGCTACGAGATCCCCGTCGTCCCCGGGACCGGCGTCGAGGCGACCCGGTCGTCCGCCGGTGGTGTCGTCTACGGCGGCTACGACCAGCCCAATGCGATGCGAGTCCTCGTCGACGACGTGCTCCTGCCGAGCGGCTCGCTCCCCGACGCCGACGTCCGCGACCGGCTGCCGGGGCTCGTCGCCGGGCCGCTCGACTACTCCTTCGCCAACTTCAAGCTGCTCGCGACGCATGTCCCGACCGTCGAGGACGGCGGTCTCGAGCGCGAGGTGACGGGACGGCAGCACCCGCGCGAGCTGTCCGTGGCCTCCTTCAACGTCGAAAACCTGTCGCCGAGCAATGAGCAGAGCAAGTTCGACCGGCTCGCCGGCCAGATCGTCACCAACCTGCGCAGCCCCGACGTCATCGCCGTCGAGGAGGTCCAGGACAACAGCGGCCCGACCGACGACGGCACCGTCGACTCCTCGGCGACGACCGACCGGCTCATCGCCGCCATCGAGGCGCAGGGCGGCCCCCGCTACGAGGCCAACTGGGTCGACCCGCAGGACAAGGCCGACGGTGGTCAGCCGGGCGGCAACATCCGCAACGTGCTGCTCCACCGCACGGATCGCGACATCGACTTCATCGAGCGCAGCAGCGGCGCGGCCGACCGCGCGACCACGGTCGTCAAGGACAGGAAGGGCGCCCACCTCACCGAGTCGCCCGGCCGGATCGCACCCGCTTCGCAGGCCTTCGCCGACTCGCGCAAGCCTCTCATCGGTGAGTACCGCTTCCGTGGTGAGCGGGTCTTCGTCGCCGCCGTCCACTTCAGCTCGAAGGGGGGCGACGACCCGCTCTTCGGCCGCTGGCAGCAGCCGGTCCGCTCGAGCGAGGACGCCCGCCACGCCCAGGCACGAGAGGTCCGCGGCCTCGCCGACGACCTCCTGGCTGCCGACCCCGACGCCAAGCTCGTCGTCGCCGGTGACGTCAACGACTTCGAGTTCAGCCAGACGACGGACGTCCTCACCGACATCCTCGAGGGGTCCGGCACCCAGGCCCTCACCGACCTGCCGCGCACCCTGCCGGAGTCGGAGCGCTGGACCTACGTCTACGACGGCAACAGCCAGGTGCTCGACCACATCCTGCTCTCGCCCTCGCTCGCCACCCTCGAGGGCAAGGTCAACGGGCCGTGGCGCCCCGGGTACCCCGGCAAGGGTCACGGCAAGGGCAAGCGGCCGGCTTTCACCTACGACATCGTCCACACCAACTCCCCCTTCGCCGACCAGGACAGCGACCACGACCCGCAGGTCGTCCACCTCGACCTGAAGAAGTGAGCTGACCTCCCTTCGCCCACCGCGGCGTGCGACGGCCCCCGGATGATCTGCGGGGGCCGTTGCGTTGCATGATGAGCACACCGATCGACGAGGAGCCTGACGATGATGGAGTCCACCGGCCGCGACTACGCGGTGACCAAGAGCGACGAGCAGTGGCGCGAGGAGCTCTCGCCCGACGAGTTCTCCGTGCTGCGGGCCGCCGGGACCGAGCGGCCCTTCACCGGCGAGTACACCGACACCACGACCGAGGGCGTCTACGCCTGCCGCGCCTGCGGGTCCGAGCTCTTCACCTCCGAGACGAAGTTCGAGAGCCACTGCGGCTGGCCGAGCTTCTACACCCCGCTCGCCGAGGACCGGGTCGAGTACGTGCAGGACGACTCCCTGCCCGGCCGCCCGCGCGTCGAGGTCCGCTGCGCCAACTGCGGCAGCCACATGGGTCACGTCTTCGACGGCGAGGGCTACGAGACCCCGACCGACCAGCGCTACTGCATCAACTCGATCTCGATGACCCTGCGCCCCGCCCAGGGCTGAGGGGCTGGTACCTCACCCGCCCCACGATTTCCGGGTCACCCGATAATCCCCGGCTTCGCAAGAGTCTCGAACCCTTGCGAAGCCGGGGTTTGTCTTGCTCAGTGGTCACGCAGCGTTCGCGAGAGCCTCCGTGACGGCTCGCACGATTCGCTCGGGGTGGAAGAGATCTGCCCACACGACCCTGATGACGACATAGCCGCGTCGTCGGATCCGGTCCTCGCGCTTCTTTTCTCGGAAGAGCGCTTCCGGCCCGCCGTCGGTGTACTTCACCTTGCCGTCGAACTCGAGCAGGACGTTGGTGCCCTCGATGCCGAGGTCGACCCTGGCGATGAAGTCTCCGTCGACTTCCGCGATCCGCACTTGCGAGGTCACCGAGAACCCTGCGCCCAGCAAGATCACGCGAGTCACGCTCTCGCCCAACGACTCGGCGTCTTCGTCCGCCCACGCCAGGGCGCACCGCGCTCGCGAGCTGTGTGGCCACCGGGCGACGCGGGCAAAGGCCCGCTCGAGGTCGGCCCGCGTCACGGACTCTGCGTGCAGCGCGGCGTCGATGGAGGCAACTCCTGCGACGACTCCGTGGTCCATGCTCAGCTGCACGAGCGCGTCGGGTAGTGGCTGTCCCGGCCCCCACGGGGTCTTGGCCGGGGGGACGTGGGTAGGACGGAACCGCAGATGCCGTGTGCCGGCCTCTCGCATAATCGGACGGGCCCCGTCGACCGGCAGGAGCGGGACCTCGAACAACGGGATCCCGTGCGCGGCGACCGCCGTAGCCCCGGAGAGCATGGCGTCCGGGTAGAGGCGCAGTGCCGCCATCGCGATGAGGCGGCGGTCCTCCCCCTTCGTCCGTGGACCAGGGACCGTGTAGGCGCCTCGACACAGTCTCGCGATGACGCCTCGGCGAACTGCGGCGGTCAGGACCTCGTCCGTCACCCCGTGGCGCAACGCGTCCTGTCGCGTGAAGATGCCGTCGGGCATGGCGACGAGCTGGGCGAAGGGAGCACCGCTGACTTCTCTCATGCCACCAGCGTTGGCCGGCAGCCGCCGTAGCCCCGGAAGGACGATCGAACTTGTGGACCCCACCCCTCCAGGGAGCGAGGTTGTGGACGGAGCCACTCGACAAGACAAACCCCGGCTTCGCAAGGGTTTGGGACTCTTGCGAAGTCGGGGATTATCGGGTGACCCGGAAATCGTGAGGCAGGTGGGACCTCGCCCCGCGCCCAGGTCAGCGCAGGCCGGCGACGAGCGCCTCGACGCTCACCCGCGGGCCGGTGAAGAAGGGGATCTCCTCGCGCACGTGCAGGCGGGCCTTGGAGGCGCGCAGCTCACGCATGAGGTCGACGATGCGGTGCAGCTCGTCGGCCTCGAAGGCGAGGATCCACTCGTAGTCGCCGAGAGCGAAGGCCGGGATGGTGTTGGCCCGCACGTCCGGGTAGTCCTTGGCCATGGCGCCGTGCTCGGCGAGCATGAAGCGACGGTCCTTGTCATCGAGGACGTACCAGTCGTAGGACCGCACGAAGGGGTAGACGCACACGTAGTCGCGCGGCTCCTCCCCCGCCATGAAGGCCGGCACGTGGCTCCGGTTGAACTCCGCCTGCCGGTGCACCGCCGCGTTGGACCACACCGGGTCGAGGTGGGCGCCGAGTTCGGTGCGCAGCAGCCGCTTGTAGGCGTCCTGGAGCAGCTCGATGTCGTCGGCGTGCCACCACACGAGGATGTCGGCGTCGGCGCGCAGGCCGGCGACGTCGTAGACGCCGCGGATGCGCACGCCGCCCTCGGTGAGCTCGGCGAAGAGCGCCTCGACCTCCTGCGCGATCGCGTCGCGGTCGTCGTCGCCGACAGGGGTCACGAGCGCAAAGGCGGAAAACATCGCGTAGTGGACGCTGCTGTTGATCGCCTCGAGCTGCTCACGCGTGGGCTTGACGGGGGCGGGCCGGGTGGTCATCGAGGCTCCATTTCAGTGGTGGACGAAGGGGTCAGTGCGTCGAGGATCGTCGTGGCGGTCGTGGCCGCGCCGGTGAGCACCGCGCCGATGCCCACACCGTCGTAGGCGGCGCCGGTCACCTCGAGACCGGGCAGCTGCGCGACCGCGGAGCGCACCGCGGCGACCCGCCCAGTGTGCCCGAGGTCATACTGCGGCAGACCGCCGCCCCACCGCTGCACGTGCTGGTCGACGGGTGCGGGCAGCGGCGCGCCGACGGCGCTCGAGATCTCGGCGAGGGCGCCCCGGACGAGGTCGTCGTCGTCACGCTGGACGGAGGCGACCTCGCCGGCACGGCCAGCCGAGGCCCGCAGCAGCACGACATCGGTGCTCGCCTCCCGGACCCAGGCCCACTTCGACGCCGAAAAGGTGCTCGCCTTGATCGGTCGCCCGTCGACCGCCGGCACGAGGAAGCCGCTGCCCGGCAGGTCGGGCGTCTGGTCTGCCGGCAGCGCGACCGTCATCACCGCCATGGAGGCGTAGTCGATGCCGGCGAGCGCGGTGGCAGCCGTCGGGACGTGCCCGGCCAGCAGGCGGGAGGTCGGCGTGGCCGGGGTCGCGAGCACGACGACGTCGGCCTCGTGGGCGACCTCGGCGTTCGTCGCCCCGGCGATGACCCGCCACCCGGTGGGCGTGCGCTCCAGGCGCCGCACCATCGTCGAGTCGAGCAGCCGCGCCCCCGCGCCGACGAGCGCGTGGCGCAGTGCCTCGACGAGCGTGCCGATGCCCCCGCCCAGCCCCATGACCCGCGGCCGCGGTGTCGTCGTGGGCGTCGGCAGCAGCCCCGCCACGGCACGGTCCGCGGGCCCGCCCGCGGCCAGGGCCGCCCACAGCGCCGGCATCGTCGAGCGCAGCGAGAGCCGCTCCACCCGACCGGCGTAGACACCACCGAGCAGCGGCTCGACGACCCGGTCGACGACAGCGCGCCCCCACACCCGGCCGACCGCGTCGGCGACCGTCAGGTCCCCCTCGTCGAGGACGAAGGGAGCCGGCTGCGCGGCGCGGGCGGCCTCCCCTTCGTCGAGCAGGCCGGTGAGGTCGCTGCCCGGGCCGGGCACCCCCATGAAGGTGCGGCCGGGGACCGGCCAGCGCCGGCCGCGGGACCAGATGGCGGCGGGGACCGGCTCGGGGTGCACCACCTGCTCTGCCAGCCCGAGGTCGGTGAAGAGGTCACGGGCGGCGACGCTGCTGGCGACGACGGACTCCGCGCCGACGTCGACCATCACCCCACCGACGTCGTGCTGGCGCACCTTGCCGCCGAAGCGGTCGCCCCCGTCGAGCACGGTGATCTCGAGCCCGGGGTGACCCTGCAGCAGGTGGTGGGCGGTGGCGAGGCCGGCGAGCCCTCCCCCGACGACGACGACCCGGTGACCCATGGACCCAATTCTCCCACGAGGGAACCGATCGCCTCCCGCCGCCGTCAGACCCTTCGACGACGCCGGGAGGGGCCCGGCGCAGAGCAGGGAGTAAGGACCATGACCAGGACGCACATGAGGTGGGCCGCACTGCTCGCGGCCAGCGGGGTGGCCCTCGCCGGGTGCAGCGGCGGGGACCGCACGAGCAGCGACCACGCGCCGCAGACGCAGTCGACGACCGCTGCCTCCGAGCAGTCCGCCGGGGGCAGCGCCGAGCCGGGCTCGGCCCGGCAGGACTCCGACGACAGCAGCACGGACTCGAGCGGCAGCCAGGCGCCCACCGATGCCAAGGTCGCCCGGACCGTCAACCTCTCCATCACCGTCGACGACATCGACAAGGCCTCCGCCCAGGTGCGCTCGGCGGCACGCACGGCCGACGGCTACGTCTCCTCCGAGGACTCCCGCACCGCCACCTACCCCGGTGGACGCGCGTGGGCCGAGATCACCGTGACGGTCCCCGTGACGAAGCTGGACTCCACGACCACCGACCTGGCGGAGATCGGGGAGGTCACCAAGCGCAGCAGCAGCGCCGAGGACCTCACGACCCAGTACACCGACACCGCCGCGCGGGTGAAGACCAAGACCAAGGCCGTCGAGCGCCTGCGCAAGCTCATCGACAGCACCGAGGACCTCGACCAGATCGTCACCCTCGAGGACGAGCTCGCGACCCGCGAGGCCGATCTGGAGTCGATGACGAGTCAGCAGAAGGCCCTCGAGAAGCGCACGGCCACCGCCCCCATCACGGTCAGCCTGTCGACCGAGCGCCCCGAGGCCGACGACGAGCCCGAGGACGCGACCGGTTTCGTGGCCGGGCTCAAGGCGGGCTGGGGTGCCTTCACCGACTCGATGACGGTGGCGCTGACGGTGCTGGGCGCGGTCACTCCCTTCGCCGTCGTGCTCGCCGTGGTGCTGGCACCGCTCGGCTGGTGGCTGCGCCGCCGGCGCCGGACCGCGAGGGCGGCTACCGGGCGCTGACCTCGTGGACCAGCTCGACGACGCGGGTCAGGACGACCGGGTCGGTGTCGGGCAGGACCCCGTGGCCGAGGTTGAAGATGTGGCCGGGTGCGGCGCGTCCCTCGTCGAGGATGCGCCGCACCTCGCGCTCGACGACCTCCCACGGGGCGAAGAGCAACGCCGGGTCGAGGTTGCCCTGGACGGGCTGGTCGCCACCGACGCGGGCGATGGCGTCCGCGAGGTTGACGCGGTAGTCGACGCCGATGACCTCGGTGCCCGCACCGGCCATGTCGGTGAGCAACTCGCCCGTACCGACCCCGAAGTGGATGCGCGGGACCCCGGCGTCGGCGAGCGCGCCGAGCGTCGCGCGGCTGTGCGGCAGGACGTACTCGCGGTAGTCGGCGCGCGAGAGGAAGCCGGCCCAGCTGTCGAAGAGCTGGATCGCGCTCGCCCCCGCCTCCACCTGCACCTTGAGGAAGGCCGCGGAGATCTGCGACAGGCGGGTGCACAGGTCGTGCCACAGCTCGGGGTCGCCGTGCATGAGCGACTTGGTGAGCTCGTGGTTGCGGCTGGGACCCCCTTCGATGAGGTAGGACGCGAGGGTGAAGGGGGCGCCGGCGAAGCCGATGAGGGGCGTGCCCCCGAGCTCGAGGACGATCCGCCGGACCGACTCGGCGATGTCGGGGATCATGTCCGGCGTCAGCTCGGGGATGCGCTCGAGGTCCTCGCGGGAGGCGAAGGGCTCGTCGAGCACCGGGCCCACCCCAGGCTCGATGTCGATGTCGACCCCGGCCGCCTGGAGCGGCACGACGATGTCGGAGAAGAAGATGGCGCCGTCGACGCGGTGACGACGCACCGGCTGCAGGGTGATCTCGGTGACGAGGTCCGGCGTGCGACAGGCCTCGAGCATGTCCGTGCCACGACGGATCTCGCGGTACTCAGGGAGGGAGCGGCCGGCCTGCCGCATGAACCACACGGGGGTGTGCGGCACGGACTCACCGCGCGCGGCGCGGACGAGAGGACTGTGGGAGGGGTCGGCGGAGTTCGTCACGGCCGCATCCTCCCACGGGAGCATCGGCCGGCTTCGGCGTGCCCTCCCGCGCATATCACCCGCACGCACCTACTCTCGCTGGGTGGCCACCCGAGAGTTCTCCGAGGCGCAGTCTGCGGACTTCGCGCACGCCCTGCGCAGCCTGCACGAGGCGCGCCTGCGCCCCGAGGTGCGGCTGACCGAGGTCCCCGCTCCCTCCCGACTCGCCCCGCACTCCGTCGCGATGACGGCCGACATCGTCGACCCGAGCGACGACGAGGACATCGCCACGGGTCGCTTCGTCCTGCTGCACGACCCCTCGGAGCCCGAGCCGTGGTCCGGCGCCTGGCGGGTCGTGACCTTCGCCCGCGCCGAGCTCGAGGCCGAGGTGGCGAGCGACCCGATGCTCGGTGCCGTCGGCTGGTCGTGGCTGACCGATGCGCTCGAGTCGCACGGCATCGAGCCGATCAACCTCGCCGGGACGGTCACGCGCGTGGTGTCGGAGTCCTTCGGCGACCTCGACGACCGTGAGCCGGACGTCGACATGGAGATCCGCGCGTCGTGGACGCCCGCCGGCCCGGCCGTCGGGGTCCACCTCGAGGCCTGGGTCGACATGCTCGGCACCGTGGGTGGTCTGCCGCCCCTCCCCTCGGGGGTCGTGGCCCTGCCGGGGCGGCGCCGTTGAGCAGCACACCACCGGACGACACCGAGAGCGCACCGACCGCGGAGGAGCCCGCTCCCCTGCCCGTCCTGCGCGAGCCCGCGGACGGCGTGCCCGCCGTCATCACCGAGGAGTCCGAGCTCGACGCCTGCGCGGCAGCCATCGCCGAGGGGTACGGCCCGGTGGCGCTCGACGCCGAACGGGCCTCGGGCTACCGCTACGGCCAGGCCGCCTACCTCGTGCAGGTGCGCCGCGAGGGCGCGGGCACGTGGCTCATCGACCCCGTGGGCCTGCCCGACCTCACCCCCCTCGACCGGGCCATCGGCACCGGCGAGTGGATCCTCCACGCCGCGACGCAGGACCTGCCCTGCCTCGGCGACCTCGGGCTGCGACCCCGGCAGATCTTCGACACCGAGCTCGCGGCACGGCTGCTCGGCCTGCCTCGCGTCGGCCTCGCCGCCGTGATCGAGCACTACCTCGGCATCAGCCTGGCCAAGGAGCACTCGGCCGTCGACTGGTCCACCCGGCCGCTGCCCGAGCCGTGGCTGCGCTACGCCGCGCTCGACGTGGAGGTGCTCACCGAGGTGCGCAACCTCATGGGCATCGACCTGGCCGCGCAGGACAAGAGCGAGTGGGCTCGGCAGGAGTTCGAGGCGCTGCTGTCGTGGCGCCCCGCGGTCAAGGAGGACCCGTGGCGACGCACCTCCGGCCTGCACAAGATCCGCCAGCCGCGGGTCCTCGCGACGGTGCGTGAGCTCTGGTACGAGCGGGACCGGATCGCTCGCGACCGCGACACCTCGCCCGGCCGGGTCATCCCCGACACCGCACTCGTCGAGATCGCCCAGGCCAACCCGAGCGGACCGGGTGACCTGCCCCGCGGCCACCGGGCGATCCAGCGCAACCAGCGCGCCTGGCTCGACGCGGTCGCCCGCGCCCGCACGCTCCCCGACGCGGAGCTGCCGCCTGCGTCGGTCCGCTCGGACGGTCCCCCGCCCCAGCGGTCCTGGGCCAACCGTGACCCCCTCGCGGCCGAGCGGCTGACGCAGACCCGGGAGGCCCTCGGCGACTTCGCCGCCGAGCACACCATCCCCATCGAAAACGTCTGCTCCCCCGACCCCCTGCGCCGGGCCGTGTGGTCCCCGCCCGCCGAGCGCACCCCCGAGGCCTTCGCCGCGGCCCTCGCCGAGCACGGCGTGCGCCCCTGGCAGCGCGAGATCGTCGCCCCGATGCTCGCCGACGCCTTCGCCGCCCACCCCGACGCCTGACCTCCCTTCGAGACGGCCGCAGGCGGCCTCCTCAGGGAGCGGATGGGCGAGACGGCCGCAGGCGGCCTCCTCAGGGAGCGAGGGGGACGCCGCAGGCGGCCTCCTCAGAGAGCGGATGGGCGAGACGGCCGCAGGCGGCCTCCTCAGGGAGCGGGCCGGACGGGGAACGTGGGCGGGGTCACGCGAGGCGCATCTGTCGCAGGTGAGCAAGCGCTTAGTAGCCTCAGAGGTGTCGGGTGGAACCACCCGGCTGCTCCTGCACCACGACAGAGAGGCCCACCGTGCCCCGCACTTCACGTGAGGTCGTCTTCGTCGACGGCGTTCGCACGCCGTTCGGCAAGGCCGGGGAGAAGGGCATGTACGCCCAGACCCGCGCCGACGACCTGGTCATCAACTGCATCCGCGAGCTCATGCGCCGCCACCCCGAGCTGCCGCCGGAGCGGGTCGAAGAGGTCGCCATCGCCGCGACGACCCAGATCGGCGACCAGGGACTGACCCTGGGCCGCATGGCCTCGCTCCTCTCGGGCCTGCCCAACACCACCCCCGGCTACTCCGTCGACCGCATGTGCGCCGGCGCGATGACCGCGGTCACCAACATCGCCGGCGCCATCTCCTTCGGCTCCATCGACGTCGCCGTCGCCGGTGGCGTCGAGCACATGGGCCGTCACCCCATGGGTGAGGGCGTCGACCCCAACCCGCGCGTCGTCGCCGAAAAGCTCGTCGACCCCTCCGCGCTCGTCATGGGCAAGACGGCCGAAAACCTGCACGACCGCTACCCGACGCTCACCAAGGAGCGCTCGGACGAGTTCGCGGTCAACAGCCAGCGCAAGCTCGCCCAGGCCTACGAGGACGGCAAGATCCAGCCCGACCTCGTCCCGACCGCCACCCGTCACGCCGACAAGGGCTGGGGGCTGGCCACCGCCGACGAGCCGCCGCGCCCGCAGACGACGCTCGAGTCCCTCAAGGGCCTGAAGACCCCCTTCCGCCCGCACGGCAACGTCACCGCCGGCAATGCGGCCGGCCTCAACGACGGCGCGACGGCCTGCATCCTCGCGGCCGAGGAGACCGCGCACGAGCTCGGTCTGCCCGTCGGCATGCGCCTGGTCGAGTTCGCCTTCGTCGGCGTCGAGCCGGAGGTCATGGGTTACGGCCCGGTCCCCGCCGCCGAGAAGGCCCTGGCCAAGGCCGGCCTGACCATCGACGACATCGACCTCTTCGAGCTCAACGAGGCCTTCGCCGTGCAGGTGCTCGCCTTCCTCGAGCACTTCGGCATCGCCGACGACTCCGACAAGGTCAACCGCTACGGCGGTGCCATCGCGACCGGCCACCCGCTGGCCTCCTCCGGCGTGCGTCTGATGACCCAGCTGGCCCGCCAGTTCGCCGAGGACCCGAGCGTCCGCTACGGCATGACCGCCATGTGCATCGGCATCGGCATGGGTGGCGCCGTCATCTGGGAAAACCCGCACCACGCCGACTACGGCAAGGAGAACTGAGCATGAGCGAGCCCAAGCCCGAGGTCGTCACCCGCGCCCTCGTCCAGGACGTCCAGCTCCCCGCCGACGGCGGCACGCTGGCCCTCATCACGCTGGACAACGGCCACGACCACACCAAGCCCAACACCTTCGGCCTCGAGGGCATGGCCGGTCTGAGCGCCGCCGTCGAGACGCTGCAGCAGCGCGCGGAGGCCGGCGAGATCGTCGCCGTCGCCGTCACGGGCAAGCCCTTCATCTTCGCCGTCGGCGCCGACCTCTCCGGCGTCCCGGGCGTCGCCTCCCGTGAGCAGGCCCTCGAGATCGCCCGCGCCGGCCACGCCGCCTACGCGGCGGTCATGGACCTGCCGGTGCCGACCTTCGCCTTCGTCAACGGCGCGGCGATGGGCGGCGGCGTCGAGCTGTCGCTGGCCTGCGACTACCGCACGATGAGCAAGGCCGTGCCGGCCATCGCGCTGCCCGAGGTCTTCCTCGGTCTCGTGCCCGGCTGGGGCGGCTGCTACCTGCTCCCCCGCCTCGTCGGCCCGGAGAAGGCCCTCAAGGTCATCGTCGAGAACCCGCTCAACACCAACCGGATGCTGAACGGCCCGGCCGCGGCGAAGCTCGGCCTCGCCGACGCGCTCCTCGACGGGGCCGACTTCCTCGAGCAGTCGATCATCTGGGCGGCTGGAGTCCTCACCGGCGAGACGAAGGTCGAGCGCGAGCCGGTGAGCGACGACGCCGCCGTCTGGGAGGCCGCCGCCGCGGCCGCCACGCAGCTGGCCGACGCGAAGACCGCGGGGAAGTCCCCTTCGCCCTACCGGGCCATCGAGCTCGTCACGGCCGCGCGCACCGCTGAGCGCGACGCCGCCTTCGCCGCCGAGGACGAGGCCTTGGCTGACCTCCTCATGGGTGACGAGCTGCGCGCCGGCCTGTACTCCTTCGACCTCGTGCAGAAGCGCGCGAAGCGACCGGCGGGTGCCCCCGACAAGTCGCTGGCCCGCCCGGTCGGCAAGGTCGGCATCGTCGGCGCCGGTCTCATGGCCAGCCAGCTGGCGATGCTCTTCATCCGCTCGCTCAAGGTGCCGGTCATCATGACCGACCTCGACCAGGAGCGCGTGGACAAGGGCGTCGCCTACGTCCACGGCGAGATCGACAAGTCCCTCGCCAAGGGCAAGATCACGCAGGACAAGGCCAACCAGCTCAAGGCCCTCATCACCGGCTCCACGAGCAAGGAGGGCTTCGCCGACGCGGACTTCGTCATCGAGGCCGTCTTCGAGGAGCTGGGCGTCAAGAAGAAGGTCTGGGCCGAGGTCGAGCAGGTCGTCACGCCCGAGTGCGTGCTCGCCTCCAACACCTCGTCGCTGTCGATCACCGAGATGGCGTCAGACCTGGAGCACCCGGAGCGGGTCGTGGGCTTCCACTTCTTCAACCCGGTGGCCGTCATGCCGCTGCTCGAGATCATCCCGGGCGAGCGGACGGACGACGCGGCGCTCGCGACGGCCTTCGCCACCGGCAAGGGCCTGAAGAAGACCTGCATCCTCGTCAAGGACAGCCCCTCCTTCATCGCCAACCGACTGCTCGGCCGCTTCATGGGCGAGTTCTCCAAGATCGTCGACGAGGGCACTCCGGTCGAGGTCGCAAACGAGGGCATCGCGGGCCTGGCCCCCATGCCGCCGCTGGTCCTCGTCGGGCTCGTCGGCCCGGCGATCGCGCTGCACAACAGCGAGACGCTGCACCGTGAGCTCGGCGAGCGCTTCTACGTCTCGCCCAACCTCAAGGCGCTCGTCGAGGCCGGCAAGCGCTCCTACGACGACGAGGGTGTGGCCGAACTGCTCACCGCCCCCGAGTCGCCGGTCGAGCTCACCGCCCAGCAGGTCCGCGAGCGGGTCCTCGGCGTCCTCGCCGAGGAGGTGCGCACGATGCTCGACGACGGTGTCGCACAAGCCCCGATGGACATCGACCTCGCGATGATCACCGGCGCCGGCTTCCAGTTCTGGAACGGTGGCCTCACGCCGCTCCTGGACCGTGAGGGCGTCTCGGAGAAGGTCACCGGGCAGCGCTTCCTGCCGAAGGGTGTGGCCAGCGTCCCGGCCTGATGCGTTGGCAGCATGACGAGGCCTGACCGGCTTCCGGCATGTCGAAGGGGAGGTCCCGACGACGACCTTCGCTTCTCGTGGTCCTCGCAACTCCTGCGTCTAAGGAGTTGCGAGGACCACGGTCGTTCGACGTGACGAAGGGCCGAGGGGCCTGACGGTGACCAGCGACGCCGCGCCGTCCGGGTCGAGGGGTTGCTGCACGCGGTGAACGACCAGGCCGACCCCCGACGCGGTCCAGGCACAGTTCAAGCCGTGCGATGCTTACGCTGTCATGGGATGTGGTGATGAGGTCCAGATGGGCATCTCGACCTAGACGCTGTCACGAGGGGACGTCATGAGATGAGTGCGGATCCGGGTATGTCGAGCGTCGTCCCCCTCTCCCGCATCCCGAAGATCGTCGGGGTCGTCCAGGCGGGCGGTCAGGGCTCCCGGATGGACGTCCTCACGCGTGAGCGCGCCAAGCCCGCCCTCCCCTTCGCCGGCAGCTACCAGCTCGTCGACTTCGCACTGAGCAACTTCGGCAACAGCGGCATCCCTGACGTGTGGGTCTCGGTGCAGTACGAGGCGTCCTCGCTCGACCGCCACCTCGCCGGTGGGCGGCCCTGGGACCTCGACCGCACCCGCGGCGGCTACCGGCGGCTCGTGCCGGAGGAAGGGCAGGCCAGCGGGTCCGAGGGCTTCAGCACCGGCAACGCCGACGACCTGCTGAAGATCGGTGCCCAGCTGCGTGAGGCGGGCGCCGAGGTCGTCGTCGTGACGAGCGCCGACCAGGTCTACCGCCTCGACATGCGGGCCGTCGTCGCCCAGCACCTCGAGCGCGGGTCCGAGGCCACGATCGTCACCGTGGAGGTGCCGCTCGCGCAGGCCAAGCACAAGACGGTCGTCGACGTCGGCCGGGACGGCGTCGTGCAGGGGCTGACCGACAAGCCCACGGCCCCGCCACACGGGACGATCGCCGCCGAGATCTTCGTCTACGACGTCCAGGTGTTGCTGCGCACGCTCGACGCGATCCGGCACGAACGGGCGCAGGCCGACCCCGGGCTCACGGAGGGGATCGGCGACTTCCCCGACCGCCTGCTCCCGCGGCTTGTGGAGGGAGGGAAGACCCACGCGTACGCGCTCACGGGCTACTGGCGCGACCTCGGCCGCCCCTCCGCCTACCTCGCCGCGCACCGCGAGCTGCTGCGCGCACGAGTCGACGTCTTCGACGACCCGGCGTGGCCGATCCTCACCCGGTCGCCGGAGATGCCGCCGCCGATGATCCACGCGGGCAGCGTCGTCGAGGACTCGATGATCAGCCCCGGGTCGCACGTGCACGGCACCGTGCGCCGCAGCGTCGTCGGACCGGGCTGCGTCGTCGAGGCGGGTGCGGTCGTCGAGGACTCGGTGCTCATGCACCGGGTGCGGGTCGCGTCCGGTGCACAGGTCTTCGCCTCGGTCGTCGACGACTCGTGCCGGGTCGGCGAGGACGCGCAGGTCGGGGCCCAGCCGAAGCGCTGGCCGCCCTCGGACTCCGCCGTCGTGCTCGTCGGTCGTGAGTCGCACGTGGCGAAGGGGGTCGTCCTCGAGCCTGGAGCCCGCCTCGAGCCCGGCACCACTGCGAGCTGAACGAGCCCCCACTCCTTCGGCGTTCCTGAGTCGTGGACTCAGCCGTAGGGCAGGTGTCGTCACTGGCCCGTGCGCGGACCCTGGGACTCTTCGTGAAGCCTGTGCTCACGCGAGCAGTGAAGGGTTCACGGGGCGGCTCTAGGTAGACTCCCCGGATGCAAAAACCGGCAGCAGGTCGCCTAGGTCCCGGTCACATTGCACGCACTTTACGGACGGAGTCCGGATCGGCGATGTTTCTGGCGCTCGTGACCGTCATGGCGCTCGTCTGGGCGAACTCGCCGTTGTCTGAAAGCTATTTCGAACTGTGGCATCAGGAAGTCGGTTTCGATGTCGGTCCCGCCGGCATGCATATGAATCTGCACCATTGGATCAACGACGGCCTGATGGTGATCTTCTTTTTTGTTGTCGGATTGGAGGTTCGACAGGAGTTCGCGCACGGGTCTTTACGGGATCGCAGCCGTGCTGAACTCGCTGTGATGGCTGGAGTTGCAGGTGTCGCTCTTCCGGCTCTGGTCTACGTGCTTGTCGTCAGCGTGTCCGGCGGTAGCGGACTTGGCGGATGGGGTGCTGTCGTCGGCACCGATACAGCATTCATGCTGGGCGCACTCGCCATAGTGGGTCCACGGCTGTCTGGCCAGTTGCGTGTTTTTCTCCTCACCCTGACAGTGGTCGATGACTTCCTAGCGGTATCGATCATTGGAATTGTCTATAGCGATCAGATCAAGCTTGTCCCCTTGTCGATCGCTCTCGCCTGCCTCATAGGCTTGTGGGGACTCGGCCGCTCACGGCAGTGGAATGCCGCACCTTATGTGATCCTTGTGATTGTCATGTGGTTCGCCACCGTCTCTTCTGGGGTGCACGCCTCACTCGCCGGCATGCTCGCCGGTCTACTGATCCCCGCTTACCCCACGCGGCGCCACGAGGTAGTTGCCGCCCGCCAGTTCTTCCGTGACTTCTGGCAGTCGCCCAGCGCCGCGTCGGCGCGCAGTGTCAGCCGTGGCCTGGCGCGGGGGATCTCGGTGAACGAGAGAATGCATGAAGTCCTTCGCCGCCCCACTGCACTGCTTGTCGTGCCGATCTTCGCTCTCGCCAATGCCGGCGTCGACCTCAGGGGTGGACTCCTGGCAGATTCCTTCGGATCATCCGTGACCTGGGGGTCATTGCTGGCCTCGTAATCGGCAAGCTTGTCGGAATTGGCGTTGCCACTCTCCTCGCGGTCAGGATGGGCCTTGGTCGACTCCCGGAAGGAGTGGGTATGGGCAGCGTCTTCGGCGGTGCAGCACTTTCAGGCATCGGGTTCACCGTCTCTCTGCTCATCATCGGACTTGCTTTCGGCTCGACAACCGACCTCGGGCGACAGGCGACGCTTGGGGTGCTGGTGTCCCTGGTGCTCGCCGTCGCCCTGGGCTGGTTGATATTCAAGATCGCCGCTCAGCGGTGGGGCGAGGAAAGTGCAGATCTCCCCATGGTGCTCGACCCCGCAGTCGACCCCGAAGTTGACCACATCCGCGGCCCGGAGGACGCCAAGCTGACGCTGGTCGAATACATCGACTTCGAGTGCGAGTACTGTGCACACGCCACTGGCTCCTGGAAGATCTGAGGGGGCAGTTCGGTGACGATCTTCGTTACGTCGTGCGGCATCTTCCCCACCACCCACATGGGCCGCTGGCTGCAAAAGCATCTGAAGCAGCCGCGAACCAGGGCGAGTTCTGGCGGTGGCTCGACTTCGTATTCACCCATCAGGACGCGCTCGAGCGAGAGCACCTTATTGGTTACGCGGACGAACTCGGACTGGACGTCGATCGCTTCGTACAGGACATGGACAGCGAGGCTGTCGCAGAACGAGTCAACCGCGATCTCGTGAGCGCCCAGGACAGCGGAGCCCACGCCACTCCAACCTTCTTCGTCGAAGGTCGCCGCTTGCTGGGCGACTATGACGCCCGGACGTTGACTGCGGCACTCGAGTCCAGCAGGCGCGGCACACGAACCCAGGTGGCCTCTGTCTGAGATGGATCGGGACGACACCGCTGACTCGCTCTCTCGCGACCTCGGCGGCCGCGACGTGGTTGCCAGAGGTCAGTCGGAAGGCGTCGCAGGTACGACGCTGGCCCGGCTGCCAGTCTGCGGTTTCCGGTCGTGACGTGCCTGCAGTCGGGATAGCGTTGGTTCATGACCCCGCCCTCCACGCAGACTGATGAAAACTCAGCCTTCATTCAACCGGACGTTCGAGTGCGCGGCGCCCGCGAGCACAACCTCAAAAACATCGACCTGTCAATACCGCGTGACGCCATGGTGGTGTTCACTGGCGTCTCTGGCTCGGGCAAGTCCTCGCTGGCTTTCGGCACGCTATATGCGGAGTCCCAGCGACGTTATCTGGAATCGGTTGCACCGTATGCCAGGCGCCTCATCGACCAGGCGGGAGTCCCCGAGGTGGACTCCATCACCGGAATGCCGCCCGCCGTGGCATTGCAGCAACAACACGGCGGGCGCAGCACCCGGTCAACGGTCGGAAGCATCACGACACTCTCCAGCCTGGTTCGCATGCTGTACTCCCGCGCGGGTACATATCCGGATGGGCAGCCGATGCTCTATGCAGAGGACTTTTCGACCAATACTGTCGAGGGTGCTTGCCCGGAATGCCACGGAATCGGTCGGGTCTACGACGTGCCAGAGGACACGATGGTCCCCGATCCGACCCTGACGATCCGAGAGCGCGCCATCGCCTCGTACCCCACGGCGTGGCATGGGCACCAACTGAGAGACGTCCTCGTCGGGCTTGGTTACGACGTCGACGTGCCATGGAAGGACCTCCCGAAGAAAGACCGCGACTGGATCCTCTACACGGATGAAACGCCTTACGTTCCCGTCCACTCACGACTCACCCTTGCTGAAGCGCGTGAAGCCATGGACGCCGGAATCGAGCCCAGCTATTCCGGAACCTTCGTAGGAGCGCGTCGCTATGTGCTTGACACATTCGCGAATACGAAGAGCACGTCGATGAAACGCCGTGTTGCTCAGTTCCTCACATCGGTCCCGTGCCCCGCATGCCATGGCAAACGTTTGAAGCCGGAAGCGCTATCGGTGACATTTGAGCAGCTCGACATCGCCCAGTTCTCACAGCTGCCCTTGCATGAACTCTTGTCTGTCATCGAAGCCGCAGTCGTCGCGGCAGAAAGCGCAACTGACGGTGCCGGTGACGAGTCTCGCTCGTCGGGTGGGGCGGTCGAAAAACTGGCCGCAACCGTCCGCTTGGGGACCGGACTCGTCGATCGGATCCTTCCGATCATTGATCTCGGCCTGGGCTACCTGTCGTTGGATCGCACGTCCCCGACCCTCTCAGGCGGAGAACTTCAGCGTCTGCGACTGGCAACCCAGCTGACTTCCGAACTTTTCGGCGTCGTCTACGTGTTGGACGAACCTTCCGCCGGGCTCCATCCGCAAGATGTCAGTGCGCTGTTGGACGTCCTTCAGGGGCTCAAGAAGCGCGGTAACAGCCTCTTCATCGTCGAGCACTCCGTCGACGTGATGCGGCGTGCGGATTGGCTTGTGGACATCGGGCCCGCCGCAGGTGAACGAGGAGGGCGTGTCATCTACAGCGGCCCGACCGAAGGACTGGCTGACGTCGAGGAATCCGCCACCCGAGACTACCTCTTCGGCGGCAACGGGCTCCCCCTGCATGAGCCAAGGAAGCCACACGGGTGGTTGCGTCTCGAGAAGATCTCGCGCAACAACCTGCGGAGCATCTCCGTCAAGATCCCGTTGGGTGCACTCACAGCAGTCACAGGTGTGTCGGGGTCAGGCAAATCCAGTCTCGTCAGCCAAGTTCTCCCGACCCTGGTCAGCGAGCATCTCGGACGCCCCGTCACAACTGATGAGCCAGTGCCCGACGGCGATGACATGCTGCTTTCCGATGGCCCCCAGGAGCTCGAGGGTTCTGTCGCGGGTGACCTCACTGGAGTGCGCCGGGTGGTAACCATCGACCAGAAACCGATCGGGCGCACACCTCGGTCGAACGTCGCAACCTACACCGGCCTGTTTGACCACGTACGACGCCGATTCGCCGAGACCCCGGAATCTCGTGCACGCGGCTACAAACCCGGGAGATTCTCATTCAACGTCGCCGGCGGCCGTTGCCCCACCTGCGAGGGAGAGGGATCAGTCATGGTTGAGTTGCTCTTTCTCCCTTCCGTGTACACGGAATGCCCGGAATGTCATGGCACCCGCTACCAGTCGAGCACTCTCGAGATCCTCTGGCGCGGACGAAACATCGCGGAGATCCTCGCTTTGAGCGTTGAGGATGCCCACGAATTCTTCGAGGGAGAAGTCGACATCATGCGCTCCCTGACCGCGCTCCTCGATGTCGGACTCGGATACCTACGTCTCGGCCAATCCGCAACCGAGCTCTCTGGTGGCGAGGCCCAGCGAGTCAAGCTGGGCAGCGAGCTGCAGCGGGCTCAAAGCGGCGACACTCTCTACGTCCTCGATGAACCAACTTCCGGATTGCACTGCGCCGATACCGACCGGCTCGTAGCTCACCTGCAATCACTCGTGGACGCCGGGAACACCGTGGTCATGGTCGAGCTCGACATGCGAGTCATCGCACAGTCCGATCACGTCATCGATCTCGGGCCCGGTGCTGGGGGCGACGGCGGACAGGTCGTCGCGGCCGGCACTCCAGCGGAGGTCGCCGGTTCGTCCACGAGCGCTTCAGCACGTTATCTGGCCACTGCGCTCGAAGAGGCTGCGGCCGTCTCGAGGGTGGACACCGTCGTTGCCTGAGGCAGCTGCGCGTGTGATGACATCTCCCTCCGGTCTGTCGTGACGTCGGTGGCGACGAAGTGGTGGTGTGAGGTGAGTCGGGAAGGACCCCAACGATCCCGGCATCCCATGCCAGGACGACGGGATCCGCAGCAGGCGAAGGCGGCGATCGCGCTGACCGGCGACACGCGAGGACGACGACGGACGGCACCTATCTCATATATGGGTTACGGTGGTTGGTATGTCTGATGACTACCTCGCCCGAATCGGCACGACGATCAAGGAGGCGCGTCACCGCGCAGGCCTGTCCCAAGCCGACCTCGCCACCAAACTCGAGACGAGCCAGAGCGCCGTCGCGCGCATCGAGGCCGGGGGGCAGAACCTCACCCTCGACAACCTCGCGCGCATCAGCGAGGCGCTCGACACCGAGCTCGTCGCGCTCACCCGCACCTCGAGCAGCGGCGCTGTCCACCTGAAGATCGAGGGCGGTCGCACGCTCTCCGGCGCCATCGACGTCAAGACGAGCAAGAACGCCGCCGTCGCGCTGCTGTGCGCCTCGCTGCTCAACAAGGGCACGACCACCCTGCGCAACCTCGCGCGCATCGAGGAGGTCAACCGGATCCTCGAGGTGCTCGACTCCATCGGCGTCAAGACCCGCTGGCTGCCCGGCAGCGCCGACCTGGAGATCGTGCCCCCGGAGCGGATCAACCTCGACGGCATGGATGAGGAGGCCGCCCGCCGCACGCGCACGGTCATCATGTTCCTCGGCCCGCTGCTCCACGAGTTCGACAGCTTCCGGCTGCCCTACGCCGGTGGCTGCGATCTCGGCACGCGCACCGTCGAGCCGCACATGACCTCGTTGACCCACTTCGGTCTCGACGTCACCGCGACGCAGGGTTGGTACGAGGCCAAGGTCACCGACCAGGACTCGTCCGACCGCTCGATCATCCTCACCGAGCGCGGCGACACCGTCACCGAAAACGCGCTCATGGCCGCAGCCCGCCACCCGGGCCGGACCATCATCCGCAATGCCTCCCCCAACTACATGGTCCAGGACCTGTGCTTCTTCCTCGAAAAGCTCGGGGTCCAGGTCAAGGGCATCGGCACGACGACCCTCGAGGTCACCGGCCTGACCGAGATCGACGTCGACGTCGAGTACTCGCCGAGCGAGGACCCGATCGAGGCGATGAGTCTCATCGCGGCTGCCGTCGTCACCAAGTCGGAGATCACCATCCGCCGCTCCCCCATCGAATTCCTCGAGATCGAGCTGGCCACCCTCGCCGGCATGGGTATGCGGTACTCGTTGTCCCAGGAGTACCTCGCGGACAACGGCCGCACCCGTCTGGTCGACATCACGACCCACCCCGGGCCGCTCAAGGCGCCGATCGACAAGATCCACCCGATGCCCTTCCCCGGGCTCAACATCGACAACCTGCCCTTCTTCGCGCTCATCGCCGCCTGCGCCGAGGGCACGACGACGATCCACGACTGGGTCTACGACAACCGCGCCATCTACCTGACCGAGCTCAACAAGATCGGCGGCAAGGTGACGCTCATGGACCCGCACCGCGTGCTCGTCGAGGGCCCCAACCGGTGGCGTGCAAACGAGGTCACCTGCCCGCCGGCGCTGCGCCCTGGCGTCGTCGTGCTGCTCGCGATGCTCGCCGCGCCGGGCACCTCGTACCTGCGCAACGTCTACGTCATCCACCGCGGCTACGAGGACCTCGCCGAGCGCCTCAACGCGCTGGGCGCGAGCGTGCAGCCCTTCCGCGACATCGGCTGACGACCCGAGCGCACGAAGGGAGGGCCCCACAGGATCACCGGTGGGGCCCTCCCTTCGTCACAACGCCCGAGGAGATCGCGGTGAGCCCGTCAGAGGTGCGCGCGCAGTCGCTCGACGATCGGCTCGGGAGTCAGCCCGACGCTCTCGAGCACCTGGGCCCGCGAGGCGTGGGCGAGGAACTCCTTGGGCAGGCCGAAGCGGTGCACCGGGGCGGTGACCCCGGTCTCGTCGAGGACACGGGCGACTTCCGCACCGACGCCGCCGGAGACGTTGTTGTCCTCGATGACGGCGACCCGGCCGCTGCGACCGGCGAGCTCGACGAGGGCCGCGGGCACCGGCAGCACCCAGCGGGGGTCGACGACCAGAGTCGAGTGGCCTTCTGCCGCAAGCTTTTCGGCGACCGTCGTCGCCGTGCCGGCCATCGAGCCGACCGAGACGACGAGCACCTCGGGATCGACCGCCGGGTCGCCGGCGAGGACGTCGAGCCCGCCGACCGTCGCGACGGCTTCGAGCGGGTCGGCGACGCTGCCCTTAGGGAACCGGATGACCGTCGGGCCGTCCTCGACGTCGACGGCCTCGCGCAGGGCGACCCTGATCTGCTGCCCGTCGCGGGGTGCGGCCAGGCGCAGGCCGGGCACGATGCTCGCGAGCGACATGTCCCACATGCCGTGGTGGCTGGCGCCGTCGGGGCCGGTCACGCCGGAGCGGTCGAGGACGAAGGTCACGCCTGCCTTGTGCATGGCGCAGTCCATGAGCAGCTGGTCGAAGGCACGGTTGAGGAAGGTCGCGTAGATCGCCACGACCGGGTGCATGCCGGCGAAGGCGAGCCCGGCGGCCATCGTCGTCGCGTGCTGCTCGGCGATGCCGACGTCGAAGATCCGCTCGGGGTGCGCGTCGGCGAAGGGCTGCAGGCCCACGGGCATCATCATCGCCGCGGTGATCGCGACGACCTCGGGCCGCTCCCGGCCGAGCGCGAGCATCTCGTCGCCGAACTCGTCGGTCCAGGAGCGCCCGGAGATCTCCAGGGGCAGGCCGGTCTCGGGGTTGATCTTGCCGACGGCGTGGAACTGGTCGGCCACGTCGTTGCTCGCGTGGTCGTAGCCTCGCCCCTTCTGGGTGATGACGTGCACGAGCACGGGTCCGCCGAAGGCCTTGGCCCGGCGCAGCGCCTGCTCGACGCTCGCCTCGTCGTGCCCGTCGACCGGTCCGAGGTACTTGATGCCGAGGTCCTCGAACATCCCCTGCGGGGCCCAGAAGTCCTTGGCGCCCTTCTTCATCGAGTGGAAGGCCTGGTAGGCGGCCCGACCGACGACGGGCGTGCGGTTGAGCTTGTCCTTGCCCCAGTCGAGCACCTGCTCGTACTGACGGTTGGTGCGCAGCATCGCGAGGTGGTCGGCGAGCCCGCCGATCGTCGGCGCGTAGGAGCGCTCGTTGTCGTTGACGATGATGACGAGAGGCAGGTCCTTGTCGGCGGCGATGTTGTTGAGCGCCTCCCAGGCCATGCCGCCGGTCAGGGCGCCGTCGCCGATGACGGCGACCGCGTGCCGCTCCTCGCCGCGCAGGCGGTAGCCCTTGGCGATGCCCTCGGCCCACGACAGGGAGGTTGACGCGTGGCTGTTTTCGACGACGTCGTGCTCGGACTCGGCGCGGCTCGGGTACCCGGAGAGGCCGCCTCGGGTGCGCAGCGCGCTGAAGTCATGTCGCCCGGTGAGCAGCTTGTGCACGTAGGACTGGTGGCCGGTGTCGAAGACGACCGTGTCACTCGGGCTGTCGAAGACGCGGTGCAGCGCGATCGTCAGCTCGACGACCCCGAGGTTGGGCCCGAGGTGTCCGCCGCTGCGGGAGACCTCGGCGACGAGGAAGGCTCGGATCTCCTCCGCGAGGGTCTCGAGCTGCTCTGCGGGCAGGCGCTTGAGGTCGGCGGGTGAGGTGATCGTCTCGAGGACTGCCACGCTGGGCTTCCTTCCAAGGGTCGGGGACCGCACGAGTCTACGTCCGCAGCACTGGGAAGTGGCTGTGACCTGCCCAGCCTGTCACCACGTCGGACGAAGGGGGTCACAGCCGGTCGACGAAGACGCTCCCGTCGAGCGCCTCCCGGATGAGCAGGATGCTCCGCTGCGCGGACCGCAGCCGCAGGCCCTCGTGCTCGAGCGCCACGAGCAGGGCGTCGATCGTACCCTCGGGCAGCGACTCCGCCAGGTCGACGCGCACCGTCCGGTATGCCTGCCGCATCGCGTCGACCTGCGCCGCGACGTGCAGGTCGGCGAGCCAGGCCAGCGCGGCCGGGTGCCGACGCAGCACCGCATGCCCGCGGTAGTCGGGCGGGCACAGGTCGAGCAGCCACGAGACCGCCGCTGGCTGCCACCCCCGCACCGCGGGTGGTGGCACGCGGTCCGGCCACCCAGGGGGCCCCCCCTTCGCCCCGGCCGCAGCGGTCCGCGCCCCCGGCGACCCGGGCAGCGCCGTCCGCACCGGCGGACGCGAGGTCTGGTCGAACATGTGTTCGAGTGTACGTCGCCGCAGCGACGGCCCACCACCCCGCGCATCTCCCTAGGGAAATGCGAACGACAGGGACGGCACGACGAAGGGGGCCGCCCACCGGATGGTGGACGACCCCCTTCGTCGACGGCTCCGGTCAGCCGACGAGCGACCGCAGCACGTACTGCAGGATGCCGCCGTTGCGGTAGTAGTCCGCCTCGCCGGGGGTGTCGATGCGCACGACCGCGTCGAACTCAACGGCCTCCCCGCCGTCCTTGGTCGCCGTGACCTTGACCGTCTTGGGCGTCGAGCCGTTGTTGAGCTCGGTGATGCCCGCGATGTCGAAGGTCTCGGTGCCGTCCAGGCCGAGCGAGTCGGCGCTCTGCCCCTCGGGGAACTGGAGCGGGATGACGCCCATGCCGATGAGGTTGGAGCGGTGGATGCGCTCGTAGGACTGCGCGATGACGGCGCGGACGCCGAGCAGGCGCGTGCCCTTGGCCGCCCAGTCACGCGACGAGCCGGAGCCGTACTCCTTGCCCGCGAGGACGACGAGCGGGACGCCGGCCTCGATGTACTTCTCCGAAGCCTCGAAGATCGTCGTCTGGCTGCCGTCGCCGAGGAAGTCGCGGGTGAAGCCACCCTCGACACCGTCGAGCAGCTGGTTCTTCAGACGGATGTTGGCGAAGGTGCCGCGGATCATCACCTCGTGGTTGCCACGGCGCGAGCCGTACGAGTTGAAGTCCTTGCGCTCGACGCCGTGCTCGGCGAGGTAGACACCCGCCGGGCTGTCGGCCTTGATCGCGCCGGCCGGGCTGATGTGGTCGGTCGTGACCGAGTCACCGAGCTTGGCCAGGACGCGCGCACCGGAGATGTCCTCGACGGCGTCGAGGTCCATCTTCATGCCCTCGAAGTACGGGGGCTTGCGCACGTAGGTCGACTCGTCGGCCCACTCGAAGGTGTTGCCCTCGGGGGTCTCGAGCGAGGTCCAGCGCTCGTCACCGGCGAAGACGTCCGCGTACTTCTCGGTGAACATCTCCTGCGTGACCGCGGTGTCGATCGTGCTCTGCACGTCGGCCGGGTTGGGCCAGATGTCCTTGAGGAAGACGTCGTTGCCGTCGGCGTCCTGACCGAGGGCCTCGGTCTCGAAGTCGAAGTCCATCGTGCCGGCGAGCGCGTAGGCGATGACGAGCGGCGGCGACGCGAGGTAGTTCATCTTCACGTCGGGGTTGATGCGCCCCTCGAAGTTGCGGTTGCCGGACAGGACCGAGGTGACGGCGAGGTCGTTGGCGTTGACCGCCTGCGAGACCTCCTCGATGATCGGGCCGGAGTTGCCGATGCAGGTCGTGCAGCCGTAGCCGACGAGGTGGTAGCCGAGCTTCTCGAGGTAGGGCCACATGCCGGCCTTCTCGTAGTACTCGGTGACGACCTTGGAGCCGGGCGCCATCGACGTCTTGACCCAGGGCTTGACCTGCAGGCCGCGCTCGACCGCGTTCTTGGCGAGCATCGCGGCGGCCATCATGACCGACGGGTTGGACGTGTTGGTGCAGCTGGTGATCGAGGCGATGACGACGTGGCCGTGGTCGATCTCGACCTCGGCGCCGTCGATGACGGCCTTCGCCGGGTTGGAGGCCCGGTCACCGTTGGTGCGCGGCTCGGAGTGCGAGGGGCGCCCGGCGCTCTCGGACGCCTCGAGCGCGTCGTGGCTCGGGGCGTCGGAGGCCGGGAAGGTGCTGGCGAGCTCGGTGTCGACCGAGGACTTCTCGATGCCGTTGCCGTCGACGACGTAGTTCTTCAGGTCGCCGCGGAACTGCTCCTTGGCCTTGCTGACCTCGATGCGGTCCTGCGGGCGCTTCGGGCCGGCGATCGAGGGGACGACCGTCGACAGGTCGAGCTCGAGGTACTCGGAGAAGCGGGGCTCGACAGCCGGGTCGAGCCACATGCCCTGCGTCTTGGCGTAGGCCTCGACGAGCGCGACCTGCTGCTCGGAGCGGCCGGTGAGGCGCAGGTAGTCGAGGGTGACGTCGTCGATGGGGAACATCGCGGCGGTCGAGCCGAACTCGGGGCTCATGTTGCCGATGGTCGCGCGGTTGGCCAGCGGCACCTGGGCAACGCCCCCGCCGTAGAACTCGACGAACTTACCGACGACGCCGTGGTCGCGCAGCATCTCGGTGATCGTCAGGACGACGTCGGTCGCGGTGGCACCGGCCGGGATCGAGCCGGAGAGCTTGAAGCCGACGACGCGCGGGATGAGCATGGAGACGGGCTGGCCGAGCATGGCCGCCTCGGCCTCGATGCCGCCGACGCCCCAGCCCAGGACGCCCAGGCCGTTTTCCATCGTCGTGTGCGAGTCGGTGCCGACGCAGGTGTCGGGGTAGGCGACGCCGTCGCGGGTCATCGTGACGCGGGCCAGGTGCTCGATGTTGACCTGGTGGACGATGCCGGTGCCCGGGGGGACGACCTTGAAGTCGTCGAAGGCCGTCTGGCCCCAGCGCAGGAACTGGTAGCGCTCGTTGTTGCGCTCGTACTCGAAGTCGACGTTGCGGGCGAAGGCGTCCGCGGTGCCGAAGACGTCGATCTGGACCGAGTGGTCGATGACGAGCTCGGCCGGCGCGAGCGGGTTGATCTTCGTCGGGTCGCCACCGAGCTCGGCGACGGCCTCGCGCATCGTGGCGAGGTCGACGACGCAGGGGACGCCGGTGAAGTCCTGCATGATCACGCGGGCGGGCGTGAACTGGATCTCGGTGTCGGGCTGGGCGTTCTCGTCCCAGGAGCCGAGCGCGTTGATGTGGTCGGCGGTGACGTTTTCGCCGTCCTCGGTGCGCAGCTGGTTCTCCAGCAGGACCTTGAGGCTGTAGGGCAGGTTCTTCGAGCCCTCGACCTTGTCGATCCGGTAGATCTCGTAGGACTCGTCACCGACGGTGAGCGTGTCCTTGGCGTTGAAGGTGTTCGAGCTGGCCACAGTCGACTCCTCTGTCGTAGTTATCTTGACGTCAAGATAAAACTATCACAGCGCCCCGGGCACGGACCCACGGGCGCGCTCACCGCCACTCTTCCCCACGGCGGCGCCCCGTGTCACGAGGTGGCGGCCTCCCCCTTCGGCTCGAAGGTCGCCACGCACTCGACGTGGTGCGTCATCGGGAAGGCGTCGAAGGCTCGCAGGGCGGTGAGCTCGTAGCCGAGCTCGGCGAGGTAGGCGGTGTCCCGGGCGAGCGCCGCCGGGTCGCAGGCGACGTAGACGAGACGACGCGGGCGAAGGGAGGTCAGCGCGGCGACGACGCCGCGGCCGGCCCCCGTCCGGGGCGGGTCGAGGACGACGACGTGCGCGCTCGGCGGCAGCAGGTCCGAGCGCGCCGGACGACGCGGCCCGCGGCGCCGGCCCTGGCGCGGCACGCCGAGCAGGTCGTCGACGCGGCCGGGCACGACGAGTGCCCACGGGTGGGCTGCGAGGTTGTCCCGCAGGTGCTGGGTCGCCCGGCGGTCGGACTCGACGGCGATGAGCTGCCCGGTGGCACCGACGGCCTCGGCGAGCGGCACCGACAGCAGGCCCACGCCGCTGTAGAGGTCGAGCACGCGCTCCCCCGGCCGCACGTCGGCCGCCTCGAGCATCGCCGCGACGAAGGCGTGCGGAGCATCGCGGTGGACCTGCCAGAAGCCGCGGGCGTCGACGGTCATCGAGCGCTCCCCCGCCGGCGTGCGGACGACCTCGGTCACCTCGATCGGCGGGGTCGGCGCGTCCTGCGGCACCTCGACGACGACGGTGTCGCTCTCGCCCGAGGGCACGACGACGTCGACCGCGCGGATGCCCTCGAGCTCGCCGACCGACTCGGCGCGGGTCTCGCGCAGGGCCTCGTCGACGTCGGGGACGGCGATCGGGCACCCGTCGACCTCCACGACGTCGTGGCTGCGGTGCCGGCGCAGACCGATGCGGCCCTCGACCACCGCAAACTCCACGCGAGTGCGGTAGCGCAGCCCGTCGGCGTCGTCGAGCGGCTCGACGACGACCTCGCGCTCGATGCCCGCGAGGCGCTGGAGCTGCTCGGCGACCACGGCGGCCTTGAGCTCGCGCTGGTGCCCGGTGGCGACGTGCTGGAAGTCGCAGCCGCCGCACCCGCCGGGGCCGGCCGCCGCGCAGCGCGAGGTGACGCGGTGGGGCGAGGCCTCGAGCACGCTGACGGCGTCGGCGCGCAGGAAGCGGTCTCCGGGACCCCCTTCGGTGATCCGGGCACGCACCCGCTCCCCCGGCAGACCGTGCCGCACGAAGAGGACCCGACCGTCGTAGCGGGCCACGCAGTGCCCACCGTGGGCGATCGCCCCGACCTCCACCTCAACCTCGTCGCCGGTCGTCAGGTCGTCAGCTGCCGGTGCCGTCATGATCCACCTCGTCGTACGTCGCCCGCGACCGGGCCGTCCATGCGTTCCTCGGCGCCCGCCGAGCTGGCCAGCTGCCAGGGCACCGAGGACACCATGACACCCGGCGTGAAGATCAGCCGGCTGCGCAGCCGCAGCGCCGACTGGTTGTGCAGTGCCTGCTCCCACCAGTGGCCGAGCACGTACTGCGGGATGTACACGACCACGAGATCACGCGGGTTGCCCGAGCGGATCGACTTCACGTACTCGACGACCGGGCGGGTGATCTCGCGGTAGGGCGAGTCCAGGGCCTTGAGCGGCACCGGGATCGCCCGCCGGTCCCACTCCGCCTGCAGCGCGCGGGTGGCGTCGTGGTCGACGTCGACGGTCACCGCCTCCAGGCGCGAAGGGCGGGTGGCCGATGCGTAGGCGAGCGCCCGGAGCGTCGGCCGGTGGATCGTCGAGACGAGGACGATCGCGTGGACCCGCGACGGGAGGAGCTGGTGCTGGGTGTCGTCCTCGGCGACCGACAGCTCGTCGCGCACGTGCCGGTAGTGCCGGCTGATCGCCCCCATGAGGACGAAGAGCCCCGCCATGGCGGCCATGGCGAAGCCGGCGCCGTGGGTGAACTTCGTGAGGACGACGACGACGAGCACGGTGCCCGACATCGCCGCGCCCACGGCGTTGATCGCTCGGCGCCGCATCATGGCCCGCTGCTCGCGGCGGTCCTTCTCCACGGCCAGGTGCCTGTTCCAGTGCCGCACCATGCCGATCTGGCTCAACGTGAAGGAGACGAAGACCCCGACGATGTAGAGCTGGATGAGCTTGGTGACCTGTGCGTCGTAGATGGCGATGAGCAGCCCCGCCGCGGCGGCGAGCAGGAGGATGCCGTTGCTGAAGGCGAGCCGGTCACCGCGCGTGTGCAGCTGACGCGGCAGGTAGCCGTCGCGGGCGAGGATCGAGCCGAGGACCGGGAAGCCGTTGAAGGCCGTGTTGGCCGCGAGCACGAGGATCAGGCCCGTGACGATCGAGACGATGACGACCCCGGCGGGGAAGCCGTCGAAGACCGACTGGGCGACCTGCGCCATGACGGTGTGCTGGACGTACTCCTCGCCGACGGGCTGACCGTCACGCAGCAGCTGGGTCGCGGGGTCCTCGGCGACCTTGACCCCGGTCCACGAGGCCAGGGCGATCATCGACACGAGCATCGTGATGGCGATGCCACCCATGAGGAGCAGGGTCGTCGCGGCATTGGTGCTCTTGGGCTTGCGGAAGGCGGGCACGCCGTTGCTGATCGCCTCGACACCCGTGAGCGCCGCGCACCCGGACGAGAAGGCACGCAGCAGGAGGAAGGCCATCGCCAGGGTGCCGAGCTGCTCCATCCCCGGCTCGGGGGCCAGCTGCAGCGGTCCGCTCTCCGCCTGTGGCAGCGTGCCGGTCGTGCGCCGCACGACCCCGACGAGCCCCATGGCGATCACCGACAGCATGAAGAGGTAGGTCGGGATGGCGAAGGCCTTGCCCGACTCCCGGACACCCCGCAGGTTGATCCCGGTGAGGGCGGCGATGAGCACGAGGGCCGCGAGCACCTCGTGGCCGCGGATCCACGGCAGCGCCGCGGCGGCGTTCTGCACTCCCGACGAGATGGAGACCGCGACGGTGAGCACGTAGTCGACGAGCAGCGCGCTCGCGACGGTCAGGCCCGCCTTGCGCCCGAGGTTGGTGCTCGCGACCTCGTAGTCGCCTCCGCCGGAGGGGTAGGCGTGGACGTTTTGTCGATAGCTCGCGACGACGACGGCCATGACGGCGACGACCCCGAGGGCCACGGGCCACGAGTGGGTCATCGCCAGGGCGCCACCGGCGAGGCCGAGGGTCAGCAGGATCTCGTCGGGCGCGTAGGCGACGGAGCTGAGCGCGTCGCTGGCGAAGACGGGGAGAGCGAGCTTCTTGGGGAGCAGGGTCTCGCCGAGATGATCACTGCGCATCGCGCGGCCGACGAGGACGCGCTTGATGAGTCGTCCGGAAGACACCACGCGAGTGTAGGCCCGCGCACGGAGGGGTACCGTCATGCCGTGCACTTCGTCATCATGGGCTGCGGCCGCGTCGGTGCCTCGCTCGCACGCTCGCTCGAGCGCATCGGGCACGACGTCGCCGTCGTCGACCAGGACCCGGCCGCCTTCCGCCGCCTCGGCAGCGAGTTCAGCGGCCGTCGCGTCGCCGGTGTCGGCTTCGACCGGGACACGCTGCTGCAGGCCGGCATCGAGGGCGCCTACGCCTTCGCCGCCGTCTCGAGCGGCGACAACTCCAACATCCTCGCGGCGCGGGTCGCCCGCGAGACCTTCGGCGTCGAGCACGTCGTCGCGCGCATCTACGACCCGGACCGCGCGCAGGTCTACCAGCGCCTCGGCATCCCCACCGTCGCCACCGTCCGCTGGACCGCCGACCAGGTGCTGCGCCGCATGCTCCCCCAGGGCCAGGCGTCGGAGATGGCCGACGCCTCCGGGCGCCTGGTCGTCGCCGAGATCCAGGTCTCCCCCGCGTGGGTCGGCCGCCGGCTGTCGACGATCGAGGAGGCGACCGGTGCCCGTGTCGCCTACATCACCCGCCTCGGCGAGGGCACCCTGCCGGGGCCCGACACCGTCCACCAGGAGGGCGACCTCGTGCACCTCGTCATCCGTCGCGAGAGCGTCCACGACGTCGAGCGGATCCTCGACGGCAACCCCCCGCAGGAGGGCTGAGCCATGCGCGTCGTCATCGTCGGGGCCGGGTCCGTCGGCCGGTCCATCGCCCAGGAGCTGCTGCAGAACGAGCACTCCGTCCTGCTCATCGACAAGGACGCCAACGAGTCACGGGTGTCCAAGGTCGAGGCGGCCAGCTGGCTCTCCGGCGACGCCTGCGAGATCTCCACGCTGCAGGAGGCGGAGATCCACACGAGCGACGTCGTCGTGTGCGCCACCGGCGACGACAAGGCCAACCTCGTCGTCTCCCTCCTGGCCAAGACCGAGTTCGGCGTCCCCCGCACGGTCGCCCGGGTCAACAACCCCAAGAACGAGTGGATGTTCGACGAGTCGTGGGGTGTCGACGTCGCCGTGTCGACGCCACGCCTGATGACCGCTCTCGTCGAGGAGGCGGTGAGCGTCGGCGACCTCGTGCGGATCTTCGACTTCCAGCAGGGCAATGCCTCCATGGCCGAGATCACGCTGCCGGCGGACAACCCCAACGTCGGCCGGCGCGTCGGCGACATCACCTTCCCCGTCGACACCCTGCTCGTCGGCATCATCCGCGACGGCCGGCCCATCGGCCCGACGCCGGACGACTCCCTCGAGGCGCACGACGAGCTGCTCCTGCTGACGACTTCGCAGGCCGAGCCCGAGCTCGAGGCGATGATGCGCCCCGGCGGCCGGTCCCGCCGCCGCGCCTGAGGGAGCGAAGGGGGCGTCAGCCCCGCTGGACGTCCACCGGCTGCACGAGGTCGTCGTCCGGGTCGATCGGGGTGTGCCCCTTGAGGAGCATCGCCCCCATGACGGCGACCGCCCCCGCCCACAGCGGCCACCCGAGCACGACCTTGCTGATCGTCAGACCGGCGACGTTGTCGGTGAGGTAGAGCGGGCCCATGATGGCGACGCGGATCGCGTAGACCGCGACGAGGACGAGGGTCAACCGGCTGCACACCTTGACGGCGGCCGCATTGCGCCGCCAGCGGAAGGGGTCACCCGCGGCGACGGCCTGCTGGTCCGCGAGACCGACCATGATCCCGACGGCCGGCCAGCGCAGCACCACCGAGAGCAGGGAGCCGACGAGGTAGGCGCAGGAGGTGAGGATGCCGGGGAGGAAGGCGTCCTCCGCGTCACCGGACCTCAGGGCGAAGAAGGCCGCCAGGCCGGTCGCGAGGACCGAGCCGAGGACGAACTGCAGGGTCTGGCGCTGCACGAGCCGGGCGACGGCGAAGACGACTGTCAGCCCCGCGGCGGCGCCCAGCGACAGGGTGCGGTCGCGGGTGGCCGACCAGACGATGACGAAGAGGAGCATCGGCAGGGCGGCCTCGAGGGAGCCACGCAGGCCACCGAGCGCCTCACCGAGCCGGTGCCGGATGAGCGCCTCGACGGTGGGGTGGACGGGGGCGGAGATGCCCTGGGGCTCAGCCATGCTGCGGCAGCAGCTCGTAGGCCGGGTTGTAGATCGTCGGCGTGCCCGTGGGCCGGCAGATCAGCCCGGTCGCCTTGACGTAGGCACCGGGGTCGATGCCGTGGATGCTGCGCCGACCGAGCCACACGAGCTGGACCGTGCTCGAGCCGTCGTAGACCTCGGCGACGAGGGCGGGCACGGTGGCGCGCGGTCGCAGGGTCACGGCGCGGACCGTGCCGGCGACGGTGACGACCTGCCGGTCGACGTCCTCGGTGATCGGGCGGCAGCCGTGGGCGGTGGCGGCCTCGCGCAGTTCGCCTGCGGCGAGGTCGTCGTCGGAGCGACCAAGGTCGACCAGCCGGCGCAGCAGGCTGGGCATCAGCGCACCTCGGTGATCTCGGGGCCTCGCTCGAAGGGCTTGAGGTCGTCGCCGTCGGGCTCCGCGACGGCCGCCTCCGACTCGTCGCCCGCGGGAGTCGCCCCCTTCGCCGCGGTGGGCATGTGGAGCGGCAGCATCTCCCGTGGGGCGCGCGGCTCGTCGCCACGGACGACGAGGACGGTGCGCAGCACGTCGTCGAAGACCTCGCGGGCCGCCTCGTCGACGGCGGCCGAGCCGGAGTAGACGGCACGGAGGAACCAGCGCGGTCCCTCGACACCGGCGAAGACCGCCGGGGCGAAGACGGTGCGGCCCTGCGGACCGGGCTGGGCCAGCCGGCTGCGCAGCTCGTCGCCGAAGGGGCCGCTGGCGGTCTCGACCGTCCCGCCGTTGGCCGTGATCATCTCGGCGATCTCACCGCGGATGTCCTCCCAGATGCCCGCGGACCGGGGCGCGGCGAAGACCTGGAGCTGCACGGCGCCGTGGTCGTCGGCGATCTGGACGGCGTTGACCTCGTTGGTCTTCTGGTCGACCTCGAGCCGCAGGTCCGTCGACGGGCCGGGCACGAGGCGAAGGGCGCCCATGTCGAGGTGGTCCGTGGTGCTCGTGGCGACGGAGATGTCGCGAGGTCCGGTCGCGGTGGCGGTGTCCGCGCTGTCGGTGCCCTCGGTCGCCTCGGCGTCCGACGTCGCCACGTCCTGCTCGGTGCCCCGCGCCGCGGAGTCGGTCTTCTTCTTGCGCCCGAACATCATGCACGTCCTGTCGTCGACGGGGGGCCGAAGCCACCGCTGGATCCGTGTCCAGTCTCACCCCGATGGCTGGGTGGAAGCGAATCGACGGGCTCGAAGCTCCCTTCGCCGACCTCTTGGAGCACGAGCTGGGCGACCCGGTCCCCCACGTGGACGGTGAAGCTGTCGGTGGGGTCGAGGTTGACGAGGTTGACGAGGATCTCCCCGCGGTAGCCCGAGTCGACCGTCCCCGGCGCGTTGACGACCGAGATGCCGTGCCGCGCGGCGAGGCCGGAGCGCGGGTGGACGAGGCCGACCCAGCCGTGCGGGATGGCCATCGCGACACCCGTCGGCACGAGGTGTCGCTCACCGGGCGCGAGCGTCAGCTCAGCGACCGAGGCGAGGTCGGCGCCGGCGTCACCGTGCTTGGCATACGCGGGCACCACGGCGTGCCGGTGCAGCAGCTGCACCGGGACCGCGATCTGACGTGCGTCAGCCACGGCTCACGCGGCGCACTCGGTGCAGACCGGTCCGTTCTTGCCGTCCGTCGCCAGCTGGCTGCGGTGGTGGACGAGGAAGCAGCTGGTGCAGGTGAACTCGTCGGCCTGGCGCGGGACCACGCGGACGGACATCTCCTCACCGGAGAGGTCCGCACCGGGCAGCTCGAAGCCTTCGGCCATCTCCGTCTCGTCGACGTCGACATTGGCGGAGGTCGCGTCGCCGCGACGGGACTTCAGCTCCTCGATGGAGTCCTCGGACAGGTCGTCGTCCGTCTTGCGAGGGGCGTCGTAGTCGGTCGCCATCTCTCCTGATTTCTGTGATGTGACACGGGCAGTGGGGGTGGTTCGCCGTCGTCAACGCAGCAGGTGCTGAATTTGTGCCCGGCGCGCCGGATTGTGCCCCATCCGCTGGCTGTGCGCCACCTCACCTGCTGCTAGTCGAGACCCTCGGCTCCCACGGTCCCGACGGCGCGGTCGAGGACCTCCCCGAGCGCCGCCCTGAGGCGGGGCGGCCCGGCCAGGGTCATGGTCGCGCGGGGCACCCCGCCGGCGAGGTCGGTGACCTCCGCGCCCGCCTCCGTCGCGACGAGCCATCCGGCGGCCATGTCCCACGGGTTGAGACCCCGCTCGTAGTAGACGTCGAGGCTCCCCTCGGCCACCCGGCACAGGTCGAGCGCCGCGCTGCCGAAGCGTCGGATGTCCCTCACGCGGGGCAGCACGTGGGTGAGCACCTCGGCCTGCCAGGCCCGGCGACCCACGTCGTATCCGAAGCCGGTGCCGCACAGCGCGGTGGCCAGGTCCGTCTCGGCCACGGCCAGGCGCACCGGCGCGTCGTCGCCGACGGCGCGCCACGCACCGCCACCGGACCATGCTGTGTACCGCTCCCCCGTCACCGGGTTGACGACCGCTCCGGCCACGGGCTGCCACGCACCGTCGGTCGTCGGGTCACCGACGACGGCGGCGACGGACACCGAGTACGCGGGCACGTCGTAGAGGTAGTTGACCGTGCCGTCGATCGGGTCGACGACCCAGGTGATGCCGGACGTCCCTGCGCGATCGCCGCGCTCCTCGCCGGCGAAGGCGTCGTCCGGGCGCAGCTCGCCGAGCCGGCGCAGCAGCAGGTCCTGGCTGCGCTGGTCCATGACGGTGACGACGTCGGTCGCCGACGTCTTGGTCTCAGCGACCTCGAGGTCACGCGGGCGCTCCTGCGTGATGAGGTCGCCGGCCTCGAGGGCCACCGTCAGGGCGATGACCGCCAGGGCCGCGGGGTCGGTCGTGGGGGTCGGCACGGTCAGTCCTGCCCGCACAGCGCGGGGCGGGACTCGCGCAGGTTGGGGCAGCAGCCCGCCGGGCACACGGCTGGGTGCGAGTCGAGGTCGCGCCAGGTCGCCCGCACGGGCTCCTCGCCGCGGGCCTGCGCGGCCCGCTCGAGCATGACGTCGACGAGTCCGCCGACGAAGGCGGGGTCTGCACCCGGCGTCGCCACGCGCGTCATCGCCAGGCCCAGCTCCGCGGCCGTCGCCGCCGCCTCGACGTCGAGGTCGTGGACGACCTCCATGTGGTCGGAGACGAAGCCGATCGGCACGACGACGACGTGGCGGACCCCCTCGTCGGCGAGCTCGCGCATCCGGTCGTTGACGTCCGGCTCGAGCCACGGGGTGCGGGGCGAGCCGGACCGGGAGCAGAAGGCCAGCCCCGCTGCCAGGTCGGTGCCGAGCACCGTGTCGACCTCGGCGGTGATCGCGGCGGCGGTCTCGGCCTGGTCGGCCGAGTAGGCCCGCCCGTCGCCGTCGCCGGGTCCCGAGGTCTCGTCCATCGCGTCGGGGATGGAGTGGGTGACGTAGAGCAGAGCCACCGCGTCGGCCCCCACTGCGGCGACCGCCTCACGTGCCGCGGCAAGGGTGTCGCGGGCGAAGGTCGCGGCGAAGCCGGGGTGCTCGCCGAAGGGCCGGACCTTGTCGACGACCAGGCCCTCCCTCCCTTCGACGGCGTCGGCCAGCCCCTCGCGGTACTGCCGGCACGAGGAGTAGCTGCGCCACGCGCTCGTCGGCACGACGAGGACCCGCCGGGCACCGCCGGCGGTGAGCTCGTCGAGGGCCTCGTCGACGAAGGGGGTCGAGTTGCGGTTGCCGAGGACGACCGGCAGCGGGCACTCGCGGGCCGTGAGCTCCGCCGCGAGGTCCGCGACGAGGCGACGGTTGAGCGCCGGCAGCGGGCTGACCCCGCCGACCCGCTCGTAGTGGGCGCCGACCTCGACGAGCCGCTCGTCGGGCACCCCGCGGCCGGCGGTGACGCGACGCAGGAAGGGCAGGACCTCGTCGGGCCCTTCCGGCCCACCGAAGGACTGGACGAGCACCGCGTCGTACGGGCGAAGGGGGTGGTCGGTCATCGTCTCGGACATGGACACAAGGTATCCCCGCGGCGTGTGCGTCCACGGATCGGGCCGGGCAGGTGGCAGAGTCGTCAGGGAGCACGATGGACGAGAGGGATAGTTGATGCGCGACCTGCGACTCATCGGGGTGCACGACGACGGCGAGCACCTGCTGGTGACGGACGACTCCGGTGAGGAGTACCGGCTTCGGATCGACGAGCCCCTGCGCGCCGCCGCCCGCCGGGACCGCCCGCGCCTCGGACAGCTGCAGATCGCCATCGACAACAACGTCCGGCCGCGCGAGGTGCAGGCGATGATCCGCGCCGGCGCGTCCGCCGACGAGGTCGCGGCCCGCACCGGCTGGGACCTCGACAAGATCGCGCGCTTCGAGGGACCGGTGCTCGCCGAGCGCGAGCACGTCGCGACCCGGGCGCAGGCCGTGCGGATGCGCGGCACGAACCAGGCCGGCTCCCCCGAGACCCTCGCCCAGCGCGCCACGATCCGGCTCACCGGCCGCGGTGTCGAGCCGTCGTCGGTCGTCTGGGACGCCTGCCGTGACGGCGAGGGCCAGTGGACGGTGTCGGCGGTCTTCACCGCCGGCGGGCGCGAGCGCACGGCGACGTGGTGGTTCGACCTCGCGGGCATGAGCGTGGTCGCCAAGAACGACGAGGCCAAGTGGCTCTCCGAGGCCGACACCCCGGCCGGTCCTGTGCCGACGACGGTGCACCGCCCCACGGCCGTCTTCGACGTCGAGGTCGAGGAGACCAAGGTCGAGCGGGCCCAGCGGGCCAACACCGACGACCTCATCAACTCCATGCGTGAGCACTCCGGCGCCAAGAGCCGCCGCCGCGGTGGTCGGCGCAAGACCCGCGCCGCCGCCGAGACCGCCCCCGCCGAGGACGCGCTGCCCATCGACGAGCTGCCCCCGCCGGCCGGGGGCACGCACCCGCGCGACGAGGAGTCGCCGGAGCGCGCCGCAGCGGCCGCTCGAGAGGAGTCGACCGCGGATACCACCGCCGAGCAGGCGGCAGCTGCCGACGAGGCGAAGGGCAGTACCCGGCCTGCCGAGGACGACGCCCCGGCGCCCACCGCTGATGCCGACACGGGGGCGGACGAGGCTCCCGAGGACGAGACCACGGTGGACGAGCCCGTGGACGAGGAGACGGCCTCGGAGCCCGACGTGTCCGACGAGGACGACGCGGACCACGCCGACACCGAGCAGGACGAGGCCGACCAGACTTCCGAGGCGGACTCCGGCAGCAAGAGCCGTGGCCGCAAGGGCCGCGCGCGGGTCCCGAGCTGGGACGACGTGATGTTTGGGACCACCCGGGACTGACGGCAGGACGGCTGAGTCGCTTCCCTGCGGGCGGTCTCGCGCACGGACCGGTCTCGTGACCAGCGCGGTCAGTCGTGCGGCGTCACCGGACAGGCGTCGAGGTCGAAGGGCAGCACGTCCGCGGACTGCGCCGCGGCCCGAGCGGCCTGCGAGCTCATCCGCCGCATGTGGTGGCGTCGGCAGAGCACCTCGTACTCGACCTCGGCGACGTGGTCGGGGTCGGCGGTGTCTCCGACGACGACCTGCTCCCCCTCGACGACCATGACGCCGTCGACGACGCGGGCATTGTGCGTCGCACGCCGTCCGCACCAGCACAGCGCCGACACCTGCAGCACCTGGGTGCGGTCGGCGAGCTCGATGAGCCGACGGCTACCCGGGAAGAGCTCGGTGCGGAAGTCGCTCGTGATGCCGAAGGCGAAGACCTCGATGTCGAGCTCGTCGACGATGCGCGCGAGCTGCTCCACCTGCCCGGGCGTGTAGAACTGCGCCTCGTCGCAGATCAGGTAGTCGACCCGGCCACCCGCGGTGAGGTGGGCGACGACCGCCTCCCAGATGTCGAGGTCGGTGGCGACCTCGATCGCCGGGGTCTCCAGGCCGAGACGTGAGGAGAGCACCGCCTCGCCCGAGCGGTCGAGCCGGGTGAAGATCAGCCCCGCACGCCCGCGAGCGCGGTGGTTGTGGTCCATCTGCAGGGCGAGCGTGGACTTGCCGCAGTCCATCGTCCCGGCGAAGAAGCTCAGCTCCGCCACGTCACTGCTCCTGCGGCGAGAGGACGAGCCAGGGCACCGCGACCTCGTCGGCGGTGATCGAGCCGTGCACCCCGAGCAGCGAGCGCAGCTCGGGCCGGTGGCGGCGGGAGTCGACGACGGCGACGGGCCCGGTCATCGCGGCGATGACGTCGCCGATGCGCGGGCGCACGCTCGCACTCACGGTGCCGAACCAGCCGGCCTCGATCGCCTCCTCGGTCGTGACGACGAGGGCGTCCTCCCCCAGTCGCGCGCGCCACGTGTCGACGACGTCGTCGCGGGCGCCGGGCCGCACGTGCAGCTGGACGCAGCGCGGTTCCCCCGAGACGTGACGGACACCGGCATCGAGATCGGCGTCGGTGGCGATGTCGGGTCGGGCCTCGAGCGGCACGTCGACCATGCCGTGGTCGGCGGTGATGTGCAGCGCCGTGTCGCGCGGCAGCGATGAGGCGAGCCGGGCCAGCTCGGCGTCGACGGACTCGAGCTCGGCGACCCACTCGTGGGAATCGCAGCCGTGGACGTGGCCGACCTTGTCGATGTCGCCCCAGTAGAGGTAGACCAGCCCGCGCGGCTGGGCCCGCACGGCGCGCAGCGTCGCGTCGACCCGCTGGGCGAGGCTCGAGGCGGCGACGAAGGAGCCTCCGCGCAGCGCCGCCTCGGTCAGGCCCGACCCGTCGAAGAAGCCCGGCCCGATCCGGGTGACGCCGACGCCGGCCTCCACAGCGCCCTCGAAGACCGTCGGGGCGGGCTGCCAGCGTCGCGGCGCGGGCCCGTCCTCCCACGACAGCTCGTTGAAGACGCTGTCGGTGTCCGGGTCATAGGCCTCGTAGCCGACGAGCCCGTGGGCGCCGGCGAGCGTGCCGGTGCCGAAGGTGCCCATCGAGGTCGCCGTCGTCGACGGGAAGCCGCAGTCGATGGTGCGGGCCGCGTCGGCGTCCTGGAGGAGCTGCCGCAGGAAGGGCGCGTGCCCGCCCCGACGGGCGAGCAGCTGGGCCCCGAGTCCGTCGACGAGGACGACGACGGCCCTGCGGGCGGGACGAAGGGGGCGGTCCCCTCCCTTCGTCAGGCCGGGGACGCCCAGGCTCGTCGCGACGGCCGGCAGCACGCGGTCGAGCCGCGGCGTGGCGGGCAGGAGGGGCGAGTGGTGGTGCGTCATGCGGGCGGGCGGTGCCCGATGCTCGCCGACAGGTCGCGGGCGAACTCGATGGCGCGATCGAGCGCCTCACGGCCTTCGGCCTGCGCGCTGATCCGCAGGGCGATGTCGTCGCTCGTGATGGTGCCGTCGTAGCCGTGGTCGCCGCCCTCGCAGTCCGGGTCGTTGCACTGCGCGGGCAGCAGGTCGACGCGGCTGACCGCGCCCCAGCCGACGGTGAGCGTGACCTCGCTGCCGAGGGACCCGGGCACATAGCTCGAGGGGTCACCGACGACGTGGGTCAGCATGACGCCGCGCACCGAGGGGAGCGGGATGCACTCGGTCGTGGCCGTGGCGATCTCGTGGGCCCCGGAGAAGTGGTCCGGGAAGTCGTCGGCGTGGGCGACGACGAGCCGGGTGCCGGTGCGGGCGAAGACCGTGATGTGCCGCCGCACGGCGTCCTGGTCGAAGGTCGTCTCCTGGTGCACGAGGTGACCGTGCACGTCCTCGGACCCGACGGCGGCCTTGATGACGTCGGCGACGAGGGCCGGGTAGTAGCCCGCGCGCTCGATGTCGGCCATGAGGGCGTCCGGGAGCGAGATCGCCGTGAGATCAGCAGGTGCGGGCATGTGGGCCATTGTGCCCCAGCGTCAGGTGAGGCTCCGCGCGCCGGTGTCGATCCGGCGACGGGTCACCGGCGCGATCATGACGTCGGCGCCGAGCACCGTGGCGCCTTCGGTGTGGGCGACGACGGGGTTGAGCTCGACCGACGACAGCTCGAGGAAGTCGTCGGACATGATCGACAGCCGCCCGAGGATGTCCTCGAGCGCCGCCCGGTCGACCGGCGCCGCGCCGTCGTGCCCCATGAGCAGCGGGGCGAGCTTGAGGTCCTCGACGAGCTCGCGCACGTCGACGTCGGTGAGCGGCGGGATCCGGTAGGCGATGTCGTCGAGCAGGGTCGTCGGCGCGCCCGCGATGCTGAAGGAGACGACCGGCCCGAAGAGGGGGTCCTCCAGCGTCGAGAGCACCGTCGAGACCCCCGGCCGGGCCATCCGCTGCACGACGAAGTAGTTGGCATCCATCGGCGCCAGCCGCCGGTCCAGGGCCTCGAAGGCCGAGCGCACCGCGTGCGCGTCGTGCAGGTCGACGCGGATGCCCTCGAGGAGGGCCTGCCCACGCACCAGCGGGGAGAGTGACTTGACGACGACCGGGTAGCCGACCTCCTCCGCGATGGCGACGGCCTCGTCGACGTCGGCCACCTCGAAGCGGGGCCACACGTCGATGCCGTAGGCGGCGAGCAGCTCACGGGACTCGTCGCTCGTCAGGGCCCGGCCCTCCGGGTCCTCCTCGAGCACCCGGTCGAGCAGCGCCCGCGCAGCCCACCGGTCGATACCATCGCGCACGACGGTCTCGCCCTTGTCCTTGTCGCGCCACTGCCCGTAGTCCGTCGCCAGGGCCAGTGCGCGGATGGCCTCCTCGGGCATCGGGTAGAGCGGCACCGCCTGGCGCGGGGTGTCGTCGGCGACCTCGCCGGTCTCGTGGAGGAAGGCGGCGTCACCCCCTTCGTCGACGCCGCGCAGACCGAGCAGCGTCGCCACGCACGGCTTGTCGGATCGGGAGGCGGCGTGCCGCAGGGCGTCGACGACCTCCTGGTCCAGGGCACCGACGGGCGGGATGAAGCAGACGATGACGGAGTCGACGTCGGGGTCACCGAAGGCGGCGTCGACCGCTCTCTGGAACTCGCGCGCCGAGGCCTCGGTCGGGATGGCGACCGGACCGTGCACGACCTCGAGGCCGCGCTCGGTGGCGTTGTCGGCGCAGAGCGCGGCCAGCTGGCTGGAGTTGCCGACGATGGCCACGCGGCGCCCCGCCGGCAGCGGCTGGTGGACGAGCAGCTGCGCGACGTCAAACATCTGGTGGACGTTTTCGCAGTGGATGACCCCGGCCTGCTGCAGCATCGAGCCGAAGACGTGCGGCTTGACCTTGGGCTTGCGGACCTTGTGCCCGGGGGGCACGCCGTAGGTCGCCGACGCCGGCTTGACGACGATGACCGGCTTGTTGGAGGCGAGGTGACGTGCCACGCGGGAAAACTTGCGCGGGTTGCCCATCGACTCGAGATAGAGCCCCACCGCGTGGGTGCGCTCGTCGTCGACCCAGTACTGCATGAGGTCGTTGCCGGAGACGTCGACCCGGTTGCCCGCGGAGGCGAAGACCGAGATGCCGAGGTTGCGTCGCGCCGCCGAGTCGAGGTTGGCGATCGCGAGCGCGCCACTCTGCGAAAACAGGCCGAGGTGGCCCGGGCGCGGGATGACCGGGGTCAGGGTCGCGTTGAGACTCACCGCGGGGTCGTTGTTGATCAGGCCGAAGGAGTTGGGTCCGAGCACCCGCATGCCGTGGGTCCGGGCGAGCCGGAGCACCTCCTGCTGCCGCGCGGCCCCGGCCTCGTCGACCTCGGCGAAGCCCGAGGAGATGATGAGCAGGGTCTTGACCCCCACCGCGGCGCATTCGAGGACGACCTGGGTCACCCGCTCGGCGGGCACCGCGATGACGGCGAGCTCCACTCCCCCCTCGATCTCCCCGACCGTGCGCACGGCCGTCAGGCCGAGGATCTCCCCCGCGTCCGGGTTGACCGCGTGGATCTGACCGGTGAAGCCGCCGTCGAGGACCTGCTTGAGCACCTGGTGGCCGATGGCCCGCTCACGCCGGCTGGCGCCGATGACCGCCACCGAGGTCGGGTGGAGCATGGCCCGCACGCTCTGCGACTCGGCGCGGTGCTCGCGGGCGAAGCGCACCGACAACGACTCGGCAGTGGGCTCGATGGCGAAGTGGAGGGTGACGACCCCGTCCTCGAGGCGGCGGCTCACCTGGTAGCCGGCCTCGGAGAAGACGGAGAGCATCTTGCGGTTGTGCGGCAGCACCTCCGCCTCGAACTCGGTGATGTCGCCGGCGTGGGCGATGGCCGCGAGGTGCTCGAGCAGCACCGACCCGATGCCCTTGCCGTGGTAGTGGTCGGAGATGTTGAAGGCGACCTCGGCACTGTGCGGGCTCACCCGGTCGTAGCGCCCGATGCCGATGATGTCGTCGCCGATCGTCGCGACCAAGGCCATCCGGTCGTGGTAGTCGACCTCGGTGAAGCGCTTGATGTCGCGGTCGCTCAGGGTGCGCATCGGCGCGAAGAAGCGCAGGTAGATCGACTCGTCGGACTGGCGCGAGTGGAATTGCCGGATGCCGTCGGCATCGGACGGCTTGATCGGCCGCAGTCTGCAGACCGAGCCGTCCCGCAGGACGACGTCGGCCTCCGCCAGCACCGGGTACCCCGGTGGGAGCTCCGTCATGTCCCCAATCCTGCCACGGGCCCCTCGTGCCGCGCCCGCGGCAGGTCACGTGTGTCGGTCCCGGCCCGACAGCGGCGAAGGGGGAAGATGGGTGGGCTCATCAGCACCAGCCCACGAGGAGTCACCGCCCGCATGGCCCGCCGTCCTGCCGCCTCCCCACCCGTCGACGCGCCCGAGCGGATCGTCGACATCGACGTCGCGGACGAGATGCGCAATGCCTTCCTCGAGTACAGCTACTCGGTGATCCACGCCCGGGCCCTGCCCGATGCGCGCGACGGCCTCAAGCCCGTCCACCGCCGCATCCTCTACTCGATGAGCGAGATGGGCCTGCGCCCCGAGCGCGGCCACGTGAAGTCCTCGCGCGTCGTCGGCGAGGTCATGGGCAAGTACCACCCGCACGGAGACTCGGCGATCTACGACGCCCTCGTGCGCCTGGCCCAGCCCTTCTCCATGCGGCTTCCGCTCGTCGACGGCCACGGCAACTTCGGCTCGCTCGACGACGGGCCGGCGGCGAGCCGGTACACCGAGGCACGGATGGCGCCCGCCGCACTGCTCATGGTCACGGGCCTGGACGAGGACACCGTCCCCTTCGTGCCCAACTACGACGACCAGCTCACGCAGCCGGACGTCCTCCCTTCGGCCTACCCCAACCTCCTCGTCAACGGCACGACGGGCATCGCGGTCGGCATGGCCACCAACATGCCGCCGCACAACCTCGTCGAGGTCATCGGCGCCGCCCGCCACCTGCTGACCCACCCGGACGCCAGCCTCGACGACCTGATGAAGTTCGTCCCCGGCCCCGACCTGCCCGGCGGCGGGCGGATCGTCGGGCTCGGCGGGATCCGCGACGCCTACCTCACCGGGCGCGGCAGCTTCCGCACGCGGGCGACCACGCGGATCGACAAGGTCTCGCCGCGCCGGCAGGGCATCATCGTCACCGAGCTGCCCTACCTCGTCGGCCCCGAAAAGGTCATCGAGAAGATCAAGGACGCGGTGCAGTCGAAGAAGCTGCAGGGCATCGCCGACGTCAAGGACCTCACCGACCGCGAGTCCGGCATGCAGCTGGTCATCGAGATCAAGAACGGCTTCAACCCCGAGGCCGTCCTCGACAAGCTGTACAAGCTGACCCCGATGGAGGACTCCTTCTCCATCAACAACGTCGCGCTCGTCGACGGCCGACCGCGGACCATGGGGCTCAAGGAGCTGCTCACGGTCTACGTCGACTTCCGGCGCGACGTCGTGCGGCGGCGCAGCGAGTACCGCCTCGCCAAGCGGCGCGAGCGGCTGCACCTCGTCGAGGGCCTGCTCATCGCGATCCTCGACATCGACGAGGTCATCCAGGTCATCCGCAGCAGCGACGACGCGGCGATCGCCCGCACCCGCCTGCAGGAGGTCTTCGACCTCTCGGAGGTCCAGGCGACCTTCATCCTCGACCTGCAGCTGCGCCGGCTCACGAAGTTTTCCCGGATCGAGCTCGAAAAGGAGCAGAGCGAGCTGCTCGAGCAGATCGCGGCCCTCGAGGAGATCCTCGGCGACGACAAGGTCCTGACCAAGCTCATCTCGAGCGAGCTGGCCGAGGTCGCCAAGAAGCACGGCGACCCCCGGCGCACGGTCCTGCTCGAGTCCGCTGGGCAGCCGGCCGCGGCGTCCACGCCGCTCGAGGTCGCCGACGACCCCTGCTGGGTGCTGCTCTCGAGCACCGGTCTGCTGGCTCGCACGAGTGATGCCGAGCCGCTCTCGCGCGACGGGGGTCGGGCCAAGCACGACGCGATCGTCGCCGCCGTGCGCACGACCGCACGCGGCGAGCTGGCCGTCGTCACCTCCGCGGGGCGCGTGGTGCGTCTGGGCGCACTCGAGCTGCCGACGCTGCCGCCGTCCAACGGCGCGCCCACGCTGTCGGGCGGGGCTCCTCTCGCGGCCTACGTCGACCTCGCCGCCGACGAGGTGCCCCTGACCCTGATGAGCCTGTCCCCCGACTCACCCGGCCTGGCCCTCGGCACGGCTCGGGGCGTCGTCAAGCGGGTGACGACCGACTACCCCAAGGGCAGCTCGTGGGAGGCGATCTCGCTCAAGGACGGCGACCGGGTCGTCGGGGCCGTCGAGCTGACGACCGGCGAGGAGCAGCTCGTCTTCGTCACCGACCAGGCGAGCCTGCTGCACTTCTCTGCCGGTGATGTGCGCCCGCAGGGCCGCAGCGGTGGTGGCATCGCCGGCATCCGTCTCGGCGACGACGCCAAGGTGGTCTTCTTCGGTGCCGTCGACCTCAACCGCGACAACATCGTCGTCACCGTCTCGGGCTCCTCCGACGCGCTGCCGGGCACTGATGCCGGGTCGTGGAAGGTCACCAGCTTCGACGAGTACCCCGGCAAGGGCCGCGCCACCGCCGGCGTGCGCGCGCACCGCTTCCTCAAGGGTGAGGACGGCCTGCTGTTCGCCTGGGTGGGCCGAGCCGGCGCCCGCGCCGCCCAGCCCAACGGGGTCGCGATCACGCTGCCCGAGGCCGATGGCCGCCGTGACGGCTCCGGCTCCCCCGGCCCCGCGGTGATCGGCGGCATCGGCTCGCTCTGACCACCCCACCCGCTCATTTCCCTAGGGAAATCACCACCCTCACCCACATTTCCCTAGGCAAATCACCACCCTCACCCACATTTCCCTAGGGAAATACGCACCCCCGCCCGCATTTGCCGAGGGAGATGCGCATGACGAAGGGGGCGGCACCGGTGATCTTCGGTTCACATGGTCCTCGCAACACCTCGATCTGAGGAGTTGCGAGGACCATGGTCGTTTCGAGGGGAAGACGCTCGCCTGTTGTGGTCACGCCGGCGGTTATCGCGCGGGTCGTGGCGGTGTTCGACGAGTCAGGCTCTGTGGGCG